>NZ_LPUF01000004.1 GCF_002072955.1 Methyloprofundus sedimenti | reverse complement strand
AGCATGCAATGCTGTATGAGTATCCACAACAAATTATTTTGATCAAAGAAATCGAGACTGACCTTTAAAGCACTAATTGGGTCTGTAGCTCAGTTGGTTAGAGCGCACCCCTGATAAGGGTGAGGTCGGTGGTTCGAATCCACCCAGACCCACCAATTTTGCGCTATCCTGCGTTAAATAATGCAACATGTACTTTTACACGTACATGGTCACATTATTGACCTTGTCTGGCACAAAATACTAGTAAGCTATAAAGCGATGAAGAAACGCATTACTTTATAACGGACTAGACTTAAAAGGGGACGTAAAAAGCCCACAAACCAGTCATGGGGCCATAGCTCAGCTGGGAGAGCGCCTGCCTTGCACGCAGGAGGTCGGGAGTTCGATCCTCCCTGGCTCCACCATCACTCGATAAAACGAATTAGCTAATAATTAATTCTATAAACTTTAAACGCAAGCAGACGGCTTGCGGAGAGAATTTATAGAATTAGTTGATTAAACTAATAAGCTCTTTAACAATTTGGAAATCTGTAAAGTAAACTAAAGAAAGTTTATGGATTATGCGATGTTAACTATTTTAACAATAGAAGACAACACATAAAAAATAAGCGAACTAAAAGTTTCAAACGAGTTTAAGAAATAGACTTTTCACGCAAGTGAAGAGAAAAAGAAATAAATGAGTTCTCAAGCAGAAAAAGCGAAAATGTCAGCTGACATATAATTCAAGCGATCGAAAAGCCTCGCAAGAGGGCGTGTAAGACGTATTTGGGTTATATGGTCAAGTGAATAAGCGCATACGGTGGATGCCTAGGCGATAAGAGGCGAAGAAGGACGTTGTAGGATGCGATAAGTCGCGGGGAGTTTTCAAACAAACTTTGATCCGCGAATTTCCGAATGGGGAAACCCAATCTGCATAAGCAGATTATCCTGACCTGAATACATAGGGTCAGAGAAGCGAACCGGGAGAACTGAAACATCTAAGTACCCCGAGGAAAAGAAATCATTGAGATTCCCTAAGTAGCGCGAGCGAACGGGAGTAGCCGAGTCTTTTGCGATAGTGGAACAGACTGGAAAATCTGGCGATACAGGGTGATAGCCCCGTACACGAAATCAAAAAAAGAACGTATTAAGTAGGGCGATGCACGTGAACGTTGTCTGAAGATAGGGGGACCATCCTCTAAGGCTAAATACTACTTATCGACCGATAGTGAACTAGTACCGTGAGGGAAAGGCGAAAAGAACCCGGAGAGGGGAGTGAAATAGATCCTGAACCGTATGCGTACAAGCAGTAGGAGCGGACTTGTTCCGTGACTGCGTACCTTTTGTATAATGGGTCAGCGACTTAATCTTAGTGGCAAGCTTAACCGAGAGGGGAGGCGTAGCGAAAGCGAGTCTTAATAGGGCGTTTAGTCGCTAGGATTAGACCCGAAACCGGGCGATCTATCCATGGCCAGGTTGAAGGTGGGGTAATACCTACTGGAGGACCGAACCGACTTATGTTGAAAAATGAGCGGATGAGCTGTGGATCGGAGTGAAAGGCTAATCAAGCCCGGAGATAGCTGGTTCTCCTCGAAATCTATTTAGGTAGAGCCTCGTGTATAACTGTTGGGGGTAGAGCACTGTTACGGCTAGGGGGTCATCCCGACTTACCAAACCGTTGCAAACTCCGAATACCAACAAGTTCTAGCACGGGAGACACACGGCGGGTGCTAAGGTCCGTCGTGAAAAGGGAAACAGCCCAGACCGTCAGCTAAGGTCCCAAAATCTATGCTCAGTGGGAAACGATGTGAAAAGGCACAGACAGCCAGGAGGTTGGCTTAGAAGCAGCCATCCTTTAAAGAAAGCGTAATAGCTCACTGGTCGAGTCGGTTTGCGCGGAAGATTTACCGGGGCTAAGCATAGTACCGAAGCTACGGATCTTACTTTTAGTAAGGTGGTAGAGGAGCGTTCTGTAAGTCTGTGAAGGTCAATTGAGAAGTTGGCTGGAGATATCAGAAGTGCGAATGCTGACATGAGTAACGATAATGGGGGTGAAAAACCCCCACGCCGAAAGCCCAAGGTTTCCTGCGCAACGTTAATCGACGCAGGGTTAGTCGGCACCTAAGGCGAGGCCGAAAGGCGTAGTCGATGGAAAACAGGTTAATATTCCTGTACTTGTTATAACTGCGATGGGGTGACGGAGAAGGCTAGGTCAGCATACGATTGGTAGAGTATGTTTAAGCAGGTAGGGAGAGCGTTTAGGTAAATCCGGACGCTTATATTCTGAGATGTGATGACGAGCTTTTCCTTGTGAAAAGCGAAGTGATTGATGCCATGCTTCCAAGAAAAACCTCTAAGCTTCAGGTTAAAACAAGCCGTACCCCAAACCGACACAGGTGGGTGGGATGAGAATTCTAAGGCGCTTGAGAGAACTCGGCTGAAGGAACTAGGCAAAATTGTACCGTAACTTCGGGAGAAGGTACGCCTTTTGTAGGTGAAGCGACTTGCTCGTGGAGCTGAAGAAGGCAGCATTAAATTGGTGGCTGCGACTGTTTATCAAAAACATAGCACTCTGCAAACACGAAAGTGGACGTATAGGGTGTGACGCCTGCCCGGTGCTGGAAGGTTAATTGATGGGGTTATCTTCGGAGAAGCTCTTGATCGAAGCCCCAGTAAACGGCGGCCGTAACTATAACGGTCCTAAGGTAGCGAAATTCCTTGTCGGGTAAGTTCCGACCTGCACGAATGGCGTAACGATGGCCACACTGTCTCCAGCCGAGACTCAGTGAAATTGAAATTGCGGTGAAGATGCCGTATACCCGCGGCTAGACGGAAAGACCCCGTGCACCTTTACTATAGCTTTACACTGGACTTTGAACCTACTTGTGTAGGATAGGTGGGAGACTATGAAACCATGACGCTAGTTGTGGTGGAGTCAACCTTGAAATACCACCCTGGTATGTTTGAAGTTCTAACCTAGGCCCCTTATCGGGGTTGGGGACAGTGTATGGTGGGTAGTTTGACTGGGGCGGTCTCCTCCCAAAGAGTAACGGAGGAGCACGAAGGTACCCTAATCCTGGTCGGAAATCAGGAGTTTAGTGCAATGGCATAAGGGTGCTTGACTGCGAGACGGACAGGTCGAGCAGGTACGAAAGTAGGTCATAGTGATCCGGTGGTTCTGAATGGAAGGGCCATCGCTCAACGGATAAAAGGTACGCCGGGGATAACAGGCTGATACCGCCCAAGAGTTCATATCGACGGCGGTGTTTGGCACCTCGATGTCGGCTCATCACATCCTGGGGCTGAAGCAGGTCCCAAGGGTATGGCTGTTCGCCATTTAAAGTGGTACGCGAGCTGGGTTCAGAACGTCGTGAGACAGTTCGGTCCCTATCTGCCGTGGGCGTTTGAGATTTGAGGGAAGCTGCTCCTAGTACGAGAGGACCGGAGTGGACGAACCACTGGTGTTCGGGTTGTCATGCCAATGGCATTGCCCGGTAGCTACGTTCGGACAGGATAACCGCTGAAAGCATCTAAGCGGGAAGCCCCTCCCAAGATGAGATCTCACTGGATATTTAATATCCCTGAAGGGCCGTTGAAGACTACAACGTTGATAGGCAAGGTGTGGACGCGCAGTAATGTGTGAAGCTAACTTGTACTAATTGCCCGTGAGGCTTGACCATATAACACCAAATACGTTTGGCTTTATATCAAAAGCAGACAACACGTTTTTACTGTAAGAGAACGACATTTAAACTCAGACAGCACAGATTTCCAATGCTTTAACTGTAAAGTTAAAGGAGAGACGATTGATACTCATACTAAGGAGTAGTCAATTAACACCGATTGCTTGGTGACCATAGCGAGCGTGAACCACCCGATCCCATCTCGAACTCGGAAGTGAAACCGCTTAGTGCCGATGATAGTGTGGATTTATCCATGTGAAAGTAGGGAATTGCCAAGCTCTTAATTCTAAAACCCAAACTCTAAACAGTTTGGGTTTTTTTTTGCCTGCTACTTTGTTGTACAATAACTCAACTCTAGAAAACGGTAATAAAAAACCTTGGTAGGGCGCGGCTTTAGCCCGCCTTAAAGTGCAACACTGTCATGCTGCATGTTGCAAAGGCGGGCTAAAGCTGCGCCCTACAGTATAGTTATCAGTTGCTCAGGCTACTCGATTAATTCTCATTTATTATTTGCCTCTTTCTAAATGGATGTTTTTATGCAGGATGAAATATCTCTAAGTCGTTTAGACTATGCTTTTGCGCGATTTATAACTCAATTAAGCGTATTGGATCCCGAAAAAGCCAAAAAATTTAACCCGATTATTGCACAGTTGTCTTATGCTCAGAGCCAGGGCCATAGCTGTATTGAACTTAATACTGCAGAACAAGGATTAGTACTAGCTTCTGGAATGGCTGATGATGCTGGAAAATGCCCTTTAGTTCTGGAAAATAAACAACTATATTTGCAGCGTTACTGGAGTTATGAATGTCAATTGGCAAAAAAAATTGCCGATCTGATTGCTACAGAGCGTTCAATAGAAACTCCAGACACGATCATTGAGCAGTATTTCCCGGTTAGTATGGCAACCGATTGGCAAAAAAACGCTGCAATTAGAGCGGTTAAAGACCCTTTTACAATTATAACGGGTGGTCCAGGTACTGGAAAAACAACTACAGTCGTTAAAATACTTGCTTTATTACAGGAATTTTCAAAACAGCCATTAAATATTGCACTAGCTGCCCCTACTGGAAAAGCAGCAATGCGATTACAGCAATCAATAGGTCAGAGTAAGCGTACGCTACCCTGTACAGATGAAATTAAGCAGGCAATTCCTGAGCAGGTAATCACTCTGCACCGCTTATTAGGGGCCAGACCTCCTTCTCCTTATTTTAAATACAATAATGATAACCCTCTGCCCTTTGATATTGTGGTTATCGATGAGGTATCAATGATTGATTTGCCATTAATGAGCAAATTATTGAATGCTTTAAAGAATGATACCCGATTGATTTTATTGGGGGATAAAGATCAATTGGCTTCGGTTGAAACGGGAACCGTCCTGGCTGATTTAACAAGTGCATTGCCAGAATACACACAGGAACTAAAAAAATCCTATCGATTCTCAGGACATATAAAAACATTTGCAGATGCTGTTAATCAACAAAGAGAGCAAGATGCCTGGGAGTTGCTGAGTCAAGATCATGCACAGGTGTGTTTATTAAAAGATGATTTAATCGATTACATTACTAATAAGCAAGTAGCCTATTTGCAGCTAATTTCTGAAGGAGCTGAATTTACAAGTTGCTTTGTTGCATTCAATGCATTTCAGGTGCTTTGTGCAACTCGCCAAGGTGTGAATAGTGTGGATGATATTAATTATCATGTAGCTCAAAAGTTAAAAGAAAAAAAATTAATACAAAGTTCAGGGGAGTGGTATAGCGGGCGACCCATTATGATTGTTCAGAATGATCCTGTGTTGCGTTTATATAATGGTGATATTGGCCTCTGCATGCCAGACACAGAAAATGGTGGGCAATTAATGGTTTTTTTCATAATGCCGGATGGTTCGATAAGAAAGTATATGCCAGCACGGCTATCAAATTGTGAGACTGTATTTGCCATGACTATTCACAAAAGCCAGGGCTCTGAATTTAATGAAGTGCTGTTGGTTTTACCGGAATCGATGAATCCTATTTTAACTAAGGAACTTATTTATACAGGTATTACCCGTGCTAAGGAATCACTTAAGCTGACGACTAATAAAACAGTATTTTTAGAAACTATTCGACGTAGGGTTGAACGTTCTGGAGGTTTAACCAATAGAATTAAAAAAATGATATGAAACTATTTCTGAGCGTAGCATAGAGCGGGCAATTGCCCACCCCCACTTTTGTACGGTTGCTTACTTTGAAAGTTGTTGTTCCATATCGGCAACACGTTGTTCGAGATTGTCTAGTTTAGAACGTGTTTTGGCTAATACACCTTTTTGTACTTCAAATTCCTCCCGGGTTACTAAATCCATTTTACCTAAAGCGCCTTGTAAAATGGCTCGAAAATTTTTCTCCATATCTGCTTTTAGATTAGCAAAACCAGGAGGAATAGCATCACTTAAGCGTGTGGCAATATCATCAATAGACTTTGGATCAAACATTTTTATTCCTGAGTAAAGTATGTAAATAAAGTTTAGTTGACTCAGTTAAACTAAGCCAGAATTGGTAACAGAGATAAATTCTCGACAAATTTTTTCTATATCAGCCTGATCTAAAGGCTGTTGCATTAATAGGCAGTAGTAGTGATCGTTTTCCTCACTGAAGGTAATGCAGTTCTTGCACTGGCCAAAACTACTTGTGCCATTAACATTTTGTAATGCAACTAATGCTTCATATAGCGCGGCAGTGATAGAATCAAATTGCTTATTGGCAATGGCTTGTTCAGCTTTGATAAACACGTCAAAAGGAGTAATACTTTTGAGGAGCTTTTGTCCCGGAGCTAAAATTTTCAAATGCACACTGCGTTTATCAGCAGCATCTTGCTGCTTTTCAAGATAACCTTTACGTTCTAGAACCTGAAGCGTTTGGGACACGGTACCTTTGGTTAAGCCTAAATAATCAGTGACCGCTGCTGGTGTATCACTAAATCGATTGCAACTAGCTAAGTAATCAAGTGTCTGGATATGCACTGGCTGCAGTCCTAACGCTGAATATTTTTTTCGCTGCTCAGCTCTCAGCAAAGTACTGATACGTTCAATTAATTTTAAAGTTGTTAGTTCTTGCATGGCAGTATCTTATCACTACTCAGGGCAGGCATAAAATAAACTCAACAAAATATTGGCTCTATGTGAAATACCGTGGGTAATCGACAATAACTTACCACATTAGGAAGTAAATATTGCTAATAAACACTCAATATTGCGATAGCCTCTTGCACTTCGTTTGGTCAATTGAACCTTACTATTAATAGCCTTCTTCAATACGAAATGAGTCTAAACTGACAAAACCAGATAATCTGTTCTTGATGAAGGAATGAAAGCCATTATTAATATTAGGAACAAATTAAAAAGAGGGTATTTAATTCGTACCCGCCCCCAGTTACTCAGAAACCAGACTCTTTTATAAGCGAGATGCAAGAATTTTATCTGCGTATGCGCCTTTATGGCTCAGCTTGACATATGGAACCTGGTAAGTTTGAGCTGTTGCATGTTGCGAGCTTTTTTGTGCCATCGCGAAGCACACCATGCCATGAACCATCAGTCTTATATGAGATCGTTAAATAACCAAATTGAACGATGGTGTCAATGTTAGCGAGCTGATCATCAATGAGATCTTTGAATGAACCTTCCGTAGCATGAGAAGTGAGTGCTACACCACTATTACCGACGAGCAACTGGGGAGGACGCTGGCTGGGGAAAGTGAGTGATTGAAACAGATGTTTGTGGCCGGATAAGACGAGCTTTACAGCGGATGGCAGTGCGGTGTTTTTACTGTTGGCAAGGGCTTTCTGCAGCGTTACATTGACCGCTTGTTTACCCTTATTCTTGATTCCCCAAAATGGTCGGTGAGTGACTAACCAGCTTATTGTCTGATTCGTGCTCATCGCTGCGAGTTGATCAAGTTGCCTGGTGTAAAGCGTGGTTGTCTCCTGCGGATCATAACCATCACAAGCATTGGCGCTGTCTAAAACGAGTAACTGCAAGCCAGTCAATTTTAGTTGATAAGGCTCGACAAATTTAAGATGAGAGAGAACATTGCGATCCGGTTTGGCTAGATCGCCTTGATCTGGGCAACTTAATTGAGGCATAGCTGCACCGTTCAAATTGCTGCCCGGGCCGAGAAAATAGAACCAGCCCGGCCCCGCTCGACTGCAGAGCTCATGGTTACCTCGTGCAAAAACCCACGGGGCGCTCATTAACAGAGGTTCGGCGGGCCGGAAAAAATCATCGCGCCATTTTTTCCAGTGGTCGGCTTTCGAGCTGCCAAGCGCATTCTGACTATAATATGGGCCCTCCAGCTCGCATTGCGAATCGGTGGGGGAGTTATCACCTGCATCGTAGATGGGGTGTTTTTTGCCCTTGAATTTCAGACTCCCTTGGGTTCCTCGATAGTTATAATCCCCCATATGGAGAATCAAATCGGCAGGCTGTTTTGCGGCATCAATAGCCAATTGGCCAAAAGGTTGAGCGCTCTCACCTTTCGTGCAGTCTTTCTTTTTACAGCCGCTGTCACCGATGACAAGAATGTTTACTGGAGAGCGTTTAACTGCGGCAAACTTGATGTTGGTGCCGAGTATAGTCAACGTACGGTTGAATGGGATGATCGCTTCACAGACCGTTACCGGGAAGTGATTTGAGTCTGGATTGTGACGCGGGGTAGTAGGTATCGACTCTTGTTCGCTGGATAAAGTTGGACAGTCCGCATTGACACCATCAATTACCGTGCGTGCATAGATGAGCGGGTCGCCACTTTGAGAAGGGGCGAATAGCGTGTAGGCGGCATGAATGGTCGGTTTCTCAGCTACGGAAAGAGTCGAACAGCCGGTTAATAAAGCCGAGAAAATTAAGCTTAAAATAGCCGTTCTGCTTGTTTTGTTGTTTAGGTGTTCCATGATATTTTGAAATAAAATTGAATAACTGGGTTCAGGGTAAACTTATTTTCTTCTAACCATTTGCTTAGCTCAGACCAGCGGGAGTCTACGTGTTATTTCATAAGCTTCCGGGTTACAGTACAAGTCGACAAATAGGGAATACTGATGCGAAAAAACTCTAAAAAGGAATATCATCATCAAAATCTGAGTAATTCTCTATGCTCAGGTGCAAACTACAGCTATCACCCCCAAATCCCAAATTATCAAAATTAAAATCAAGCTTTTTAATGTTGACGTGATATTCATCCCCAACTAGATCAGCAATGGCTTTTTCCACGGCTTGTTCAATTTCTCCGACACTTAATTTTTTAAGTTTGTTTTCAATACGCTCTACTTGTTGTTTTTTTTTGGCCATTTTATTAGTCTCAGAAAATTAATTAACAAGAAAAACTAAAAGTTGCTTTAGTTAACCCACTTACCTTCGATTAATTATACGCACAGTTATTTTTCTTGGCCAAATCTAGTGGTTTTAAAAGAGCTGAAATCAGGCATTATGTTTTTTAAACTACCTTTGCTAGCTTTATTAACGTGCATTTTGCGGCATACTTCATTTCCCAGTAGACACTTTTGTTGTTTTTTACCTGGGAGCGCGGGCGGCTCGCCTGCGTATGGTTAATAAAAGCGGGCAAGTTGTGTCCGCGCTCCCAGCACTTACACAATAGAAAAATGTAAACTAGATTAGGGGGAATATGAAAGATACCTGCTTTTCGAGCAGAAATGACACAGATCTTACTTTCTCCGCATTCAACATGAACTACGGGCAAGATATTTAATAAAGTCCCATGCCTAAAGTTTTAAATCGTTGTTTATCATGGTTTATTTGAATTCGCAATTCGGGACCTGACCCTCTGTTTCTCTGACCCTCTGTTTTCTCTCTAGCTTGAAAGGCTCAGACACTGAGCGGCATATCTGGGTCAATACCGGTAAAAATCGAACACCCTATTCTGTAATTTTCCTTGCTCGAATAGCGTGCAAATATGTTCAGTTTGATCTTCCAGCGGACTATCTAGAATTAGCGCAGACGATGTTGAAAGGATATTTTGAGAAGCTGGAGGCTGTCTAAATTCGTGGGGATACCTCAGGGTTTGACCCCTTTTCCCAGAGGTTCGATTCATCAATCGGGCTGATCAGCAAAAAGCTATTTTCATAGAGCGGATTTAAACGACTTTCCACTATCCCACCGGACTTGTCCAACAAACGGTTCAGATTGTGGCTCGCTTCGCGATCACAATCTAACCTTGTTCGTTAGATTTCTTAGCCATTCGGCAACAAAATAGGAACTGAAAATTTAATTCTGCTCGATGACGCGTTGGTTGCATCAGATTTCCCTTGGGAGCCTAGGCCTACAGGGCCAACAAAAACACCTATGCCACCTTTGGTTTCCGTGCCTTCAGTAGTTGTAACAGCAACATCAAATTCAATTTGCTGTACAGGTTGACCATTTTCTGAGTTCCACATCTGCAAGCCTTGGTCAGTTCTAAAAGTAATCGAACTGGAATTGATCGAACCTCCATTTTCCTTGTAGTACTCCTGAGCCTCTATAACTCCATCAACAATTTCCTTCAATGTTTCTGCAACAAAATCTTTGAGCTTCATAGTCCGTTCCTTTTAAATCTAACGCCCACATCACTTGACGTAAAAAGGGGCGATTTTTTTGCATCGCAAAAAAAATGACGCTTTTTAGGGGCAAGTGGATGTGATTGTTATGCTTTTGGGGCCAATGGTTTTAATAGTTTTTCACCAACAGTAATAAGTTTATATTCTACACCATCAACAGATTCACTGAATACTCTATCACTTTCATCAAAAGATGCCGCAACAATACTTTGCAAAGCCCCCTCTTTAGACAAAGCTTTAAATAATGAATTTATACTACTAACCGCCATTGAGTGCTGAGCTGGTTCATCAAAGACAAGAAAACCAAGATGATTTCCATTATATTTATTTGAAACTGAATATATAGATATAAGATATGCCCAAATTAACCGCACAAAATCACTTGCAGAAGAGTCCGATTTTATATCTGTATTAACTTCTCTTAACTCTATTCCTGATAAATAAGGAAATAAAGTAGGGTTTATTTCTATATCAGTAGTTGGTGCGCTCCTAAAGCCAAACAGTTGAGCTAGGCCTCTAAAAGAAGTCTGTAATTCACGCAATTTTTTAGAGTCATAATTCGACATTTTTCTAGTAGGTATTCTCGCCAGTTCTCCTCTAGATTTTTTATATTGAATGCTAATAATTCTCAATTTTTCAATTGATTCATTTATAAAATCAATCGCATTCGTTAAACCTGAAACTTTATCTTCTAATTGAACTTTTAACCTAACCTCACTTTCACTGACTACGTCGAATGCTCGTAAGTCTTTTTTTAAACTTAAACAAAACATTCTTTTATCAGAGATTTCCTCAGCTAATCCAGTAGATTGAATCTCAAGTTTTTGGATAGACTGTTCTAACCCCTTTAAATATCTAGCAACCATTTTACGTTGGCTATCTAAGTATTTTATATTTTCATTAAGGCTCATTGGTTGAACAAGCGTATCTGCAAGCAATAATGAATCATCAACTTTCTGATGACAAGATGGGCAACAGTCCTTGGCTATTTCTAAGTTTTGTTCTGCGCCAAACTCTTTAAGTTTTAAGGCAATTTTATTCTTTTTTAACTCTTCCTCAATACCTATTTTTGTATTTGTATACTCCTGTAATCTAGATTTTGCTAGTCTAATATCTGAATTGCTGTTATCTAATGATGATATTAATTTGTCTAGTTCATTTTTAGACTGATTATATGAGTTGATCAAGTCACCAGAGGAATTATCACTAAATGAGGTTCCTTTTTTTTCTATTATTTCAATTCTATTAACTAGATCTCCAATATATGAATATACTTGGATTTCTTTATCATCTGATATTTTATTAAGCTCAACCAGTTTCGGGTCAAAATCATCAACTACAGTTTCTCTAACCCCTAAAACAATAACTGAACTTTGTTCAGCAGAAAATTTCAGTTCAAACCTTTCTTCTACCCATTTTTTTGAATTTGTGATATTTCGGACAATATTTTAGCTCTTTGCCTTTCATTCTCAAAAATATCTAAGTCCAAGATAAATTCCACTATTTTGGTTCTTACATCCCGTATTGCATAGTAAGGTGTGTTAGCAATATAATCTGTCCAACCTCTTTTTTGTTCAATTAGAAGAGCAGAAAATATTGTTTGTAAATATAGTTTTATTTCACCTCCATTAGACCCAGCGACTGTAGGTAACTCTAATGCCATAAATTTTTCAATATACGAGAAAAAACCTGAATTATTTCCTTGCGCAGAGCCTTTATCATGAAGATATGTTGGAATTACTTTATAAGAACTATCGTCTTTAGATAGATAGGCTCCTTGTATAATTTCAACTAACTTTGAATCTTTGTTTTCAGAAACAATAGCTCGTTTTAATGTTATAACTTCACCCAACTTATTCTCAATCTCAACCATTACATATGAAGATGATATTTTAATTTTGTCTTTTTCAGTGCCTTCAACATATTCCTTTAGCGCATATGGTAAAACCTTTACTCCTTTGCCCCCAACCAGCTCTTCCATTCCTAGGGAGTAAATTAAGGCATTGATTAATGTACTCTTCCCCGAAGAGTTATTACCTCTAATAACGTTTAATCCTGTGCCAAACTCACATTTAAACCCATAATCACCAGATGCGGTATAAAGCAAAATTTCAAATTTTTTGATTGATATTCCAATCATTCCCACTCCTCAACAATACTTTGAACCATTCCTTCAGTAATCCTGCAACCGATTGATTTTAAGAAACTATATTCTCCTTCTAAAATATCATCCTCACCAATTTTTTTTATGTAATTAACGCCCTTGTCTGTTAATTTATAAGACACACCAGACATCTCAACGAGCTTTTCACCTAAAGAGTATTGAAGTGCAAAATTCACTGCTGGGTCAATACCCCACACACCAAAATGAACTTTATTTTTTTTAGCGGATTCAAGAAGAATAGATTTTCTTCTTGAATCCTTTATTGCCCAGCTTATCAAGTGGATTCTTATTAGACTTGACTTTTTCCCTCTGGAGCATAAAAAGAGAATCAATAAAACCTGTGTTATTTTATACAAAGGTCTATAGTCAGCCAAAATTGGCATTGGTTTTCTATGAAAGGTGATTTTATTCATCACTCAATATCTAACGGGCAAAGTGCCAACCATTTAGAGGTTGTTTCATCTGCTATTTTATAGCGTTCAGCCTCACCTAATGAAGGAATTGCTTCCCCAATTCTTACCCCTAGTTCATCTTTTATTTTAGAAATTAGAACCTCAGAATCACCTTGCCATGTGATACATAACTCTTCAACTTCACTTTCATACTGGCTAATTACTCGAATTATTTGGAAATATATTTCAGAAGCTTCTTTTTCTATTTTTCCTAAAAAGGTATCACCATCAGTCCATTTTTTGGACGTTATTTTATTTAAACGATTATGTTTTTTCTCATCTATTGCACCATTAAAAATGCATCGCTTTTCATTCTTGCGGCTAATATTTTTTTCATATTCATTCATATCCTTCAAGGGTATATTTTCGATATCATCTAACGCTGATAAAAAAATAAGTTTATTTCCTTTTGCGCTCTGAATTTCATGTATTTCTTTAGCGTAAAAATCAGCATCTTTTAGGATTACTTTAAAATCAGAAGCTATTATTGATAGATTCCAAAGTTTCACTTCTTCTTGTTTTGTTTGAGAGTGTTTTAATAATTCATTATCAGTAATTGATGGTGATAAAAAAATCCATTCTTTTATTTTATTGCTACCTATTCTGCTTTCAATATCAGCTTCATATTTTTTAAGCTTATTAAGATCTTTCGTGATCTTATCTCTTTGCTTATCATATAACTCTTTTTGAGTGTAATGCCTATCTGGACAGTAGCATTGGAAAGCAACTCCATTATTTTTTATAAATCCTTCAATACCAAAATCACCAGGAGATGCAGGCATTTCTTGATAATTTTGATCTCCATATTTTGACTTGAAAACAAGCTGGCACAAATCTTCCCATGTATCACCATTGAAAGTACCATACTGAGTTTGAATCATTTATTATCAAGCTCCATTCTAAAAATCCATGATTAAAAGGCGAATATAAGTTCTATAAGTATAGATTATTAATATTTCTGATATTATTTTAGCCCTTAAAAGAATTTGGAGCTGGTTTTGAGCATAATGCCGAGTTGAGGTGCCAGTTTGCCCTATAATCAGCCTGGCGCGGGTAACTATTACTTATCAAGCATATTTTCCCTAAGAACTAAATATTACTCTAAAATTCAGGAATATTTGCCTGATTTATTTCTTATCAGGCAAATGCTCCCTGACAAGTTGATATTCGCATGCAATTCGGGCAGAATTGTTTACTAATATATTAGACCTGAGTTTAGTTACTAGAACCCAATATGTCAATTCAAAAAAACGGTAAACTACTGGATGATGTTCGGCAGGTTCTGCGTGTTAATCATTATTCAATTCATACGGAAAAGATTTATTGTGACTGGATTGCTCAGTTTATCAAGTTTCATAAAATGCTTGATCGTTCTGAACTCAATATTAATCCTGAGGAAAAAGTAGAGCAATTTCTGACCTATTTGGCGGTTGATCGCAAAGTACGTTTCTACACAAAATCAGGCTATGAACGCTTTAGTTTTTTTATACAAACGGGTGCTTGATAAGCCTCTGGAAAAAACAGTCGATGCTATTCGTTCGACTAAAAACAGGCAGATTCCTGTTGTTTTGACACAGGATGAAGCCCGGTAGGGTGGGCAGGCTTTTTTGCCCACCTTGTTTATCGGCCAATGGTGGGCAAACGGTAAGGCTGTTTGTACACCCTACGTTGAATATGGGAGGACGTTGTTATGTCGAATTACCGCCGTGCGGATACACCGGGGGCTTGTTATTTCTTTACTGTGGTAACATTTCGACGACGGAATATTTTAACCGATGAGGGTTCTCGCGTCTGGTTACGTAATGCGCTAGGCAATACACGAAGACGCTATCCATTTACAATTGATGCCTGGGTATTGTTGCCCGATCATCTTCATTGTATTTGGACCTTGCCGGAAAATGATAACGATTTTTCGGTGCGCTGGAATGGTATCAAAAGGCAATTTACAAAGTCTGCAAAGGATAGCTTACACAAACCTGAATGGCTTAATGCCTCAAAGCAAAAACATCGGGAAGGCACCATTTGGCAAAGACGTTTTTGGGAGCATCAAATCCGTGATGATAATGATTACCAGCGACATATGAATTATATTCATTACAATCCGGTTAAGCACGGTCTGGTAAAGGCTGTGAGTGAATGGCCATATTCGACATTTCATCGCTATGCCAATCAGGGGATATATCCGACTAATTGGGGTGGCAATAAATTAATTCAAGACGATGATATGGATTACGGTGAGTAGGGTGGGCAGGCCTTTTTGCCCACCGTGTTTATCGGCAAATGGTGGGCAAACGGTAAAGCTGTTTGCCCACCCTACGAATTGTAGCGTATTTGCAGGAAATTAGGTTTTTAGTGCATTTGAAAAATGACACAGCGCATGAGTGCAAGCATTGTTTCACCCTGCACTAAATAGTTCTGCTAATTCATTAATCCGCTGCTCGTCCGGTAGATCACTGTACACTCCGCTCATCGCCTGTTCTGCCTGCATACCGCGGACAAACAAATAACGTACCCCGCCAAAATGTTCGGCATAGTGATAATCTGGCAGGCGCTTTTGTAAATATTGATGTAAAACCACGCTATACAGCCAGTATTGCAAACCGTAATTATGCTCGCGCATTGCTTGAGTCAAGGTATCAGGTTGATAATCACTCAGGGCATTGCTTTTATAATCCAGTACATAGTAGCGGCCCTGATAAACAAAAATTAAATCAATAAAGCCGGTTAAATAACCCTGCATTTGTTTGTCTGATAAAGGTTGAAAGGCGGGACTGTCTTGCAGGATGAAATTAATCTCTTCGGTAGCAAAATTGGACAGGCTTAAATAAAAGGGCATTTCTTTTAAACAGGATTGCTCAGCTAGATTGGCTAGGTAAAAATCACTATCATCATGGTTTAGTGGCGTTGTGACTGTTTGATACAGCAGTTCATTCAGAATAGTTGGCGTTTCAATTTTTAGACCATAGCGTTGACAGGCTGAGTCTCGCTGCTGGCTTATCTCTTCCCGTCTTGCCAGTGCAGCAAAACTAATATTTTCCAGTAAATCGTGGATAACATTACCGGTATGCGCGCCTTTTGCTAATGCCAGTGGGGCCTGTTCTGCCAGTTGTGTCGTATCATTGCTTTCTTCCGCTTTATCCAGGGGCAATTCTGCGGCTTCATGCAGGCTTAAATAGGATAAGGCAGTGTAACTGCTCATTTGCCAGTTGCTGTATAAATGCCGTTTTTGTGCGGGTATCGCTAAATCTGTATTGCGTTCAGTTGCCTGATAAGTTCCCTGTACAACATTGCCGGTTTCTAGCAACTGATAGGCAAAACTTTGTGGATAATCGGTCGCCAGCTGTTGTAATTTTTCTTGCTGTTGTGTGAAGGGAATATCGGCGTGTTGATATAAAAGATAAGCCAGTGCGGATTGATTCGGTTTGTTGCTTGAGCGACTATCCAGCCAGGTGACATAACAGCGATATTTAGCACGCGTCAGCGCGACATATAAAATACGCAAATCTTCGGCTAATTCTTCTTGCAAGGCTATTTCCCGGTGTTGCTCAAAGTTGTCTGAACCCAGGTCTACCAGCATTTCATCTTGCGCATGACAAGTAATGATCTGTTTTTCTTTTTCCAAACGATCACTGCGCCCCCAAAGATAGGGGCAGAATACGACCGGATATTCCAGCCCTTTTGAGCGGTGCATGGTGACAATTTTGACCGCATCGGCATCGCTTTCCAGACGTAATTGCTGTTCATCGTTGACATTATTTTCTGCGGTGATTGCAGCGCGTAACCAGTCGATAGTCTTAAGTAATCCTAGATGCTCATCCAGACTGGCCTGTTGCACCAGTTCCAGTAAGTGATGTAAATTGGTGATTTGTCTTTCTGCCTGAGAAGTGCGGGTAAGATGTACACGCACATTCTCCTGGCTTAGAAAGCGTAACATCATCGCCATAAAGCCTTTTTTCTGCCATAACTCATGGTAGTCCTGAAAACGACTTAACCAGGCACCTAGTTGTATTTCATCATTCAGTGTTTGGTACAGTTGCTGCCCATCCAGCGCAAACCAGGACAGACTTAAGGCCTGTTTTAATAAGCTCATATCCCCCGGTTGCGCCAGAGCTTGCATAAGCTGATGTAAATCACGGGCTTCAGTGCTGGAAAATACCGACGCGGTGCTGTTTAATACTGCGGGTATACCAGCCAGGTTTAAAACCTCTTGATAAAGCACGGCCTGCTTATTCGTGCGTACCAGAATGGCAATATCAGCCGCCTGTAAAACGCAATTTGCTGTGTCGCTGTGTACGCTGACCTCGCCGTTGAGTAACAAAAGGATTTCATTAGTAATTGCAATTTTAACTTCATCAGCGGCTTTAGCATTCGTCCAGTACCCGGTTTTGGCATCACTTTCTGCTAGTTGCCATAAAGCCAAAGGCGCGAGGGGCTGACTATTGTGTACTAACGTCCCCTTTGCTGAATCCAGGGCCGGTTCAACGGGATTAAATTCTAAATCCTCAAAGACAAAAGGTTTAGTACACTGACTAAAAAGCTGGTTTATGGCAGCCACTAAATCAGGATGTGAACGCCAGTTTTTACCTAAGGTGTAGTGATGTTGCGCTTGCTGTTTGGCCTGTAAATACGAATGAATATCTGCGCCGCGAAATTTATAAATGGCCTGTTTCGGGTCACCAATTAAGTATAAATATTGCTCGGGGGCGGCAAATAAATGTGAGAAAATATGCCATTGGTTTTGGTCGGTATCCTGAAATTCATCAATCAAAGCAACGCGATATTGCTGACTAATCACTGCTACCAGTAACTCACCGCCAGCATTCGATAGTGCATCTGCGGTACGGGTAATCAGGCTATCATGGGACATGATATTGAGTTGCTGTAAACGTGTCTCCAGATTTTTTTGCAGCTCTTCGGCCAATGCGCGGCGTAGTACCAGACTGACTTTTTGACTATAGGTCATTAACAGGTCAAAGGCGCTGCTATCAAAATCCAGTTTATCTTTATGTGCAACGCGTATTTCTTTGGCCAGGTTGTCACTGCTAAACAGCTTAAAGTCCGCTTCACCTGGACACGGGCAGTTATAATCTTCAGCAGCCTCGGCTGTTGCCTGTAGCCATTGCTGTAGGCTTTGATAAGCCTCTGGGAACTTATCGGTTAATGGTTTTTTAAAATAACCTAAGTTGACAGCTGCTTCTAATGATTCGCCCTGTAGCTCTAAAGCTTTTTTTGCGGCCAGTGCCTGTGTTTTCAGTGCGACTAATAAACTGTCTAAATCTTCAAGTTCAGGGTAGATAGCCAGTGTCGCGGGATACTTCCCCAGGCTTGCCAATAAGGCATCGGGCGTGTCATATTGATGACATAGTAAAGATACTTCCCAGGCATCACGCGGATAAATCTGTGTCCGCCAGAAATCTTCGACCATTTGTTGCCGTACAGCATGGGTCTCGTCACTGAGTTCCACATCAAACATTTGTCCACTTTCTAAGGCATGTTCTTTTAACAAACGCTGGCAAAAACCATGTATGGTGAAAATCCCCGCCTGATCGATACTTAATAAGGCAGTGTTTAAACGCTGTATGGCAAGCTTTTCATCTATCTCACTACTGGCAATAAGCTCCTCGGCCCACTGGCTAATAGTTACATCAATGTTTTCTGATGATTGCCCGGTTAAATAGTGTTTGGCCTCCACTAACCGTGCGCGCACGCGTTCTTTCAATTCCTTTGTGGCTGCTTTGGTAAAAGTAACAATTAATAGCTGATCAATGGCGTAGTTCTGCTCCACCACAAAACGTAAGGCCAGCATCGCGATAGCATAGGTTTTACCCGTTCCTGCACTGGCTTCTAATAAATTAATACCCGGTTTTAATTCAGTCGTAACAGGGTTGAAATCCTGATGATTAGCTGGCATTGACAGCCTCCCATACAGGTAGTAATAATTGCTGACAGTAATCTTCAAATTCCTTATTCAATATACTTTCTACATTTTCCAGGTTTTTATAAAGTAGCTGTAATTCAGGTTCATAGACTTGCTCTATGGCATGGTTTAAGGCTTCTTGTGCTTTGATGATAGCGGGAACAGAGCTGCGACTTTTGGGCTTGTTTAAGGCGCATTGTTGTTTAATATAGGCAAAAGCGGCTTCAGTAAAAAAAGCATCCGGACGGCTTTGCCCTTGCTGATAACAGGCGATAAATTGCTCTAATTCATTGCCATTGATATGTTCCGGTAAAAAACTGATATAGTCATCCAGACTCACCAGGTGGGTAATATGTTCACCTTGCCGGTTAAGTATTAAATGTTCTAGCCAGGCAACAATAAAATCCTTGCCCTTTAAGGGGGAGTAGCGATAAATCAAGCTTGCATCGCTGTATTGATTTTGCAGGGTGCCTACTAAACGTACCGAACCTACGTTTAAATCTACAGCGATAGGGTCAGTGTTAGTTCCCGCTTGTTTAGATGTGATTTTTTCGACAAATTTTTGAATTTCATGCTCTTGTGCATTAAAGAGGATCACGCCTAATTCTCCTGAAATCCAGCGACCCTGAGCTTTAAGTTTAGCCAGCGATAAATTGCGCTGCTGTAATTTTTCTTCAATCCATTGATGATTAAGCAGATAACTGTCCATCCCTTCTATCTTGAAAGGCTCGTGTTCTTGTATATCACCTTCAATGTTTTCCAGGCGAATAGCCAGCTGTTGTTGCAAAAAGTATTTTTGCGGGTGGCGATAAAAACGCAACAGGTCCTGAATTTCTATAATGTCTTGTGAATCTGCTTTTATCTGGCCTTGCCACCACGGCTTATTTTCTACCGTACCGTCGTTCAAGGCTCGTGTTGTCGCATAATCGGTCTTGCTATAGCTGATCAAACGAGGATCTCCCGTAAAATAACGCGGACTGAAACTTTGTAAGGGATGCTTGATCACTAAGCTATCTATTTGATAATCTGTGTGCATGATATCCAGTAACTCATGTATCACCACTGAGGCTGGTATTTCCTCATTTTCGCTGATAGACTGGCCAATATAGGTGATAATCACTTGCTGACGGGCCGAGAGCAGAATTTCCAGAAATTGATAACGATCATCGGCGCGCCTGGATCGGTCACCCGGCTGAAAGTCATTGCCTAATAAATCAAAGGTCAAATGATGGTCAATATGCGGGAATTCGCCCTCATTCATGCCTAATAAGGCAATGACTTTAAACGGAATAGTACGCATCGGTAACATAGAACAAAAAGTGAGTTGACCGCGCAAAAATCCATTTGAGGATTTTATCTCTTCAACGCGTTCCTCCAGCCAGGCTAAAATAACGGCTAAAGGAATCGCTTGCTCATGTACGCTAGCAAACTGTTCTCTCAGCTCCAGAAAAATTTCATTCATCTGTTGTTTTTCGGCTTGTTGAGCAGATTCCATTTGTTCAGCTGGAAATAATAAATCCGCATAAGCCAGGAGGTGTTCTGCCCATTCTGCCAGGGTATAGTTTTTAGAGAGTTTGCTACTGGCTTTAAATAATAATTGCAGAAAATCATGCAAGCCCCCCAGTGCCAGTGCTACGGCACCCTCAATCTCACTATAAGGCAAGATGCCGGCAAAAAAATCATCCTCGGTACCGACGGCATAACCCATTAATAGCCGATCCAAACCCGCTTGCCAGGTATTTTCTGCTGATTCAGGTAAATTGAGTTCTTTTTTATGTATCGCTGATTTCCCCCAGCGTATATGGGTATCTGCAACCCAGTGACGGATTAATTCCACATCGGTTTCAGTTAAGCCGAAGCAATGATAGACCTCCTCCTGGCTTAATAAATCCATCACCTCTTGCCAGCCAAAACGACTTTGTGTCAAACGTATAAAACGCAGAAAAGCATCAAAAGTACTATTACTGCTACGCAAACTGCGATCAGCAATGGCATGTTGTATATCATCAAAGACGCCACTGATAAACGGTGCATATTGTTGTATATCGGGAGCCATCACTACGATATCGCGTAACTCTAGCTCATGATCTGTTTCTAAAGCCTGTAACAGCTGATCCTTTAATACTTCCACTTCGCGCATCCGTGAATGGCAGGAATGAATACTAATCGAATGATCATTCTCTGTGGGCGTGACGGTCGTTAAGTTATTCAGCATATCATTTTGTAATTGCTGTAAATTACTCAGTGATGCTGCTTCACACTCCTCAAAGCTATCCAGTTCCAACTCAAATGCACGATCAAGTAACATTTGCTGAAACTCTCTGCCTTGCTGTCCCAGGCTGGCTAATAGTGGATGTCCATTTTCAAACTCTTCCAGATCCGCACGCTTTCTCGCGACGATATCTGCCCAAAAGGCTTGTGCAGGATTAAGCAGATAGAAATGCACCTGGGTATGTCGTGCGAGTCCTTGTAAAAATTCCATAAATAGCGGTGGCATGGTATTTAAACCAAAAATAGAAATGCGCTCAGGCAGCTGGTCACTTAATGCGCCTTCTTCAAGTGCATTAAATTTAGCGATGGTTTGTAACCATAATGCGCCACGATGTTGTTCGCCTGTCTGCTTGATGATAGCCAGCCATAGGGCTTGCTGCCATTTTTCAGTATCAGTAAAATAATGTAATTTTCCCTGTTGCCAGTCATTTAACAACGTCGGGCGCATCATTTGATATTGATCAAACACCTGGGCTAAGTGTGTCGCCAGTTGAAAGCGTTTTAGATCGGTATTTTCACCACTGATATAGTGTTTTAGCGTAAAAAAAACAGGCTCATCCAGTTCGCGTAATAAAGATTCAAAACGCCATACCATTAACTCACGAGCAAAAGTATCTGTCTGTAGGTGTCGATGAATCTGCAGCGCCATTTGGCTAAAAAATTTAGCAGGGAATAAAAACTCGAAATTAGCAAATACCTGAAATTTTGTTGCCAGTTGTTGCGATAGCCATCGTTCCATGCCCTGGCTTTGAATTAAAAAAACTTCTTTGCTAAAGGGAGAGGCTAAGGGCGAGGTTCCGATAATGGTGCTGAGATGCTCAAGTAAATTTTCCGTTTTATTGGAACTGTGTAGGATAAACATGGTTTTCCAGGTTGGGGAGCGGCTGTATAAAGAGCTGTCAAATAATAAGGTATTTCTCGGGGAGTGGGCTTTAATCTGAGCAGACTAGCGAAACAGGCAGCTTTAAAAAAAGCATACTCCCCGGTCTAGTAACAATCAAAAGGCCCTTATTGCGCGTATTCTGAAAATTGTATTTTTTGTGCGAGTACTTTGACCGCCAATACCAAAGCTTTGAATCCAGGCATAAAAATTATTGTATTCAGTCGAGCTCCAATAGTTCTCACTTTTGAAGTTTCCGACCAAACCTCTTTGGTAATACAGCAAGGTTAACTCGTTAAGTGACGGCAAAAACCAGTCAAGATATCCACCAAATCTATAATTATTGGCCAGTTCAGCTGCATTTACATCAAAGACCAGTACTAATCCGATTATTATTAAGATCATATGCTTCATAGTATTTCCCGGCCAGGGTTATGGATAATCAGCTTTTAAAAAAACCTGCTCGGCTTGCTTTCTATTCACGCTCCATGCGCTGAAAATAGCTATATTGCGAGCTTTAGCACCGGCCATTGATTTCATTTTATGCCTACTGATTTACAGGAGCAAGGATAAAAAAGGGAAATAACAGGGGGGGGATGCAGAATAAGGGGGCGTAGAGAAGCATAGCCCCAATAAATCTGATTTGCGGATAAAGTCTGCTGTCGTCTAGCTTTTAGGCGGAATATAACCTTCAGGCATTTTGAAGTCAGAGCCAAATAAAAATTTCTCTCTTTCTTCTTCAATCATTTTTTTCGCTTTAGGCTCAAAGCTTGCGAGGCGATTTTCATTAATCAGCATGGTTTGCATGCTAACCCATTCCTTCCAGGCTTTCTGGGAGATATTATCATAAATATATTGCCCCTTAACGCCCGGAAAAGGCAATGAATTCAAGCCTTCTTCGGTTGTACCTAATTTTACGCAGTTTACATATCTTGTCATTTTAGTCCTTGTTTAGTTCATCAAATAATTGTTTAACAGGCGCGGGTAGCGCAATATTTTTGCTGTGCCCATGTTTATACCAGAGAGACGTTTCACCTTCCAGCACAATATTTATAGGGTTTTCTACTGTTAGTACTAGTGGTTGATAATCCAGATGATAATGAGAAAAGGTGTGTCGCCTTACTGGTAATGATTGCTGCTTGGTAACCACTATAGACTTCTTCAGTAACCATGCATCCAGGTCTGTCTGGCTAGCTAATTCAGGCACACTCCATAAGCCGCCCCAGATACCGGTAGGCGCTCTTTTTTCCAGCAAAATTTGCTGGTCTGTATTTATTGCAATAATAAAGATACTCTGTTTTACAGGTATTTTTTTACGGGGTTTCGGTGTAGGAAGTTCATGTACTTGTTTTAATTGTAGAGCCAGGCAATCCGATTGCAATGGGCACACAGTGCACTTGGGTTTTGCCCGAGTACAGAGTGTTGCCCCTAAATCCATGATAGCCTGTGTGTAATCAGCGACGCGTGTTGTTGGTGTATATTGCGTGCTTATTTCCCATAGTTGCTTATTGACTTCTGAGCCCCCGGTCCACCCTTGTATGGCTTGAAAACGGGCTAATACCCGGCGTACATTGCCATCAAGAATTGCCTGGCTTTTATTAAAGGCGATACTTAAAATAGCGCCTGCTGTTGACAAGCCTATACCTGGCAAGGCGACTAATTTCTCTAAAGAATCGGGAAAGTGCTTTGCCTGATTAATGATAATTGCTGTTTTATGCAGATTTCTGGCACGTGCATAATAGCCCAAACCAGCCCATAGACTGAGCACCTCATCTAAAGGCGCATTTGCCAAAGCTTGTATGTCCGGGTATTGCTGAACAAATTTATTAAAATAAGGAATGACAGTGACAACCTGAGTTTGTTGCAGCATGATTTCCGATATCCAGACTCGGTAAGCAGTAGCAGGGTGTTGCCAGGGCAGATCTTTACGTCCGGATTGATCAAACCAGTTAAGCAGGTTTTGTTGAAATGCAATCGGGCTCATGATTGATATAATAAGTTGCTGTGATGAATGAATGCTTGTTGACCCATTTGCATTAAGCGGACGTTAGTCCGCTTAATGCATGCTATTTAGAAAAAACCTTTTAACAATTTGTTGACGGCTTTACCGGTACCTTCACCTAAGGCCTTATCGATATCTTTTTCGCGTTTATCAATAAATTTGTCCACTTTTTGTTTTTCCTCTTCAGTCATCATCGATTCAATCGAGCTTAAATCAACCGTATAGCTAGGCTCTGAAAAGGTTCCTTGAACTTTAAGAGCAACTGGACGGTTCGCAACATTTTTGCCTCCTTTCTTGGCTTTTGCGACCACTTTGTAATCCAGTGCCTCATTAACTAAATTTGCCGTTCCTTCTCCTGAGACTTCAATTGTTGAAGATTCTGCAAAAAAATCTGGATTATTAATTAACCCCTTTTTAATGGTAGCTGTGCCTTTAATCACGGTAAATAAAGTCTGTTCATCAGCATAGTTTTGCTGCATTTCTTTACCTTTAATTGCAAGCCGGCCTACATCTATTATTTTCTGCAAATTAAATCCTCTGACAGCTCCATTATCCAATGAAAAATTTAGCGTACCATCCAGACCAGATTTAATCGCAGTCATGGTATTTCCAGTAGTATTTAAATTTGCTGTTATATTGGCCAGTCCTTTTAGTTTTGCTTTACTATCAGGCTGTAGAGCATTTAACAGAGGCTCTAACTGAACGCGGGTCATTTTTTCATGTAAGGAAATGCTTGGTGATTTACCCTGGGCATTAATAGTGATTCGTCCTTGGTAATTTCCTTGATACAGTCGCTTAACCGTCTGTTGGGTCTTTAAAATACCTTGTTTTGCTTGAATGTTTAAATTTACTCCCTCCATTTTCAACTTTGCTGCTTTCAGTTTTGCGATCTGTAAATCGCCATTAATATTAAGTGTACGCAAGGTGTCCATTGGTAACAGAGTGGCTTCGCTAATCGCTGCTTTTACTTTTGCTACAGGCGTTTTTCCTGGTTCAGGCTCCTGTTTGGGCGCGCTGTAACGATCCACATCAATATCATCAATTGCTAGCTGAAAAGTTATTGCAGGCTGATTAAATTGCTTAATGTGTGTATAACCATTTATATGTGTGTCATCTAAAGTGGTTGTCAGCTTTTCGAGTGCTACGGAGTCTTTTGTGCCTTGTAAATCAAAGCTCATGGCAAGCTTTTGTAAAACATTTTTATCAGTCGTTTCAGGAATGCTCATAGCAAGTTGTTGCATTAAACTTTTCGGGCTAAACGGCTCAATTTGTAGCGCTCCTGCATAATGAGGGTCAGTCTGTAACTGGGTGGTACTAATGTTTCCAGTCAATTTAATAGTATCGCTATTTATGTGCAGGTTTTTAAGTGCCAAAGTCTGGGCTTCTAAATCCACTGCTATTGCAGATAATAGTTGTGCGCTGAATACGCCTCCTGGAATCGATTCGCCCTTAGTCACAGAATCCAGCTGAAAATTATTTAACTGAATTTTTTGAAATGTTTCATCAATTACCAGGCTGGTAGACAAAGACAGTTGTTCGGTTATTGCAGGGTCCTTATTTTCCAGCAGAAAAGCTATTTTGATTGCGATAGGTTCATTAAAAACAACAGCACCAGAGCTAAAGTTAAAATCTTTAACCACAATATGTTGCCCCGATTGCTGATCATCCCAACTGACCTTGGAGTTTTCTACCACTAATCCGCCAATTTCTATGGCCGCCAGACCTGAATCAGAGTCACCGGTTTGTTGCTCTGATGCTACTGATTGATCTTCCGCTGGCTTTGCTGTTAAGTCATACCAGTTACTCACTCCTTGTTTATTCTTCTCCAGGTGTACTTCCAGATCTTTTAAAACAATGGTACTGACTTCCACTTTTTTGGAAAATAAAGGCAGCAATTTGACTTTAATATCTGCTTTACCAATTACGGCAAAAGGTTTTTCTGCAAATCCGGGTGCATTACCCAAGAGTATTTTTCCTGTAGAAACTCCTAGCCAGGGGAAAACAGATAAATCCAGGTCACCTTCAATTTTCAATGTGCGACCAGTTCTTTCCCGAGCGGCTACTTCCATTTCCCATTTATAATCATTTACATCAACAACAAGAGGAATAATTATTGCTGCTGCAACAATAAGCAAAGCCACTGAAGAAAAAATCATTAAAATTACTTTAACTAACTTTCCCATTTATATCTCCCAGAATTAAAAGTAAGATTTAAAAACAAAATGCACATACTCGTTAGAGCAGGTATATTGCTCAGTTGTGTATATTGTAGATGCTGAAACTGAATACTTTTGATAAACAGTACTATGCAAGCTCTAAATGACATTATAAACTAACCACTTATTATAAAGTGTATCCATCAGACATTAGCCATTTAGATTTCAATAAAGGCCTTCTTTATTAGATAATTTGTCATGACTAATAAAACAGGAATAGATTATGTTAATTTTAATCAAACTTGCTGCTATAGCTACGATAGTCATTTTTTTCCAGACTGGCAAACATAATGGAGAAAATGGCTTTAAATGGGCCTTGATAGGTTTTATTGGCTTTGTTTTAGGCTTTGCCATTTCTATGACAGTGATAGGCGAAACGCTTATTTCTTTTGTTGTTGCCTGTATCGTGGTGTATTTTACCCGCTTGCAGTTATTAAAAATGCTTTCTAAGGCTAAAAATAACTACTGAAGTGTAGCCACCGAGTTGCTCTGTGTTATTTCTGTGTCCATCTCGCAGGCATAAAAAAAGCGGACTATAACAATAGCCCGCTTTATTGTTAGCTATAAAACGGAGACTTATAGTTTGTCTGAGTTTTTGCTCAAGTATGCAGCTACACCGGCTGGAGATGCATCCATACCAGCATCGCCTTTATTCCATCCGGCAGGACAAACTTCACCATGCTCTTCATGGAATTGTAAGGCATCAATCATACGTAACATTTCATCAATATTACGGCCTAAAGGCAGATCATTAACAACTTGATGACGAACCATACCTTGTTTATCAATTAAAAAACTACCACGATAAGCTACTGCTGGTGCATCAGCTTCAACATCATAATCTTTAACAATTGTATGTGCCATATCTGCGGCCATTGTATAACGTACCTTGCCAATACCACCTTCATTGATCGGTGTATTACGCCATGCGTTATGTGTGAAATGAGAATCAATTGAAACTGAAATTACTTCAACACCACGGCTAGTGAAATCATCCATTCTGTGATCCAGCGCAATTAATTCGCTAGGGCAAACAAAAGTAAAATCTAGTGGGTAAAATACCACAACCGCATATTTACCTTTTGTCGCGTCTGAAAAGCTGAAAGAGTCAACAATTTCGCCACTACCTAAAACAGCAGGAACCGTAAAATCTGGTGCTTGCTTACCTACTAATACACTCATGTGTTTCTCCTAAGTTTGATGCTAGTGAATTTACTCTATATATGTGCCCACCAAAAAATGGGGTGATGGAATTCTACACTAAAATGGTGGGTATTTCACAAAACAGAAAACATTTTCTTTTTTTGTGACGAATTATAGGATAATTAACATTGTGACAACTTGATGACAGCCTGCAAAAAATATTGATCACTCAACAGATAAAGTTGAATGTTGTTTGTAATTTAAAAAAATATTTAAAACCATCATCAAGATATGAAGTTAGTTTTCAATGATTGAACTTATAATTCACAATAACAATGAATATAATCTATAAGTCTTTGTTTTACATTGCAGGCAATAATGGCATGTTATTTGCTATTATTTAATTAGTATAGAAAGAAGAAGAGCCTTGCTCTTCATGTTGTTCAAGGAGGAGCTGAAAATAAATGTAATTTAATGAGGTCAAAAAAATGAGCATTTACCCCCTTTCATTACCCTTTGCCGCACATCCGTTAAATAAGAATCACTTTCAGTATTCTGATCTTATGCAAGAAAAGGCCAATGGTAGCGTTGATAAGGTTGAGTCATGATTAAGTATAAACATATTACAGAGCCGGATTCATTCGGTTTTCAAGTCCGAATTGTAAGGCGCGGCAAAGAGAATAGCAGGTATTTTTCGCATAAATTATGGGGCAGTAAAAATAAATCCATAAAAGCGGCCATTGCCTGGCGCGATCAAATGTTAATTGTTTTAAAAGGCAGTAAAACTCGTTTTTTAAAACCACCTAAAAATAAAACCACCACAGGTTTAACGGGTGTTTCCAGAACCATTAAGTTTGACCGCAGAAAAGATAAAAGTTATCTGTGCTACACCGTTTTTTGGGTCTGTAACGGCAAATCGAAAAATAAGACATTTCAAGTTGGCAATGTAGAAACAATTACAGCTGATGATGAGTTACATGCTTTCAGAACTGCTCGTTTATTCAGAAGCTGTTATGAATATGCAATCGATAATGACCTGACTTTCGATGATAGCCAGTTTGCAGGCTGGAAAAAGAAACGTATATATGAAACTTATTTCTGTTTTGTGGCTTGATATAGACAGTGAACGAATATAAACGCTAGCCTGATTTTAATCGATTATACTTCGAGTGGTCACGGATGCGGTTGTGTAGCGCGCTGATTTTGAACTAAAGTAAGCCGTAGTTGTGACCGCGTGAAGTATAGAAATGCGCATTATTTAGCCGGTAAGATGGATTATCATATAAAATAGCAGTTATTATTTTATTTAACCTCATCAGATAAATATGAACGCACCTGCTGCTTTATTTGAATCCTCTATCTCTAATCTTAAATTACGTGCACGGGGAAAAGTACGTGATATTTATGAGATTGATGATAAACATTTACTTATTGTAACGACAGACCGTCTATCGGCTTTTGACGTTGTCTTGCCTGACCCTATTCCAGGGAAAGGTCTTGTACTGACTTCGGTATCAAATTTCTGGTTTAATAAAATGGCGGATATTATTCCTAATCATTTAGCCAGTCTTAACCTGGCAGAGGTCGTTCCAGACGCAAATGAGCGGGCGCAAATTGAAGGCCGTGCCATTATTGTTAAAAAGCTAAAGCCTCTCCCTGTTGAAGCGATTGTGCGTGGCTATTTGATTGGTTCAGGCTGGAAAGACTATCAGCAAACCGGGCGTGTCTGCGGTATTGAATTAGCAGCAGATCTGCTACAGGCACAACAATTACCTGAAGCCATCTATACGCCTTCCACTAAAGCAGCAGTCGGTGATCATGATGAAAATATATCTTTTGCTCAAACCATCCCCTTGTTAGGTATCGATATAGCAACTAAGGTGCGAGATGTCAGTATAAAGCTTTACACAACTGCAGCGGCGTATGCCAAACAACGTGGCATTATTATTGCCGATACCAAATTTGAATTTGGTCTGGATGATGAGGGCAAACTGTATTTAATTGATGAAGCGCTAACGCCAGATTCTTCACGCTTCTGGCCTGCAGACCAGTATCAGGTTGGTATCAGCCCACCAAGCTTTGATAAACAGTTCATTCGCGATTATTTAGAAACACTCGATTGGAATAAAACCGCGCCTGGCCCTAAATTACCCGATGAAATAAGGGCAGTCAGCAGTCAAAAATATCAAGAAGCGGCACGTAAACTAACATCTGGTTAGCTCTGGAGCTCTACTTTGCAAGGGGAATAGGCTTAAACCTGCTCCCCTTATAGCAAGCCGTTTTCAGCAAATGAATAAGGCTTGCCATCACCAATGATAAAATGATCCAGTACTCGTATATCCAGCAAAGCTAAAGCCTCTTTTAGCTTGGCGGTAATCAGTTTATCTGCCTGGCTAGGTTCAGAAATTCCCGATGGGTGATTGTGTGCAAAAATAAGCGCAGCGGCTTTATGTTCTAAAGCTTTTTTTACCACCTCTCTGGGATACACACTGGCACCATCAATTGTCCCCCGGAAGAGTTCCTCAAATTTTAAAATATGGTGCTGGTTATCTAAAAACAGACAGGCGAAAACCTCATGCGGGTAATGTCTTAATTGATTGCTTAAATAGGCGCGCGTTGCCTCTGGACTGGTTAATACATCACCACGCTCCAGCACTTCAAAAGTATGTCTGCGCGCCATCTCTAATACAGCTTGTAGTTGTGCGTATTTAGCATTACCCAGACCTTTAGCCTGGGTAAAGGTGGCGCAGTCTGCCTGCATTAAGGCGCGTAAGCAGGTAAACTCGACTAATAGATCCTGTGCTAAATCAACGGCTGATTTACCCGGACTGCCTGTGCGCAGAAAGATAGCTAATAATTCGGCATCCGTTAGGCTAGCAGCACCTTGAGCCAGTAATTTTTCTCTAGGCTGCTGGTCAGCAGGCCAATCTTTAATTCCCATGATTGTTTTCCCTGTACTATAACGTAATCATTTTATTGATTTAAGCATAGAAGAAAAGCTTAACTCTTGCCATAATACTGACTTTAAATATTAAAGGGTATTTTTCATTGAAGCGTGTACTTTTAGGTATTAGCGGCGGTATTGCTGCATATAAGTCAGCCGAGTTGGTTAGATTACTCGCCCGACATGGATATGATGTAAGAGTCGTTATGACCGAAGCTGCGACCCGGTTTATCAGCCCACTTACATTACAGGCTTTATCAGCACATCAGGTACACACTCAGTTGCTGGATGCAGAGCAGGAAAATGCCATGGGCCATATAAATCTGGCGCGTTGGGCTGATATATTGTTAATTGTACCGGCAACAGCGAACAGTCTTGCAAAGTTCAGTTATGGGCTTGCAGATGATTTATTAAGCACCTTATATCTTGCGGTCGACTGTCCGGTTTATATGGCGCCTGCAATGAATCAGGCGATGTGGCTTAAGCCTGCCACTCAGGAAAATATTAAACGCTTAACGCAGCATGGAGTGATCATTATTGGCCCCGAGGAAGGAAGTCAGGCCTGTGGAGATATAGGGCCCGGGCGCATGACCGAACCTGAAGCCATTTTGCAGAGTATTAATGCACACAGTAGTCCGGGTATTTTACAGGGTAAAAAAATTCTGATTACTGCGGGGCCCACCCGTGAGCGATTGGATCCGGTGCGTTATATTACTAATCGTAGTTCCGGTAAGATGGGTTATGCACTTGCCGAGCAGGCCCAAAAGCTAGGTGCACTGGTTACATTAGTCAGTGGCCCGGTCACATTATCTGCACCTGAATATGTCAATACCGTTTTAGTGGAGAGCGCTGCAGATATGTATGACGCAGTGATGAAGCACATAGCAGGGCAGGATATTATGATCGCAGCAGCAGCTGTAGCGGACTATACTCCTGTTCATGTACAAGAGGAAAAAATCAAAAAACAAAACGAGCAAACTGAACTGCATTTACATAAAACTAAAGATATTGTTGCCAGTATCGCCCGCCTAAAAAACAAACCCTTTACCATCGGGTTTGCAGCAGAAACCCAGCATCTGGAACAATATGCCCTGGATAAGTTACAGCGTAAAAAACTGGATATGATAGCTGCCAACTGGGTTGGTCAGGTAGAAGGGGGCTTCGATTCTGCTGTTAATGCGCTTCAGGTGTATTGGAAAAATGGCCAAAAAACATTTACCATGACTGATAAAACGCGACTTGCCAGTCAGCTATTGGTATTAATCGCTGAGAGATTAGATGCATAAAATACAACTTAAAATATTAGATTCACGCCTAGGTAATGAAATTCCTATGCCCGGCTATGCAACTGATGGCTCGGCAGGAATTGATTTACGCGCCTGCCTTGATGCCGATGTTATTTTACAGCCAGGCGAAACCATCTTGATTCCAACAGGAATCGCTCTACATATTAATGATCCTCAACTAGCTGCGGTTTTATTACCCCGCTCCGGCTTAGGGCATAAGCATGGAATTGTACTTGGTAATCTGGTGGGCTTGATTGACTCTGACTATCAAGGACAGGTTTTTGTCTCATGCTGGAATAGAGGGCAACAGGCGTTTATAGTCAAGATTGCTGAACGGATTGCACAAATGGTCTTTGTGCCTGTGGTACAAGCTGACTTTGAAGTGGTCACTGAATTCAGACAAACAGACCGCGGGGAAGGAGGTTTTGGACATACCGGACGTCATTAACAAAGCAACGATAAATGGTATTCTGATTTTAAGGAAAGTATATAAACAAAAGGTTTTCTATGGGACGGATTTTTTCTTTTATTACTGTCGTCGTTATTCTAATGACGATATTATCGGGCGCAGGTATTTTCTATCTCTCGCAAGCTAGCGATAATAAGATAAAAGAGCATGCCTTTAAAGGGTTTGTAAAAGTAACTGCACAAAGTATTTCTACGCGTACCCAATTTTTAAGTGAATCCATACGCTTTATAGCTCAATCACCTGAGCTTGTAGAGGCGCTGAATCAGTCTGATTTACCTCGTGCTAAAGCACAAGTGCAGTTAATGAGTGCGTATGTGCCTGATGCCATGGCTTTCAGGTTATTGTTACCATCCGATAACGAGCCAGACAACTCGATTATTCCTCACCTGGGCTATGCTGATTTAGACCTGGTAAAAAATACCTTTCAGCAGCCGCAATTGCCTTTAATACAAGGAGAGCAAGGAAAGCACCGTCATCTGGCAATAACTTATGGTATTGTACAAGAAGGGCATGTTATTGCTGTTATTCTGGCCAGTTTCAATTTTCAAGATTTGCAGCAAAGCTTTAATATACTATCCGGGGAGGGGATGTATATAGAATTGAAACAAGCTGATGTTGTCTTATTTTCTCATGGTCATGCTGATATAAAATCATTAGGCAAACACTTCTCATTTAATGTAAAAGATACCGCCTGGACCGTCTTATGTTGGTACGATGACAGCCTGGATTTAACGCTGGTAAATCTGGTTATTGCCATCATTCTTATTGCCCTGTTTATTTCGGGCCTTTCTTGCTATATAGGTTTTCGGAAATTATCTTCACTGTTAATACAGGACAAAGGCTCTGTTTTAAAAGCGACGAAAGATGTACTGGCAGGTCATGCAGAGGGTAACTATCCGGTTAAATTGAATGTACTGAGTAAGTTTATTTCTGCCATTATTCGGGTAAAACGTGAACATGATATTAACAATGCTAATATTGAAAATGATTTAGCCCCCGTTCACGTAATTGATAAGTCTTTTCTTGGTTCTCCACCCGTGGATATTGACGTAAAATATGTTACAGGCGATCAGGCTGAGGCTATTATTTCGCATAGTGAATCTGCCAATAAACAAGCTATTGTAGAATCTAAAATTGAACCTTCATTAAGTCCTTTGCCGTCAGTTGACAAACCAATGAACACCACAGAAAAAAAATTGAGCCCTGCTGATGTCATTTTTCGAGCTTATGATATACGGGGTATTGTTGATAAAACACTTACTGAAGATATTGTTTACGATATTGGCCGGGCGATTGGTAGCGAAGCCCTGGACAAGGATATTAAAACTATCGTTACCGCTAAAGATGGCCGGATATCCAGTCCTGTTTTAAGTAAAGTGTTAATCGATGGTATTCTCGCAACGGGTACTCATGTTCTGGATATAGGTACCGTTCCCACTCCCGTCTTATATTTTGTTGCACACCACCATCAATGTCATTCAGGTGTTATGTTGACGGGCAGTCATAACCCGGCAAATTATAATGGCTTAAAAATAGTGCTTGCAGGTGAGACCCTGTCAGGCGACAGAATTCAAGGTCTGAAAAAGCGTATAAACAGCCATAATTTGTATGATAATAAAGCCGGAAAACTGACTGAAAAAAATATATTTACCAACGAATATATTGGCTTTATTACTGATGATGTTCGGATTGCACGGCCTATGAAAATCGTGATTGATGCAGGTAATGGTGTGGCCAGTAAAATAGCGCCTATCCTCTTTAGAACTTTGGGCTGCGAAGTAATCGAATTATTTTGTGAGATAGATGGAACTTTCCCAAACCATGAACCTGATCCGAGTAAACCTGAAAACCTGACGGATTTAATTGCCGCAGTTAAGGGACATCAGGCTGATGCTGGTTTCGCCTTTGATGGCGATGGTGATCGCCTCGGTGTCATTGATTCTTGCGGTAATATCATTTGGCCAGATCGACAAATGATGCTGTTTAGCAAATATATCCTGGCCAAAAACCCCGAGTCTGAAATAATCTACGATGTAAAGTGTAGCCGTAATTTACCCGCGCAGATTATAAGAAATGGCGGGACGCCTATTATCTGGAAGACGGGACACTCTCTTATGAAAGCTAAACTTAAACAAACGGGGGCTATTTTTGCGGGAGAAATGAGTGGCCATCTGTTTTTTAATGATCGCTGGTTCGGCTTTGATGATGGCTTATATTCCGCAGTGCGACTCATCGAAATACTATCAGAAGACACGCGTGACAGCGCCATGGTTTTTGCAGATTTCCCTGATAGCCCCAATACACCTGAATTAAGCATCAATCTGGAAGAGGGCGAAAACTTTGCTTTTATGCAGCAACTGTTTGCTAGCAAAAACCTTCCGACTGACGGCAGAATAACGGATATTGACGGTCTACGTATCGATTTTACCGATGGATTTGGATTGATCCGGGCATCCAATACCACACCGTCCCTGGTGATTCGTTTTGAAGGTGAAACACAGGAAGTTTTGACACGCATTCAAGACCAGTTCCGGCTGTTGATTCTGGAAATAAAACCGGAAATTTCCTTACCTTTTTAACTCTCGACAAAAAATTATTAGGAGCGCAATAGCTTTAGTTATTGCTGTAGCCAGAAAAAAGCTAAAGCTTTTTTACTCCTGTAGAAAAAATTTCAATAGCAAACACTAACAGCAACTATGAAAGAAAAAATTGCCAATGGCATAGCCCACGTCCTGATAGAATCTTTACCTTATATCCAGAAATTTAAAGGTAAAACGGTCGTTATCAAATATGGCGGCAATGCCATGATTGATGAAAATCTTAAAGCAGGCTTTGCACAGGACATCGTGTTAATGAAATTAGTCGGCATTAACCCTATCGTGGTACATGGTGGAGGCCCGCAAATTGGAAGCCTACTGGAACGCTTAAATATTAGCACTGAATTTGTTAACGGTATGCGTGTCACAAATAGTGAAACCATGGATATCGTGGAAATGGTCCTGGGCGGGCAAGTCAACAAGGATATTGTTAACCTGATTAATATGGCCGGTGGAAAAGCAGTCGGCTTAACCGGTAAAGACGGTGATTTTATTCGTGCGCGTAAAATCGATATGACACAGTTTAATAAGGCATCAGGTGCTTCTGAAATCTTTGATATAGGCCATGTCGGAGAGGTCAGTTCCATAGATCCCTCGGTAGTAAAGATGCTTAGCCAAAGTGATTTTATTCCGGTTATTGCTCCCATTGGAGTAGGTGCCGATGGGCGATCATATAATATCAATGCCGATTTAGTAGCCGGAAAAGTTGCTGAAGTCTTGAAAGCTGAAAAATTAATATTACTCACCAATATCCCCGGTATTTTAGATAAACAAGGCAGCTTATTGACAGGGTTAACGCTTGAAAATATAGATAGCTTAATAGCAGACGGAACCATATCAGGCGGCATGATTCCGAAAACCCGATGTGGTACAGATGCCTTAAAAGGCGGTGTCAGCAGTGTGCATATTATTGATGGCCGCGTTGAGCATGCTGTTTTACTGGAGCTATTTACCGATCAGGGGGTTGGTACTCTGCTGATAAATTAAGCGTATTCCATAGAAATCCAGAAACAGGGCTATGGATTTCTATTGTAGCGTTAGGACTGGGGGAGAAGTGAGTCATCTATATTGACTGGCTTTCCTCTGATCGAATGAGATGCCATTGCAGTAATACATTACTGGAAAAGTAGATGATTAAATAAATCCACCTTTAACGGTGATATAATCAAAAGAGAGGGGTGCTAATGTCTCCTATACAAGGTTATGGCAAGCTCAACGCGCCTTCGGCAATGGTTGGGATATTATGGTTCCCTTAATACAAAGAAGGTTTTCACCATGAAAATGATTGTAATTTCTTCAAAATCCTTACTCAGCCAAACGCTGGTTATAATATTGGCATCGATATTTTGCACCTCTGCGCTAGCTGGCGACCAGAAAAGATCTCAGGTTTCAAAACACGATTTCGAAGGGAGCGACATCTTCAATGGCAATGGAAAATTCAAAGACAATAGAGATAATTTACCTGCCTCTCACCAGAAAAGACCGCAGATTCCAAAACACGATTTCGAGTGGACAGGCACCTTCAGAGGTAATGAGCCATTCAATGGTAATGACGAAGATTTATTCGCCCCTCAAGTGGTGGGGCAACTTACTGTCCGTGGCAAATGGCAAACTAGTGAAAACGGTAGGTTTTTCAATTTATATATGGAGATGGGAAACGAGGATAGCGACACCTGGGTGGAGAACCTGATCTACGAGGATAAACTCTATTCGATCACGCATAAGTGGCATACAGTACTCCCACCCATTTTGCCGGATGGCAGCAGTATTCTGGGGAAATGCTTTCAAAATCAGGTATTCAACACTGAAAATCCGCTTGAACCCCTGCCCATTACCGTAGATGGTTTTAATCGCGGCCTGGCAAGCGCGCGATTAGTGGGCCGCGAAAAGATTGGCGGGAAAGCCATGAATCATTTCCGCCATACCTGCCTGGCCAAGGCTGCGCCGCAGTTAATTCCCTTTTTGCCCTCTGACCCAGGTGACACTAACAACCCGATTGCGATTTCCTTCAAGGTATTTTCGGATATCTATGTGCCAGCGGGGCGTTCGTATCCTTGGACGAAATGGCTGCAATTTGGCGATGGCGTTGGCCCCGACCCCCAACAGGACGAGTGGTTCCTGGTCAATAAATCGAACCGCCATCCGGATGACATTATCCTCCCAGATCAATGCGAGTTAGAGAATATATGGCCAATCTTTGGAGACAAGACTTTGATCTTTACACAATATACAACCTGCACTAACCTCGTTCCATCAAAAGAACCGGAAGATTGAGAGGTTTCAAACAGGGCATGCTTTGAGTGCCCCGGGCATTCAAAGTTGTGGAATGGGTATATATAAGTAGGTATTTATTCAGCATTTACCGATAACATCGTGAAATATTTGTAGTCAGAATCACCCTGATACCCGAATTAAAGATAAAGAAGAGATAAAAGGGATAGAGACTATAAAAAACAGGCATATTTATATTACCCTCCCATGCCATAAGCTATGCTTTCATCTTTAGGAGAATTAATCCATGCGACCCACTCTTAATATCGATGATCAATTAGTGATGCATGGCAATCTTCAGGCGACTCAACAAGGTTGTACCTTAAAAACAGCTTGTAGAAAATGCGCTACGCAAATAAATGCTGGCAGGTTTACTTTATTTAAAATGACCTTGAACATCCCTCTGGAGTTTTCAGGTTTGTTTCAAAATCAAAAATTTAGGTTTACTTAGGTGTGTTATAAATAGGTAGAAAACTATTCTATCGCTGGAAATCAGGGCAACAGAGCCGTAGTGAGGTGATGATTTTTAGTCCATAGTTGGCGACAGGACAATTTGCCAATCCGAAGTGTGCGATCAGCGCGCGAGGGAGGCAAAAATTACATCGTCAAGCCATGTGCGGGATCCTTAACGAAGCAGGATTTTGTGCGTAGTTGAAGCGGATGTGGGGCGTACCAAGGCACAAATCACTTGCCGCGTGGCGAATCGATTTTTGTGACAGGGTGTCCCAAAATCTTTCATGAGGTGACGGTGGTAGGCCTAATTGCAAGGCCTGAATATCCCTTTGGAAAATTCTGAGTTTTCCAAAAGTTAAATATTTGAAAAAATCGAAGCGTAGCAAAGAATTCTTGAAATATTTTTCTCCATAATTCTATAGTAGACTGCGTACGCTACTCAAGCATGGCACATCATTACCAGCGCCAGGACTAACAGAGACAAACATTAGGGTGTATCATTAAGCTTTAATGGTTTTATCTTTCACCTTGTTGAAAAACACTCTATGTTCAAGATCATATTTTTCATTGCTATTTATCTTTATACTGCCAGCAGCTTTGCCGGTTCAATAGCTCACGATTGGGCCAAGCGTACTACGCCTACCATTAATTCAGTCTCACAAAGTATTGGTGACTATACCAACGGTTGTATCAGTGGTGCGGCGAAATTACCTAGCTCAGGAAACGGTTATCAAGTCATGCGCTTATCGCGTAGTCGTTTCTATGGACATACTGCTCTGATAGACTATATTCAAAAATTAGGGCAATTCGCAGTTACTGAAAAATTAGGTACCATATTGGTGGGTGATCTTGGGCAAGCCCGAGGAGGACCAACCATTAGCGGCCATCGCAGTCATCAATCAGGTTTGGATGTGGATATATGGTTTTTGTTACCACAACAATTAGACAACCGACTGCTAACCGCCAACGAGAGGGAAACCTGGAGTGCGACATCGGTAGTGAACATGAAAAAAGATACAGTGGATTACCGCCAATGGACTCAGGCGCATGAAAAAATGTTGCAGATTGCGGCAAGCCAGCCCGAAGTTGCCCGGATTTTTGTTAACCCCAGTATTAAGCGCGAATTATGCGCTCATAAAACCGCAGCATCGGGTGCGTGGCTGCGAAAAATCCGCCCTTGGTGGAAGCATGATGATCATTTTCATGTGCGACTGAAATGCCCTGACAACAATCCCAACTGCCAAGATCAGGCACCTGTACCTGCTGGCAATGGCTGTGATGCTAGTTTGGCCTGGTGGTTTTCCCGGGAAGCCAAAACACCCGCCAAACCAACCAAACCAACCCCGCCTAAGCCACCACTACCTGCGCTATGTGAAAAGGTTTTACTTCAGTGATTATGCGGTAACTATTCAGCCAACAAAGTGAAGCATTATTCTGGCCGTCGCTGAAATTGGCGGATTCTAAGTTTTATTGCTCGGATTTTTGCTCATCTGTTGGCTTGATTTCTCTTTAGCTTTGGAGGCTTCAAGCCGGCTAACCCATTGATATCGCACTATCTGACGGTGGATATATGACCTATAAAAATGTTTTTATTATATTTAGTTTTTTATGGAATTTTATAACTGGACTGACTTCTATCCTGGGTAATTTTAAAATTGAATCAGATTTTATGGTTGAGCTATTTAATGGTTTAACTTCAAAAGAACTGGCAGAATACACATTATTGGTTTTTGCTATTATTTCACTTTGTTTTGCTACTGGGTTTGCACTTATTTTACTTAACCTGAGTTCGGGATAAGACGTCATAACAAAGGTAATAAATCTTCTCTACGTAAGTTGAGTGCAGGCTTTTTTTCCTGGTAAGAATAAGCAACTAAACAAGCAACAATATTGATCATATAATTCGTAAGCGAACGATGTCTAGAGTGCTCAAGCTGAAAAATATTTTTAAGTTGATCATTGATAGTTTCAATAATGCTACGCTTTCTCAATAAAAGTGCATCAAAAGCAGCTATGACTCGTGGTTTCATATTTTTCTTGAGAGTTGTGATTAACTCAACATCATCGGTTGCTAAAAGTTCAGTGAGTTTTTTAGAAATATATCCTCTATCGCCAAAAAGCTTTCCAATCAGATTTTTAGCCAATTTTGGTACGGGTTTACGGTCATCAACATTCCCTTTCGTGATTGAAAAAGAAAGTATTTCCCCTCGATCATCCACAATAATGTGTAATTTAAACCCATAGAACCAGCCCGTAGAAGACTTGCCTCGTTGGGCCACATCTTTGAAAGTTTTATGGCGCGGAATACGAATATTTTTACAAACGCAAAGGGGTGTTGAATCAACAAATGCAATACCTTCACTTCGGCCACAACGTGTTTGCATAAAAGCCGTTAAAGGACCGATAATATCGGGCAATAATTCAATGAAACGGTTATAACTCGGCACCTTTGGGAAAGCTTTAGATAAGTTTTTGGGCAAGTAGCGTAAATAAAACCATTTAAATGTGTCATACCCTGACTGATGATAGTAAACAATCAAAGTAATTATTTCACTGGGGCTAATGCAACGCTTTTTCCGTCTTTTCTTTTCACCGTTTTCTATTTGGGTTTTCTCCCAGTGGGGTAAAAAGGTTTTACAAAAATCATCTACATCACAAAATAATCGGGTTAAACTTAGCATTGGGCAGTCTTAGAAAAAATAAATTCTTGGTTGTTTCTATTTTTTCAGATTTTCAAAAGACTGCCCACCTTTTCTTATCCCGAACTCAGGTTACTTAGTCAATTTTTTAATAAAGAAAATAAAAAGCCAAGCAAAGAAGAGCTATTCTTTAAAGATGTGATTAATAATATGAGGGACCCAAACAGCATTAAGTGGAGCTATAAAAACCATCACAACCTTGATATGTCTGGCATTCCATTATATGAGACATGGGAGAAATGGTTAAAAGATCTTATTAATCACATGGATGTACAAAATATTGATTATCCGAATTTTGGGGATCATTATTATTTTTATGAAATGACATCAGGGAAAGAAATAAACATACCTATAGGTGTTGAAGATACTAGAAACAAAAAAGTACGAGATTCATTTAAAAACGGCATGGTTTTGAGATTGATGCCTAGAGAAACATAATATTGTTAATATATGGAAAGGAGTCCATATAGTACCTATATAAGATACAGAAAAATCCATCTATCCTTATATTAAACCTAGTAAAGTGGATATTTTTACTTTGTTTTTCCACTTACCGCATCATAGCCATCTTTATAATGGAAGGCAATAAAACCATGGTGATGAATAATGGACTTTTCAGGGGCTGGATTTGTAGATTAAAATGACAATTTTTCTGTGTCAGGAGCAAGCAAAGCCACACTATATTTATTTGACCACCAGAGTAACTTTATTTAAATCACCTGAATACTTGCCGCTATTAGAGCTTGACCTAATGCTATTCCGCCATCGTTTACAGGATATTTTTGTGGACTTAAAACAGCTTTCCCGTATAGCTGTAATTGCTGCGTTATGGATTCTAGTAACAGCTTGTTTTGAAACACGCCTCCGCTTAAAACAATGGTATTAGTTTGCGTTTGTGCGGATAGTTTTAATAGTAACGCGACACTTGCTGAAATTAAAGTGTGATGAATTCTAGCGGCTATTACCGCTTTATTTCGCTGCTGTTGCAAATCCTGTAAAACAGCCAGTAAGAGTGTTCGAAAATTGAGTACACAGATATTATGTGAGGACTCTATGGCATAGTCATAAGCATTATCTTGTTGTCGGATAAATTCAGATGCTGCCAGGCTTTCTAACATGATAGCCGCCTGTCCTTCAAAGGCAATTTGCTCTGGACATATCCCTAATAAAGCAGCAAAGGCATCGAACCAGCGTCCACAAGAACTGCTTAATGGCGAGTTGAGTTTGTTTTCTATCATGGTCGCCAGGATGGATAAGGGTTTTGTTTCCAGCAAGCGGATAATATCCAGATCAGCAAATTCTTTGCTAATGGCTGTATAGTCAAAGTTATGTGCAAGTTGCGCATAGGCATTACGCCATGGCTCGCGTATGGCTTGTACACCACCAGGCATGGGCACTTTCTGTAGATGACCCAGGCGCTGGCAAGTTACATAATCAGCAAGCATAAATTCCCCGCCCCATAATTCGCCCTTCAGACCCATGCCTGAACCATCAAAAACGGCTGCTAATACCGCTGGTGTATCTATAGCCAGGCCATGCTCAGCGATACACGCGGCGATATGGGCATGATGATGCTGTACCCTTAGCAGGCTTATTGACTGTTCCTGAGCCAGTTGTTCCCCGTATTGCGTGGACAAATAGCCGGGATGGAGGTCAACGGCAATAATATCTGCGTTAAAATCGAACAGTTGTTGATAGCGTTTAATCTGCTGACGGTAATCCTGTTGCGCCGCTACATTTTCCAGGTCGCCAATATGTTGGGACACGATAGCCATGCCATCTTTCAGCAGGCAAAAACTGTTTTTTAATTCCCCGCCCATTGCCAGAATTTGCAGCTGTTTGTTAAAGCCTTTCGGTAACGGCAGGGCTTCGGGGCTGAATCCGCGCGCACGACGTAAGACCTGTATTTTATCGCCTAAGTGACGCAGCACAGAATCATCCAGCCGGTTTACAATCTCGCGGTTATGCATTAAAAAATAGTCTGCAAGCCCGGCTAATTTTTGCCGTGCCTGTTGATTATCAGTGCATTGCGGTTCATCACTTAGATTTCCAGAGGTCATCACTAACGGGCTGGACAAGTGCTGCAGCAGTAAATAATGCAAGGGGGTATAAGGTAGCATAAAGCCCAGCTTGTCTTCAGCGGGTGCAACACTGTGCGCCTGTTTCTTACCTTGCGCGGCTAAAATAATGATCGGGGCTTGCTTATCTGTCAAAGCTTGCTGCTCGATATTGCCAAGCTGAGCATACTCTTTGACTTGCTGGCTATTTTTTGCCATTAGGGCAAAAGGTTTGGCATAACGTTTTTTGCCTTGCCTTAATCTGGTTACAGCCATTTCATTATTTGCATCGCAGGCGAGATGAAAACCGCCTAAACCTTTAATTGCAATAATCTGTCCTTGCTGTAATAACAAAGCCGCTTGTATTATAGGATCAGTAGACGATATGTTCTGCAACCGGGCATCTTCCAGCCAGATCTCTGGTCCGCAATCAGAGCAGCAGTTTGCTTGAGCATGAAAGCGGCGATTATCCGGAGCATCATATTCCGCCTGACAGGCAGGGCACATGGGGAACTCTGCCATACTGGTATTACAACGGTCATAAGGAATCGCTTTAATAATGGATAAGCGCGGTCCACAATGGGTGCAATTGGTAAAAGGGTATTGATAGCGGCGATTATGTGGATCGTTAATTTCCGCCAGACACTCAGGACAGGTCGCTGCATCGGCAGTAATCATTGTTTGTGCAAAGGCGTGTTGCTGGCTGGCTATAATTTCAAAACTGTTATGCTCGGAGCGCGTGGTCAGCTCGGTGGTTTCTAAAACAAGAATATTTGCTAGCGGCGGTAGTTGTAGAGGAATTTGCCTAATAAAATACTGTAGCTGAGCTGAGCTTCCCCAGGCATGAATCATCACCCCTTGCTCGTCATTCCACACGCCACCTTTAAGGCCGCATTGTCTGGCTAAATGCCAGATAAAAGGACGAAAGCCAACACCTTGTACGGTTCCGCGAACCCGGATGGCTTTGCCCGGCATTAACAAATGCGAGGGAGTTGTTCGCCCGCTAGCCAATCGACAATACGTTGTCCACCAAAAGCGGTGTTCATTTGTACAAAATGATTATCGTCACTAATGACTTTGCCAATAATCGCGGCATTTTTGCCTAATGGATTCTGTTGCATGGTCGTTAATATGGATGCCGCATGTTCGGCAGGACAAATACACACCAATTTACCTTCATTAGCAACATACAGGGGATCAAGCCCGAGGATTTCACAAGCGGCTCTCACTGCGGATTTTATCGGAATTTTTTGTTCTTCAATTACCATACCTACAGCTGATTGAGCAGCAAGTTCATTTAAGCTGGTTGCTAGTCCGCCGCGTGTGGGATCGCGCAAACAATGAATATCTTTCGTCACGTCCAGCATATCAGCGACTAAATTATGTAGTGAGGCTGAATCAGAAATAATTGTCGTAGCAAACTGCAGATTTTCCCGGCTGGACATAATCGCCACACCATGATCACCGATTGAACCGCTGAGAATAATTGCATCACCCGCCTGAGCTCTATTTCCAGAGATATTCACACCAGCAGGCACCACTCCAATTCCGCAGGTATTAATAAATACGCCATCGCCCTTGCCCCGTTCGACAACCTTGGTGTCTCCGGTAATAACAGCTGTGCCCGCCTGTTTAGCGGCGGCCGCCATGCTGATGACTATTTTTTCCAGTTCAGCCAGAGGGTAACCTTCTTCAAGAATAAACCCGGCTGATAAATACAAGGGTTTTGCACCAGACATGACAACATCATTGACCGTGCCGTGTATTGCCAAAGATCCGATATCACCGCCAGGAAAAAATAATGGCGTGATCACATGTGAATCGGTACTCATGACCATGCGTCCCGCTTCGACATTAAACAATGCCTGATCATTGCCTTGTCTAAGCAATTCGTTATCAAGATGTTTAACAAATATTGACGCAATCAATTGCGCCATCGCCCGGCCGCCACTGCCATGACTTAGATTTACCTGTCCGTTTCTTATATCAAGGTTCGTTCTAGATTGTCGTATGTCACCCGTTTTAGTCATATTTCTCAAGTTGATTTTTAAATTACCTAAATACTAAAGTCGGTTCTGTCCCTTTGATTATGCAGACAGCTTATTTGTTCTCGCACCACGCAATCGACCATAAGACCAGTAAGCCGCACAAGCGCCTTCTGAAGACACCATGCACGAACCCATTGGATTTTCCGGGGTACACACCGTACCCAGTAATTTACAATCAACAGGTCGTTTCGCGCCGCGTAAAATAGCCGGGCATTCGCATCCTTTGACATCCGATGCCTTGATGGCTGGCAACTGAAAGCGTAATTCAGCATCAAACTGTGCATAGTTTGCCCTGAGTTTTAAAGCACTTTTCGGGATTAAGCCCAGGCCGCGCCATTCAAATTCATCTCGCAGGCAAAACACCTCATTCATTAAGCTTTGTGCTTTTACATTGCCTGTTCTGGTGACTGCCCGGGTATATTCATTTTCTACTTGATGGCGACTGGTATTCAATTGACGAATCAACATCAGACTGGACTGCATAACATCCAGTGGCTCAAATCCGGCAATGACAATTGGTTTAAGATAGTGCTGCGCAAAAATCTCATAGGCCTGGCTGCCAATAATCGTACTGACATGCGACGGTCCTAGAAAGCCATCAATCGAAACGGGTTCGGGTGCATCAAGAATGGCCTGCATGGCCGATGGGGTCAACACATGATTACAAAATATCGAAAAGTTTTTTAAGCCTTGTTCACTTGCTTGTTTAATTGCCACAGCAGTCGGTGGCGTGGTGGTTTCAAATCCGATGGCAAAAAACACCACTTCGCGATTCGGATTATCGCGGGCAATTTTTAAGGCATCCTGGGTGGAATAAATCATGCGAATATCACCGCCTGATGCTTTCGCTTTTAATAAGCTTTTCCCCAGACTCGCGGGTACGCGTAACAAGTCGGCATAGATGCATAAAATAACATCATGTTGCTCGACCAGTTCAATAGCGTTATCAATTCGCCCCATGGGCAAGACGCAGACAGGGCAGCCCGGGCCATGGATAAATTCAACATTATCCGGAAGCAGGTCCTGTATGCCATAACGAAAAATAGCATGGGTATGGCCGCCACAAAACTCCATTAACCGGTAGGTTCTGTTGTTATCTGCTTCTTGTTTAATTGCGTTGGCTAGTTGTTGCGCCAGTGAATGTTCTCTGAATTCGTCTATATATTTCATGATGCCCAACTCAAACCCGCTTCGGCAAATAAAGCAATGGTTTTCAAGGCTTCGTCCTGATCAATTTTATTCAGTGCATAACCGACATGCACCAGCACATAATCGCCAATAACAACATCATCGACCAACGCCAGTGAAACCTCGACTTGAACATTATCAACGGTTACCGTCGCCCTGTCGTTAGAGGTATCAAGGGCAATAATTTTTGCGGGGATGGCTAGGCACATAATTAAAATCTTTGTTTGTATTAAAAGGAGTGCAATAGCTTTGGCGATTGCAGATAAAAGAAAAAAGCTAAAGCTTTTTTACTCCTGAGTGTGAAACGAGTGCTGAAAATGTACCCGATTTACGGCGGGTTAAGCTGTTTCAGAAAAATCAACTAATTGCATTGCCCGACTTGCGTTTAGCCACTGCACCCAGCTCTCCATGCCGATGCCGGATTTAGCCGATAATTGCACTATTTTAATACGTGGATTCACTTGTTTCGCATATTGAATACATTGCGCTACATCAAAATCAACATAAGGTAATAAATCAACTTTATTTAAAATCATTAAATCCGCAGCATAAAACATATCCGGATATTTCAGCGGCTTATCTTCACCTTCAGTGACCGAAAGAATCGCTACCTTATGCGCTTCACCTAAATCAAAACTGGCAGGGCAGACCAGATTACCGACATTTTCGATAAACAAGATACTTGCTGCTGCGGGTTTCAGGTTTTCCAGTGCATGACAAATCTGGTGTGCATCCAGATGGCAACCTTTACCGGTATTAATTTGTAATGCCTTAACACCGGTTGCTCGAATGCGGTCGGCATCATGGGTGGTTTGCTGGTCGCCCTCTATAACCGAGATATCCAGCTGGTCTTTCAATAGCGCAATAGTTTCTGTTAGTAGGCTGGTTTTACCCGAGCCAGGACTGGAAACAAGGTTTAAGGTTAATATACCGTGTTTGCTAAAATAATCCCGATTGTCACTCGCATATTGATTATTTTTGCTTAAAATATCCTGCTCAATTTGCACCATCCGCGCCTGACTTAAGCCGGGTGCATGAGCATGTGCCGCTCCTGATCCATAATCATGAGTGTGGCTGTGTTTTCCATGATGATGTTCATGTTCATGAGTATGTTCTATTGTGGTTTCACCTTCACTGCATCCGCATACGGTACACATTATTCTACCTCCAGTTCTTTAATTCGCATTTGCTCACCATCATTCACCTGCAATTGAAATCCACCACATGCAGGACATGTATCATAACGTTGTTCAATGAGCACATTTTTATTGCATTGCAAACACCAGGCCTGTCCTCGAACTGTTACAATTTCCAGCCGTGCGTTTTCCGCTAGCGAGCCTTGCATTACTGCATCAAAACAAAAACGCATGGCATCTGGTTCTACCGATGAAAGGGCTCCAATTTCCAGCCACACCCTGCTAACTTTACTGTAGTGCTGTTGCCTGGATTGTTGTTCTAATATCTCCAGAACGCTTTCGCATAATGACATTTCATGCATAATCCTAGAAACCGCAGTTGAACACGGATTTTGTGGAAAATCTGAGTGTGAAAGGCAAGGCACAGCTCGCAGGCAATGGCCGTAGCCCTTTGCAAGAGCTGTAACGTAGTATTTCGTGCTCAGGTTTATCCACAAAACCGTGAAGCGGAGTATAGCCACCCAACAGGTGACAAGAATTTAAGGTCATTATACTTTATATTCAGTCACTTATAGTGTTTGTAGCGGTCAACTTCGGTTTCTAGGATAATAATTACTCTGCAATATTCGCTGTTATTTATATGATATATAACATCTAAATAATTCGTTAACCAGCTAAATGTAATATGCTTGGGTATTCGGTGCAAGTTATTTAATTTGGTTTGAGTGGTCTCCCCATAGTTTATATTACATTTCCCGTATTAATGAACTGAATTTTAATGTACTATAGCTTTCCCAGTTCTCCGTTATCAATCATATTTTTGTGCCAGCCCCTTACTCAGTCGATATTCGAAAAAAAGTGCTCAATGCTATTGAGATAGACAAACAAAGTAAACCTGATATAGCTAAACGTTTCGCTGTTTCTTATTCTTTTGTTTATACCTTATGGCAACATTACCAGGAAACTGGCATGATTGCAGCCAAAAAAGTAGGCGGGCATGTTGCACCAAAAGTAGATGAAGCGGGTGCTCTTGAGATAAAAGAATGGCTAATAAAAAAGCCTGATTTGACACTAAATGATCTTTGTGACCGATATGCTGAACACTTTGGTATTAGCATGGGGAAAAGTTCAATGGATAGAGCTCTTAAGCGTATGAATATTCGATATAAAAAAAAGTCCGTACGATCCAGCTAAATATTGTGACCGAACTAAAAAGCTAAAAATAGACTATTGCACTGAAATCGCCGATATATCGCTCGATAAGCTCATTTTTCTTGATGAAATGGGCGCAGGACTGAATCTCTCACCTCTTTATGGGCGAGCACCGTCAGATCAGCGTGTTTATGATGAAGCGCCGGTTGCTAAAGGGCAGCGTATAAGTATGGTCGGGGCAATGACATCAGCCGGTATGAAAACCGCCTTAAATTTTGAAGGAACCATGACAGGACTTGTATTCCTCTACTTTTTGAAGCATTTTCTTTGCCCCTTACTCGCTGAAGGTGACTATGTTGTGATGGATAATGCCTCAGTTCATAAAGTAGATGAGATTAAGGATCTTATTCAAAAGACAGGAGCAAAGCTTATTTATCTACCGCCTTACTCACCTGACCTTAACCCGATTGAATTAGCATGGAATAAAATTAAACAGTACTTACGCAAACAAAGACCACGAACCGTTGAAGCGTTATATCAAGCTTATGCCGAAGGGTTGAAATGCATCAGTACAGATAATGCTCTAAGCTTTGTTAATCACTCAATGAAGTTCGCTATTTAAGTGGGATATGTAATACTCAAATTCTGATAAATTTTTCCCAGGCGATGATTGATAAGGTAGCAAAATTGATTTGTAGCAAGGTAAAACAGTGGCAATGGAATTTGAGACCAGGAGACTCGATGAAGAATTTGGCAAGAGAATGTAATGCAAAAATATGCGGCTGAATAGCATTTGTTATTGACGATATTGCATCTCAGTACTTTTCACGGATATACTTGGCGCGGCCACATATGCGGTTTTCTAGCGGCCGATTTTAATCGATAGCCGCGTTGCTGGAACAGTTACGTAGCTTGCTATGCGCCTGTTTCGCGCCTTGCTCTCGACTAAAATTAACTCGCTATACAACCGCACCCGTGACCGCGCGAAGTATAGATTATCGTTTAATACTTTGGACTACTCGGCTGAGGCGGGTAACGGCCACAATCCCGTTACCTCGGACCCGATAGCTTAGAACTAACATTAAATCAGGATTAGTGGAAATGCTCCGCGTAACATTATCGCGCGAAGCATGACCAGACCTTTAGACTATTTTAGAATTACGATGCCTTTTAATAAGTTCAACGCTTCTTTTAATGGATAGTCACGCATATCAACTCCTTTTGGGTCTTCTTCGTTGTCATTTTCTTTTGTGTTTTCTGGAGTTTTCGTTTTTTTGCCATTGCCATTCGCTAAATGACCTGATAAATCAGCTTCTTTAATAGGCTTAAAACTGCTTGCTTCTAATGACTCGAGTTTAAGGCGTTCAAGCTCTATATCAGGCTCAATGCCTGTCGCCTGTATTGAACGACCTGCAGGAGTGAAATATCGCGCAGTAGTGATTTTTACCGCTCCGCCATTGCCCGTAGGCATAATTGTCTGCACTGAGCCTTTACCAAAGGATTTAGTTCCCATAATAATTGCGCGTTTATGATCCTGTAAAGCACCGGCAACGATTTCTGAGGCAGAAGCAGAACCCGCATTAATCAAAACAACAATAGGCGCTCCATCTAATAAATCACCAGGTGTTGCATTAAATTCCATCTGCGAGTCTTTAATACGTCCTTCTGTATAAACGATTTTACCTGAGTTTAAAAAAGCATCACTGACTGACACTGCGCCATCGAGAACTCCACCAGGATTGTTGCGTAAATCCAGCACTAACCCTTTTAGCGGTCCGCCATTTTCTTTCTTAAGTTCGTCAACTGCATCTTTCAAGGCTTCGCCTGTAGGCGATTGAAAGCTACTGATACGTATATAGCCAAAACCATCTTCTAAAATACGACTGCGTACGCTTTTTACCTTAATAATATCTCTGACTAAAGTTACGTCAAAAGGCGCCTCTTCACCTTCGCGCACAATGGTGAGCACGATTTTACTACCCACCTCACCACGCATTATTTTAACGGCATTAGTCAGAGACATGCCCTTAACAGGCTGGTCATCAAGTTTGATGATTAAATCACCGGGCTCAATGCCTGCACGTTGTGCAGGGGTATCATCTATAGGGGAGATTACTTTAACAAAGCCATCTTCCATTGTGACCTGTATTCCAAGTCCGCCAAATCGCCCGGTTGTTCCTACTTTAAGCTCTTTATACTCTTCCGTATCTAAATAGCTAGAGTGAGGGTCCAGACCAACTAACATGCCTCTGATCGCATTTTCCAGTAGATCTTTATCGCTAACAGTCTCAACATAATCCTGTTTAATGCGACCAAAGACTTCCGTGAATGTGCGTAATTCCTCAAAAGGTAAGCTTACAGCCTGCTCGTTCTGCTCAGCGTCCTTATCTGCCAGTACTGAACCGGCGGTAGAAAATAAAACACCCAGGCAACAACCTACAAATAAGATAAAAATATTTTTTTGTTTAAGCACCTTGTACAAACTCCGTAACAATATTCCTGATAAATTCTATCTGTATCCATATTTGAATAGGGTTACAGATTCTAGATAAGTATTCTATATCAATATACAAATAAATAATGCAATTCAATTTAAAAAGAACGCATTACAACACATAATTATTTTACAGTTTCTTTGTCTTACACCCCGCAAAGCTAAAAGGTTGAGGTATATATACGCCTATTTTTTACACCATTTTTGCGGGTTAAGCGGTTTATTTTTTTTGCGGATTTCAAAATATAACCCCGCCTTGTCTCTACCCCCGCTGTTACCCACTGTTGCTATCGTATCACCAGCCTTTATCCAGTCACCTACGTCTCCATACAGGCTTTGATTAAATGCATACAGGCTCATAAAGTTTTTATCATGCTTTACGATAGCTAATAGGCCATAACCCTTAAACCAGCCTGAGAAAACAATTTGTCCATGGGCAATGGCTTTTATTTTGCTTCCTTCCTGTGCTTGAATTAATACTCCGTTCCATTTGCCACCTGAGCGCAGGCTACCAAAGCTTTTGGCGATCTTGCCTTGTACTGGCCAGGGTAATTTGCCTCTTAAATGAGTAAAAGACTGAGTCTTTATTTTATTGGCGATTTCGGTTCGAGTAACATACTCTAATCTTGAAATAAGCAACTTTAGTTGTTTTTCATTTTTTTTAAGTCTGGATAGTTGCTGACTGTTATCCTGATAGTCTTTATTAATTTTCTCAAGTAATTGTTTGCGCTCGATTTTGCTCAAGATCAACTGCTCTTGAAGTAATTTATTATCGGCCATTAACTTTGCCAGCTCTTGACTTTCCAGGAGCTTGTCTTGTTCTAAATTTGTTAGTAATTGCAAGCTGGCATTAATACGTTGCAGTTTATCCAGTCGTGCCTGATTAAAATATTTATAATAAGTCATGATGCGACTGCTTCGATTGACATCTTGCTGATTGAGCAATAGTTTTAATTGCTCCTGTCGCCCGAGTGCGTACGCTGTTTTGACTTGCTCTGCTAGCTGTGATTTTTGTGTGTGTAACCAGCTATTTTGCAATTGCATTTCTTGTTGGATTTCATTAATGCGCTGGCGTTTCGAGTTGACTAGTGTGTCCAGTTCCTGAACCGTACGGGATATTTCTCCGTACTGTTGCTCAACGCGTTTCAATTCAGAACTCGCTTGATTTTTTTGCTTGTTCAAGTCGCTTAAGTTATCAGCGAGTACTTTAATTTTGTCCTGAATCTGACGTAACTCTTGGTCTTTGCTTACTGCAGCCATTCCGGTACTATGGCTGCAGAGTAGCAAAAACAGCAGAAAAAATCTAACGTGCACTTAAGACCCTGTCAAAAGAGATTTGCCATCCATTTCTACGGGTTGTGCTATGCCTAAAATTTCCAGCATAGTCGGGGCCAGATCTTTTAAACTGCCGCCATCGGCCAAAGGTCTTTTTCCGCCTACATAGACTAACGGAACCGGGTTAGTCGTATGTGAAGTTAATGGCCCGCCTTGGGCATCACGCATTTGTTCAATATTACCGTGATCAGCAGTAAGTAGCATTTGTCCCCCTACCTTTTCCAGAGCTTCAACAAGTGCAGCTAAAGATTTATCAATTGTTTCTACTGCTTTCAGTGCTGCTTCCCATTTGCCGGTATGCCCGACCATATCACAGTTTGCATAGTTGCATATGATGACATCATATTTTTGCTCGGTAATCGCATTGACCAAATGCTCAGTCACCTTTGCTGCATGCATTTCAGGTTGCAGGTCATAGGTTTTTACTTTAGGCGAGGGCACCAGAATACGATCTTCACCGGGATAGGGTTCATCAACACCACCATTCATAAAAAAAGTGACGTGAGCGTACTTTTCCGTTTCTGCTAGTCGTAATTGCAATAAGCCCTGTTGCGCCAACACTTCACCCAGCGTGTTTTTAATTTCCGAAGATGCGAAGGCGATGGGGTAAGTATATTTTTCATTATATTCAGTCAGGGTGACAAAACAACCTTGAAATCCGGCATGATTGCGATCAAACCCTGAGAAATCAGTATCAGTTATCGCCTGGCTAATTTCGCGAGCACGGTCAGCTCTAAAATTCATAAAAACGACAGAATCAGTGTCAGCCAGACTGGTGACTTCACCTTGTGCATTATGTATCGCTGTCGCCGGAACAAACTCATCAGTTTCCTCACGCTGATAGGCAGCTTGCAATCCCTCTATCGCGGACTGTGCTGTATATTCCCCTTTGCCTAAAACAATAAGTTGATGTGCTTTTTGTACGCGCTCCCAGCGGTTATCTCTGTCCATCGCATAAAAACGACCAATGATTGAAGCAATATGCCCTACACCTAACTGATCAATTTTATCCTGTAACATTGCAAGATATTCTTTAGCGCTACTCGGTGCAACATCGCGACCATCTAAAATGGCATGAATAGCTACTTTTTTTAAGCCTTTTTTTGCTGCCATTTCCAGCATTGCCAGAATATGGTCGATATGACTGTGAACGCCTCCAGTTGAAAGTAAGCCAAGAATATGCAACGTTCCATCATGACTTAATGCCTCGTTTACAGCAAGGCATAAGGCCGGGTTTTCAAAAAAACTGCCAGACTCTATTGCGTCACTGACTCTGGAAAAATCTTGGGGAATATAACGTCCGGTACCGATGTGCATATGCCCGACTTCAGAATTCCCCATTTGCTTATCAGGTAAACCCACAACGCGCCCGGAACAATTCAGTTGAGTCATAGGATATTTTTTCTGCAGACTATCCCAACATGGCGTATTAGCTTCAGCGATTGCGTTATAGCTTGTCTCTGCTCTAACGCCAAAGCCATCCAGAATTAATAATATTAAAGGTTTTGGTTTGATCATGATTTATCTCGTAGTTCCAAAAAATATAAACAACGCACTGTTGTGATGGGTACTATTTTATAACAATATAAGACTTTTGTACGTAGTGTGATGATGCCAGCCTAAGTATATTGTAAAAAATTACCTGTTAGTGCGCTTAATTTTAATTATTGTGCTTCATTTGGTTTTTGAGAGACTGCGCATCAAGATTATGAGTAAGTTGTTTTGTTGGATCGTTATCAGTGTAAAATACTCGAGCATTTGCTGAAGGTAATTGTTTTTGATGAAATTAAGAGTTTTCTAATAAGCCATTAATAGGCTAAACTACACAGTATAATCTACAAGCTCCAAATAAAAACTCACCTTGGCACTGTCTCTTGCTTACTTTAAAGCAGAACAAGTATGCAAAAACTGCTTATTTGGATGTTATAATTCGCGCCTTGCAAACAATATAGACTCATGGAAACTCAAGAAAATCACTCCTTATACGCAGATGCTGATATAGAACGAGCAGCACGCTGTTTAAAAGCTATGTCTCATCCTTTACGTTTAAAAATCCTTTGCGTACTGGGTACCGAGGCGATTAGCGTTCAAGATATCGTCGAGAAAGTGGGCACCAGTCAGAGTAATATATCTCAGCATCTCGCGATTTTAAGAGAAAAAGATATTTTAAACTTTAAAAAAGATGCCAACCGCGTTTTTTACTATATTGATGACCCGCGCATGCTTAAGCTGATTGAGATGATGCGTGAGATTTTTTGTCATCATCAATGCTAATTTTAACCCCTAAATAAAACTCACAATGGATCAATATATCGAATTCGCCTCTACTCACTGGATGCTTGTTACTGCATTTTTTGCAGTTTCATTTTTTTTAATTCAGGATATAGTCGAGGCGGGCATACGAAAATATAATACTATTTCGCCTATGCTTACTGTAACCAAATTAAATACGGGCCATCCAATTATCCTTGATGTCCGCGAAGCAAGTGAATTTAACAAAGGTCATATCGCAGATGCGATACATATACCTGTTGTAGATATTGAAGCTCAAATTAATAAAATTGATCTTTACAAAAAAGATGATGTAATCGTCGTTTGTCAATCTGGTACTCGTTCTGCTCCTGCCTGCTCTACACTACACAAGCTAGGTTTTGAAAATGTTTTTTTGATGACGGGCGGTATGCAGTCATGGGAAGAAAATAAGTTACCTATAGTTAAAAACAAAAAATAATTATCAATAACACTTACATTTAAATATAAACACAAATAATCATGGCTGAAGAAAACCAGGTACAAGAAAAACAATTTTCAATTCAAAAAATTTACACTAAAGATATTTCCTTTGAATCACCCGAATCACCAAAGATTTTCACTGAAAAGTGGGAACCTTCAGTGGACTTTAATTTAGGTACCAATGCATTGCCACTAGAAAACTCCATGTTTGAAGTTGCGATTACTGTCACTGTCACCGTTAAAACTGACGAAAAAACGGCTTACCTGGTGGAAGCGACGCAAGCAGGTATTTTTTCTTTAGCGGGTTTTTCAGACCAGGAAATGGGGCCGATGTTAGGCAGTTTCTGTCCTAATATCTTATTTCCCTATGCGCGTGAAGTTGTATCTGACTTAGTCGCCAAGGGCGGCTTTCCTCAGCTGCTTTTAGCGCCGGTAAATTTTGATGCCTTATATGCACAACATGTTCAGCAAGCACAACAAAAATCGGCTAGCACAAATACTTTAAACTAAAACCTGTAATGACAAGCAAGATTAGTGTTTTGGGCGCTGGTTCATGGGGCACGGCTCTGGCTATACAAGCTGCAAGAAATGGCAATCAAACCCTGCTTTGGGGCCATCAGCCAGAACATATTGCAAACCTGGCAGAAGACCGGCAAAACAAACGCTATCTTGCTGACCTGACTTTTCCCGATACACTCGAAGTCACGGATGATATTATACAAGCCGCCCAGTTTAGTGACATACTATTAATCTCTGTACCTAGTCACGTATTTCTAGAGACGTTGCTGAAAATTAAGCCCTTTGTCGGTAAGAAGGTGAAAATAGCCTGGGCAAGTAAAGGTTTTAACCCGGAAACAGGCGAATTACTGCATCAAATAGTGGCTAATCTATTCTCTGCCGAAACACCTGCGGCGGTATTATCCGGACCTTCCTTTGCCCGGGAAGTCGCAGTCGGCTTACCAACAGCAGTTACTATAGCTTCAACCCAGCAGACCTTTGCAAATCAGTTAGCGCAGATCATGCACAGCCCGCGCTTTCGTATCTATACAACCCCCGACATTATTAGCGTGCAAGTCGGTGGTGCGGTTAAAAATGTCCTGGCTATTGCAGCCGGCATTGCTGATGGTCTAGGCTTTGGCGCAAATACCCGGGCAGCTTTGGTTACTCGCGGCATAGCGGAAATTATTCGTCTGAACACCGCCCTGGGCGGGCAGCAGGAAACGCTAATGGGTTTAGCGGGTTTAGGTGATCTGATTCTTACCTGTACCGACAACCAGTCGCGTAATCGTCGCTTTGGTATGGCTTTAGGCCAGGGAAAAGACAGAGAACAGGCAATACAAGAAATTGGTCAGGAAGTTGAGGGAATCTCTGCAGCAAAAGAGACCTATATGCTGGCTAAAAAATATGGCGTGGATATGCCAATTACTGAACAAACCTACCGCGTATTATACGAAGGGCTTGCGCCTTTAAGTGCAGTACAAAACTTACTGCAACGAGACCAAAAGTCCGAGACACAGTACTGATTCCTGGACTCTATCTGATTATTCATACGCCTTTGGCAGTCCCTGTCCGCGATAGCTTTCGCCGGCACTGCTTAACATAGTTACAGCTATACAAATTAGCTATACTTCGCGCGGTGACGGTTGCGGATTTTATAGTGAGTCGATTTTTGTTGAGAGCAAGGCGCTGAAACAGGCGCATAGCTAGCTACGCAAATGTTTCAGTAACGCAGCTATCGGCAAAAAGCGGTCGCTAGAAAACTGTAACCGTGGTCGTGCGAAGTATATATTAAAGAATCAGGATCAGAAAAGACCTGATCCTGTCCCTGCTCTGTATGTCCTCTAAATTTTAAATAAAGGCTGCAAAGGGTCTGTTTGATCCTTTCCTGCTACAGTATCTGGTTTATGGTTTTGAAAAGCAGTCCAAAGCTCAGCCCCTTGCCAGGTTTGAGTGCTGACATTGCCGTATAAAATTGCATTTAATGATAATATCTCGCCCTGCAAGGGCTGCTCACATTGCTCAGCAATTTTGCTTAAACTAGACTGCTTAAATTTTTCACGTCCCCATTGCAGCAATGCATTTTTGGCCATTACTGGATCATTATTTGTACATGCTTTTTTCAGGCTTTTATCGACCGCTGATTTTTTTTCTACAGCGAATGGCTGTTTTTCCGTATGGTCCGTTTTCCTGGATAAAAAATACACTAAAGTCACTAGCCATGCACATGCAAAAAATAATGCGAGCCAGAACCATAAGGTTTTTATTTGCAGAAAAGTCCCGGTCTCTGGTTGTTGAGTATTCTCGTTAATTGTTGCTGGTGCAGGAGATACTAGGGGCGCTGTTGGTTCTAGGGGAACTGTTGAACCGGTTGCAGCAACCGCGGTTATAGTCCGTTCTGCTATCCGGGCTATTTCCATTTTCCGGGTTTGAGTATTCCACCAGGGAATTTCAATTGCCGGCAAGGTATAAGTACCTGCCTGGCCTGGAATCAAAGCAATCTTTTCTTCTCGAATAGATATTATGCCATCCTCTTTTGCTTCTTCTTCTAATACTGGCTGGTCAGGGTAGGCTTTTAAATTCTGTGGCATATTATCCTTATATAATTCGGGCAAGATGCCGACGGTTGCGCCTTCTACGAGTAAAGTAATGGTTCTCGTGGCCGGCTGACCTACGATCATCTGTGCAGCATTATCAGTCCATTTTTCCCTTAAATAGACTTGCTTAGCGGGCAGCCAGTCGTCAGTTCCTGCGCTGACTGGTTTAGCTTGTACCTCCAGGCTTATCGCTGCAGATTCGACACGCTGGGTACGCGTCTTTTGTCGATTAAAAAAACTATTAGACTGGCGCTGTCCTGGAATAACGATACTGGCTGTCAGATTAAGCGGGGCAATAGTCATAGTGCCACTTTTTTGTGGGAAAATAGCATATTTACGTTCCGTAACGACATAATTTTCACTTTGAAACTGGGTATTGTAATTCTTGTCTTCACCCAATTTTTCGATCACTGCATTTTCTAATGCCGGCTCGGTTAAGCTTGCCTGGGAAATATTAACTTTTCGATAAAGTTTTAAAGTATAAATAACTTGCTCTTGAATGTAGGGCTTGGGCGTGTCGACTTCGACCTGTAAAAACAAATCTTCATTTGTATTCGCAGCAACTTGAGCATCATTAACAACTATCGCGGCAAACTGACTGCTATCCTGGCCAAAATTAATGGCTGGAACGACCAGGTTTCCGGCATGTTTTGCCATCAAGGTTAAAATCCATTGTATAGATTTGGTTTTTTTCCAGTTAATAATCTGTACGGATTGTTGTTGTGTCTGATTTAAAATTTCAAAATCTTTGTCCAGTGGTGAGAAATCAGGTTCTACATCAGGTTGATCATTTGCAGTAAAGGTAATTTGAAAGGATTCATGTAAATTAATCGGATTACGATCGATACTAACACTGATATCGGCGGCAAACAGTGGGCTTGTCACAGTGAATAGCAATAAAAACAATGGCGCGAAAAGTCTAAATTTATTGGAAAAAATCATGGCTGTTTGATAAATGATAATAAGTTAAAACTGTGTTTATTTTACCCATTAATGTTTTTAAAAGCTTCACTAACGGAAAAACATACTCCTGTTAAATTAGAGCAGAATGAATGGGCAAAGTGCTGAGTGTGCGTCATTTTATAGGTAATGGGCACAAAAAGCCTTTGCTTATCAGTTCGGCTCACGAAGAGAATTCTCTGCTCAGGATTCGATACTACAATATTTTTTCGAGTATGCTGTTGTTGTTTTCCTTAACAGTACTTAGCGGCGTTTTGGCATTGCTTGAATGCTTGATTTCGCAACGTGTTTCATCGATTAATAGAGTTTCCTGCCTAAGGAATTTTAAAATATAAATTAATCGTAATGATTCTAACCAATATTGTCAGGGTTCACACGTCAGTTTTGTGGCTGTCGAACATACAGGCTTACTTCCAATTGTACTGATTTTATTATTTTCAGGCGATTTAGATGACATATTATACTTATGCTAAGTTACCGAAATATAAAGACTGTTTAACCTCAGCATATAATTTTTTAAAAGTTATGATAAGGTATACCTCGGTATGTAACTACTTAAATATGCCTAATATTTAAGTAGTTACATACCAAATAATAAAAATAACTATAACGAGGTTTACAATATATGAGATTATTAAAAAGCGCTGCTGTCGCTGCTACATTGACACTTTCTTTAGGGGTATTTTCGACTAATGCAACTGCCGTTTGCATGGGTATGGCATGCATGTATAACAATATGACTCCACTTGAGGCAATTAATGCAACTATAAGTCAAACTAATCAGGCAATGAAATCTATCAATGACAAAGCTGATAACGATATTGTTATCGCGGAGATCAAAGACGCATTAAAAATTAGTAAAGAAATAAATGCTAATGATAAAGTCGATCGCAATCGTATGCGAGCTAATGGTTTTTTGAAAAAAGCACGTACCGCTGTAAAGAAGGATGATTTAGTTGAAGCTACTGCACAACTAAAAAATGCTGCAGCAGGGTTTGAAAACCTTAAAGGCATGCTTAATTTAACCCAGGCCGATAGAGCCTCACAACAGACACATATGCTAAACCGTATTTTGGATACCCATGATAGTGCAGCGGGTAGCAAGTGAAACTAACAAAGTGACCAGTAAAATGCTATAAATCAGGTTCCCTAGCTAAGGGACCATCGCATTAAAAATCTTGATTGATATTTCAATACAAATAGTGCTTTACAGGCGCTATTTGTTTATAAACCTTTTCGTTTGCTCTTCAATAACACAACCCTTATTCATTCCGAGGGAAATAAATTGTTTGCCGGTTTTGTCTGGATCTCCAAAGTCGGACTCGACGAGATAAAACATGTTGCGAACAGCGCATTGAGGCTAAAGCCAAAGAAATAAAGTTTGGTCTAAAACGTCCTGTTGATGCAAAAAAACTTATTACATTAATAAAAACAAGCCCCTCGTGTTAGAGGTTATCTTGCGTTTTCGTAACATTGGACATCAAATCCGACCTAGCGATTACTCCTGTGAAAGGTGAGGACTATAAATATGTGGTGTCCGTTCGTAATACTTAACAAGTTGTGTATTCAATCCTCATGAATATTTGCGGAGCTACCCAGCGTTTGTATGGATTCAGTTGTTTTTTCAATTTCCACTGACTCTACACTACGCAGTTTACGTTCCATCATGCTAGTCCGTGTTGATTGTAAAACCTCCAGAGAGCTAGAAGCAGTGTGCAGGTGTTTCTGCACCCTCTCCAGTTGGCCTGCATACTTAACAAATTCAGTTTTTACTTCAGCCAGTATTTTCCACACCTCGCTACTGCGTTTCTGTACTGCCAGGGTTCTAAAACCCATATGCAGGCTGTTGAGCAATGCCGACAAAGTTGTCGGGCCGGTAATGGTTATTCGATAGGTACGCTGTAATTTCTCAAACATTTCAGGATGACGCAAGACCTCTGCATAAAGGCTTTCCACAGGCAAAAACATTATTGCGAAATCGGTAGTGTTAGGTGGATCAATATATTTAGTACTGATATCCTTGGCAAAGCTTTCTATTACTTTCAATAACTGCTTTTGCGCCAGGTCAATTTTAATGACATCGCCTTCTTCTAAAGCCTGCAATAACAGCTGATAACTTTCCAGAGGAAATTTAGAATCAATCGGCAGCCAGACTGTTTCTTGATCAGACTTACCGGGTAGTTTGACTGCATATTCGACATTTGCCTGGCTGCCCTTTTTAGTGGCGACATTGATATCGTATTGCTCGGGTGAAAGCACCTGTTCCAGGATATTACCTAATTGGTATTCGCCCAGGATTCCGCGTGTTTTAACGTTTGAGAGCACTTTTTTTAGATCACCCACACCGATAGCCAGGTTCTGCATTTCACCCAGGCCTTTATGCACTTGCTCAAGACGATCACTCACGAGCTTGAAAGATTCGCCTAATCTTTTTTCCAGAGTCTCATGTAATTTTTCATCAACTGTTTTACGCATTTCGCCGAGCTGTTGAGTATTATCTTCTCTAATTGCTTTTAACTGCATTTCAATCGCATCCCTGATTTCGACAATGCTGGTTTTTGCTTGCTGAGTGGCGGTCAATTGCTGTGTATTCAGATCGGAAAATTTAACCCCTAATTGCCCGGTAAACTCTTTAATAACTTCTGAAAATTTCTGTTCAAATGACTTTAGGCTGGCATTTTGTTCCTGACGGTTATCCTTGGCGTCGCTCTTGATGCTTTGCTCAAAACCATTTAATTTTTCCAGTGTTTTTTCTCTAAATTCATCCTGTTTTCTATTTAATGCTTCGCTGGTTTCATGAAATGATAAGTTAACACTGCGTTTAAGCTCGGAGGAATTACTAATTAAATTTTCCGATAACTGATTCAGAGCGGTTTTAAAAGCCTCTAACTGACGGTTTTGATCACTACTATTTTCGCCCAGTCGTTTTAATAAAGTATCCTGAAAGCTGTTAAATAAATCATGTATTTCTCGCCGGTTATCAGCACTGACATCGCGCAATTCTTTGCGCGAATCATTTAAGCCTTCTTTTAATGTCACTTCATTTTGTTGCAACAGATTGACTAATTCGAGTTTAATTTGTTCGGCATTAGATTTAGTCAATGCATTGACTTTTCTGAGTACGAAAAATAGTAACAACAGGCAAACAAACAATAAAAAACTGCTTATAGAAGCAAATAAGAAAATGGGATCAAGAGTCAGTTCGTTCATTAAATAGGTATATTGTGGTTAGAATAATTGTTTATTGATCCCCTGGCTCTGGATTTACTGCCAGAATTTCAGTTAATTCTTGCATTAAGCGTCCCATAGCAGGCATGTTGGCAAGATGCTGTAAGGCCATTATAGGCTACTGCGTGGCGATCTGTAATCAGAGCTGACACCCCGGTCAACTAAACGGGACAAGCTCGGGGCATTGTTAGCAGGTAATTTGCTTTAGTCTGTAAGCTTTGTCCATAGTCTGGCTGGATAATAGCCAGTTGATCTTGAATTTCATAGCGGCGATATAAAATAAATAACATTACCGCGAAACTGATGAAGCCGTTGAGCTTTTATCAATTATAATAAACTATGACAGAACGAGAGGTAACATAATGCATACAGATTTTTGGCTAGAAAGATGGGAACAAAACCAGATTGGTTTTCATGAACAGGAAATAAACGCACATTTACAAAAATTCTGGGAGACGCTTGATATTCCCGCGAACAGTAAAATATTTGTGCCGCTGTGCGGAAAAAGCAGAGATATATTATGGTTACTGTCTCATGGCTATCAAGTAGTCGGTGTGGAAATTAGCCCGCTGGCAGTACAAAGCTTTTTTTCTGAAAACCAGCTAGAACCCATTATCACTGATTGTGGCGCTTTTCAGTGCTGGGAAACGGAGGGTCTTAGCCTCTATCTTGGCAATTTCTTTGACCTGAGTAATGAGCACCTGAATGATTGTCTCGCGATATACGATAGAGCGGCATTAATTGCCTTACCCTCGGAGATGCGCCAGGAATATGTTCAGCATCTAAACAAAATAGCACCTGCGCTAGAGCACACCTTGTTAGTAACATTGGAATATACTCAGTATGAAATGCCAGGGCCGCCATTCTCTGTTGATGATAATGAAGTACACAGCCTGTTTGGAAAGACCTATGCTATAGAGCCGCTTAGTGCAGAAGATGTTTTGCAAAACAATGAAAATTTTAGAGCAAGAGGTTTAAGTAATCTAAAGGAAAAAGTTTATAGACTGAGTAAACGGCCGGATGTTATCTGCTGATAATGTCAGGTTGCAGATCCTGAACTGCGCAAAAATTCAGTGCATATTTTTAAGCGCTAGTTTATATCAGTGCAAACTTTTATAATATCCGCTCTAATAGATAAATTCCCTAATCAAATTGAGATAATCAGGTTAGTGGTCAGTGCCTGGCATTAGCCCACTGAATCCACAACATCTGCGGACTATCGAGTCAGGCTCTGCTGCTTAGATTAAATATTATTAGAACTGGTGCAAATATTGCTGGTAATTATTTAAGCGCTATTCTGAGCACACTAAACTTATAAACACGATCCTAATGAACAAAAAACGCCCTTTATATACCTCCTATGCAAATTCTATTTTGCTGGAAACAGCATTATTAAACAAAGGCACTGCGTTCACAGCATCTGAAAGGCTGGAATTTAACCTGGATGGTTTATTACCCACTGTGGTCGAAACCATTGACGATCAGGAAAAAAGAGTTTATCACCAATTTTCCGAACTCAGAAATGATCTTAATAAACATATCTTTCTGCGTAATATCCAGGACACCAACGAAACGCTTTATTTCAATATGTTGACCAAACATCTTGAAGAAATGATGCCCATCATCTATACGCCAATAGTGGGACTGGCCTGTCAGCAATTCTCACGTATCTACAGACGTAAAAGAGGTTTATTTTTATCCTATCCGGATCGGGACAAAATGTCGGATATGTTGAAAAATCTGGACAAAAGAAATGTCAAAGTTATAGTCGTTACTGATAGCGAGCGCATTCTAGGGCTTGGTGATCAGGGCATAGGCGGCATGGGCATACCCATCGGCAAACTGTCATTATATTCTGGATGCGGCGGCATTAGCCCTGCTTATACTTTACCCATCGCCCTGGATGTAGGAACGAATAATCAAGATTTACTAGATGACCCTATGTATATGGGATGGCGACATGAGCGCGTGACAGGAGAAGAGTATTTCAACTTTGTCGATTTATTTATTCAAGGGGTCAAGCGACGCTGGCCAGGTGTTTTGGTGCAGTTTGAAGATTTCGCTCAGGGCAATGCCACACCCTTATTAAAAAAATACCAGCATCAAATCTGTTGTTTTAATGATGATATTCAAGGTACAGCTTCAGTGACGGCAGGTATCCTGTTAGCGGCTTGTCAGGTCTATAATAGTTCGATTACAGATCAGCGCATCGTCTTTATTGGCGGTGGATCAGCAGGCTGTGGTATTGCAGAACAGATTGTAAAGCACATGATTAAAGAGGGTTTAAGCGAAGAGCAGGCTCTGAGTCGAATCTATTTGTTTACCCATCATGGTTTATTAACGACTGATATGGATCACCTGCTTGATTTTCAACAAAAATTTGCCAGAGACCCGAACGAGATTTCTGCCTGGAGTAGCAATGGACAGGCTGTCAGTCTGTTAGACCTGGTACGTGAAAGTAAACCCAGCATATTGATCGGGGTTTCGGGGCAGGCGGGATTGATGACTGAATCCGTCATTAAAACAATGTATGCCCACTGTAGCAAGCCGATCGTATTACCACTTTCCAATCCGACATCACATGTCGAAGCCTTGCCTGAGGATGTAATACGCTGGACCGATGGCAATGCCATAGTCGCAACCGGGAGCCCTTTCGCTCCGGTTGAGTATCAGGATATGCAAAAAGTGATTGTGCAATGTAACAACAGTTATATTTTTCCCGGCATCGGTTTAGGGGTTATTGCCAGTCAGGCAACCCGCGTGACCGACACCATGTTTATAGTTGCCAGTGAAGCACTGGCGGAATGTTCTCCGCTGGTTAATGGCACCGGAAATGACTTGCTGCCTGCACTAAGTCAGTTAAGAGAAGTCAGCCTGTATATTGCCCTGGCGGTAGGTCTGCAAGCGATTGAAGAAGACGTTGCGCCAGCAGTTTCCAGAGCAGAGCTGGAACAAAACATTCAGGCTAATTTCTGGAGTCCCGAATATCGGGAGTATCGCCGTAAACGATAGCAGAGCAGGATGGGAGGTGCCGCATTCAGTCGTTTTTTACAGAGACGGTTGCGAATATTAGGGTGAGCTTGTTAAACGATGGATCTCTTTTGTAGCTTATTTGTTTTATCGATAACTTCGCAATTCGGTACCTGAGACGAATGGCACTTACTTAAGATATAAGCTACTGAAAATATTAAAAAAGGCAGGTTCGATGATAAACTGATTGCGACAAAACAACTTAGCCATCACCGAGAAACCTGCCTTAATGTTTATTAATAACAAATTTTTACGCTGCCAACAACAAAGAATAAAAAAATGTGCAGAAAAGACAGATTCGTATCAATTTTTTAACCTGCTCACCTGCCCTGAACTGCTATCAAGAATTGACACCTTATTACCTGAACATCGAGAGCGACTTTATCCGCCCACAGAAACACTTTCAATTTTTTTAGCACAAGCCTTGAGTGAAGATCGCTCCTGTCAAAAAGCGGTCAATGATGCAGCAATAAAACGTATCATTGGTGGCCTTGCACCTGTTAGTACCTCTACGGGTGGTTATTGTCGAGCAAGACAGCGTTTGCCATTAGCAATGGTTTCTGACCTAGTTTGCCAGACAGGTGAGCTCATTAACTGTCAAATCCCTGAGCAATGGCGCTGGCATGGAAGGCGTGTACATTTAATTGATGGAACCACTGTAACAATGCCCGACACCGTTGAAAATCAGGCAGTATATCCTCAGCAGAGTGGTCAAAAACCAGGACTTGGTTTTCCAATTTGTCGGTTGGTTGGCGTTATCTGCCTTTCAAGTGGGGCCGTTTTAAATGCGTCGATAGGACGGTTCAATGGAAAAGGCTCAGATGAGCAAAGTTTGCTTCGTAATATTATAGACACCTTTGATACGGGAGACCTTGTTCTTGGCGATGCTTTTTATGGTACCTATTTTTTGTTAGCTTCACTGCGTGAAAAAGGCATTGATGCCGTCTTTGAGCAAATGGGCGCGCGTAAACGGGTAACTGACTTTAGGAAAGGCAAACGAATAGGCACCAGAGATCACTTAATCGAACTAACCAAACCAAAGATCAAACCAGACTGGATGACACAAGCGCACTATGATGTTGCACCGAAAACGTTACTTATCCGTGAGTTAAGCACTCATGGCAAGATACTCATAACAACATTGCTATGCCCTAAAGAAGCATCGAAACCAGAACTCAAGGTTTTGTATAAAAAACGCTGGCAGATTGAAGTTGATTTCCGGAATATAAAAACGACGATGGGCATGGAAACGCTCAGCTGTAAAACACCCGAAATGAGTGAAAAGGAGATATGGGTCTATTTTCTGGCCTATAATCTGATTCGACTATTGATGGCTCAAACGGCTTTATTAGTCGATATATTACCACGCCAGCTTAGCTTTAAGCATACACTACAATTGTGGTTGGCATGGACTCAACAGACGGCTCTTACTGGTACAGGAGTCATTGAAGAATCATTATTTGTATTAATTGCTCAGCAGCGGGTTGGAAATCGTTCTGGTCGAATAGAACCTCGTGCAGTAAAAAGAAGACCAAAGCCTTTTTCCTTGTTAATGAAACCTAGAGAAGAAGCAAGAGCAGTGATTAGAAAGAATGGACACCCGAAGAAAATAAAGTAACTCACTGTGATTTATGTGTTTTATTCTTAAGTAAGTGCCATTCGTACCTGAGACCTTTTTTTTGTGCTTTTTTCCCGGCGCTAATTTGACATAACAACGCTCTCCCATATTCAACGTAGGGTGGGCAAACAGCTTTACCGTTTGCCCACCATTTACCGATAAACACGGTGGGCAAAAAAGCCTGCCCACCCTACCAGACTGAGAAGCGGATAGCATGGATGCTTTCCGCTACTGCTCATGGATGAGCAGTAATCAAAATGGTGTTTGGCGATAGCCTAACAAAGCAATATTGGGAGTGCGTAGCGCATGGAAAGCAAAGCCTGACAATACGAAATATTGATTATAAAGCTTAAGTATCACAAAGCGAGGTTAGCATGGATGCTTACCGGACAAAGACTAGGGACGGAAACGAATCACTCATCACCAAAGCTGAAAGAGCCACTGAATCTAGCATTTGTGACCGACAGTTTAAAAGTGTACAGGGACGTATGCTTTTGAGCCGAGGGAACAATTGCGGAAACTTCTCATTATCCACGGGAAAATATTAAAAAGTTGCTTTACAATATATTCTATGAACTCGCCTAAACCTGAATTACCAGAGATAAACAAAGAAGATCGCACACCGCTAGTCGATGTGTTATTGGAAATGCTTGCCTGGCAACAAAAGCAGATTGATGAGTTAGCACAAGAGATACTCAAGCTTAAAGGTGAAACCACAAAGCCTAAAATCAAACCGAGTACAATGGATAAGGAGGGTGCCCCAGGAAGTGATGACTCCTCATCAAAAAGGAAAAAAGGCCCAAGGCGCAGTAAAAAAGGCAACCTCAAAATAGATGAAACCCAAATTATTCAGCCGAATGAAATCCCAGAGGGTTCACGCTTTAAAGGGTATCAGGATCGTGTTATTCAGGATATTACCTTTCAAACTCATAACATTCGTTATCGTTTAGCAGAATATATAACGCCAGAGGGTCTTACGATTTTAGGTCAGCTTCCTGAAGACATTCAGGGAGGTAGTTTTGGTAAAAGCCTTATTGCCTTTATTCTCTATCAATACCATCACCAACATGTCACACAGCCATTACTACTGGAACAAATTCGTGATTTAGGCGTCGATATTTCGAGCGGTAAGCTCAGTTATATACTAACAGAAGATCTGGACGATTTTCATGCCGAAAAAGATGAATTACTGAAGACGGGATTATCCGTTTCTAAATATATTCATACAGATGATACTGGCGCACGGCATAAAGGGCAAAATGGCTATTGCACACATATTGGCAATGATTTTTTTGCCTGGTTCAGTAGTACAGAAAGTAAAAGCAGAATCAATTTTTTAAACTGTCTATCACAAGGCAAAACAACGCTTTATACATTGAACACAGGTGCCATTGAATACATGGCACAAAATAAGCTGTCTGTTGTAATCTTGGCGACACTGGAAAATATCAGTGTCTGCATTAACACGGCACCTGACTGGTGCGAATGGCTGGATCAGCAAGGCATCGTTAAACCTCGGCACAGAAAAATAGTCACGGAAGGTGCTTTGATGGGAGGGCTGCTAGACCAAGGCATTTCCTCTGACTTTTCAATTATCAGTGATGATGCAGGGCAGTTTAACGTCTTTGATCATGCCTTGTGCTGGATCCATGCCGAACGAGTGATTAATCGCCTGATTCCTTTAAATGACAGCCATACCAAGGCAGTAGATGACGCACGCGACCAGTTTTGGTCGATTTACCATGACCTGAAAGCTTATAAACTTAATCCTGTTACCGAACAGGCGAGCAGTATCAGGCAGCGCTTTCAAATCCTATGCAGTACCAAAACCTGTTACGAAACGCTTAACCAGGCCCTCGGGCGAATGGGGAAAAATCAACATGAACTCCTCCGTGTACTCGACAAACCCTACCTCCCACTTCATAACAATTTAAGCGAACGGGATATAAGGGATTACGTCAAGAAACGAAAAATCAGCGGGAGTACACGAAGTGATGCAGGGCGGAAAGCCCGTGATACTTTTGCCAGTCTCAAGAAGACCTGCCGAAAGCACGGCATGTCATTTTGGGGTTATTTAAAAAGTCGCTTACTGAAGTTAGAAGGGATTCCTCCGTTATCGGAAGTCATTCGTGCGGCCGCTGCCAGTGGATAATGAGAAGTTACATACATTCGCCAAAAACCAGGCCGCATTAGCATGAATTTTACCAATCTCTGCGGCTTGAAAAACCTTATCGGTTATTAAAAACGCCTCTGCATTTAAGCTGAGTGAGTTAATAATCCGACGCGTGAACTTACGTGCCCTGAACGTGGTTTTCAAATCTAATATACTTTTACGCTCTAATGCCTTTATTTGAGGCAATAACAGCTGTGAAAATGTGACCATAAATAATGAAAAGTTAGCGATATTGGTCACCTGTGTTTCTTTAACATTCATAAGATTAAGGGGTCTACTATAGAATTATGGAGAGAAATGACAAGTGAGTAATAGATATGATGTTTATAGGAAAAGTTATCTATATATTTATATCTGCAAGTGCAAGCCGAATTTTTTTCGATTATTCAACAATCTGAAATTCTCTCCAAAGCAAGTGGCGGGCATCTTGCCAGGGGTGTAAAATTGAACCTGGTGGGGGTGTGGCTCATGGGGTCCGTCGTACTTTAGGGTAACGGCTCGAACTTGAAATGCCGCCCCCGCCACTTGCGCCGTCCGAGACGTCTTTATTGGGATGGTGCCGAGTGATTTCATATGGCTTTTTTTGGGGTCATTTGTGGCTCTACTAAGTAGACGAGACGCAGGATGGTGTTGTATCCACTGTTAACGTTGACCTATGGAGGCCGTCATGAACATTCATAATTTAGCCCATTTACAAGTTGCAGTTGATATCGGTAGTCACGAACATTATGTGGCTATTGGCCTTTCTGAGGGAGGGATTCTGGACGAATTTTCGATTACGCATACACCAGCAGGGTTTCAGTATTTTTTTAGCCGTATTGAGCGGCAAGAGCATTTATACAACCGACCTGTAGACGTTGCTATGGAAGGTTACAATGGCTGGGCTCGAAGGATTTGTACGCGCAGCGGCATTGGAGCTCCCCTGTGGCATCCGTGTCAATGCAGTTGCTCCCGGTTGGGTTCGCGAGACACTCGTAGCTATGAAGATGGATCCCAGCTCTGGGATACCAGCTGCGCAGGTGGCGCTGGCCTATGTGAGATCGGTCGAGGGGCGCATGACCGGCCAAGTCCTTGATGCTATTGGCAGAGATAGTTAGCTCGTCGTGCGCAAAAAAATGGCCGAAATGTTTCTGTTCACCACTTCTCCATAATAAGTTATAAACCGATAAATTGAGGTGTATTAATACAGGTGATTATCCTGTTTTTAATTAGATATCTCACCAAACTTAATTTCAAACACTATCCCCATGGCCGCATTCTGCCGCTTAAACAGACGCACTTGTCCTCTTGCAGTTTCTAGTATTTGATTAAGCTTATGGCTGTCAGTAAGAGCAATAGTCCAGCTATTTTCCTGATCGTGTTTTCTTATGATCGGTGTTGCCAGCGCTCTGGCATGAAAGCGTAATTCAGCTTCCTTGATTATCATCAGTTCAACTCAGTAGGTGATCCAGGCATGATTAAATTAATGCTGGGAAAATAGCTGCTGAACCGTCCTTTGTCCCGTGTCATTAATTGATAGTTGGCTATTGCAGCATGCGCACCAATAAAGAAATCAGGCAATACATTAGTTTTTCCTCCTTTGCGCTTTTTATATTGCAAAAAGACTTTACCTGCTAGAAATAAGGCTTCTTTAGGCATTGGCTTAATGGCAAAATTCAAATGTTCAAACAAGGCTTCTACCTCTTCGATACGCTCAAATCCCACGGAACATTCAGCATAAATGATCGGATTAATAACCATTGTGTTATTTTGATCCAGCCGTTCCAGCGTTGCTGCGCTCCACTCGAACCAGGCACTATTAGTATCAGCTAAATCTGTTATGACGCAGGTATCAATCAGGATGATTGCCATGATTATCCCCGTGTTAAGGCCATGATGTCATCGGTACTCATTGTTAACTTGCCCGTTTTATGAGCAGTGCGGAATCGGCTAGTGGTTTTATTTGTTGTTTTAGCCTTGGCAAGATACCAGCGCCCGTTTTCATCTTGCAAAAACTCAACCTCGGTTTCTGCGGGATGTATACCCATACTTTCTCTGACATCACGTGGAATAGTGACTTGACCTTTACTGGTTACGCGCATAATAACTACCTCTATAAGTAATACTTTTATGGTAATACTTTTATTGGTTTAATTCAATAGTTTAATAATGTTCTTAGATTCAACTAATAAGTGCAATTTATTTTTTAGGGACTGACAGGGCTAGCTGTTGTATAGTTCAGGATTTATCAATCCGACCGAAGAAGTCAAGGTAAATCAGGGGGTAAAAATCAAGTAGGCTGTCCCTTGATTGAATTTCAAATGATTGAAAAATTGATTGCAACCTAAAAGTAATTACATTATAGTTACTTTTATTATTCGCAATAGGATATTTTATGGCTTACTTAGTCAAAATCGGTAATTCTCGGGGAATTAGAATTCCTAAACTACTGATAGAACAGGCTCATCTTGAAGGACAAGAGCTTAAGCTCGAAGTACTTAATGGTGGTCTTTTTATTGCTCCGATCAATGAACCTAGAAAAGGATGGGCAGAATCAATCAATACCCTATTAGCTTGTCATGGGGAGGAGGTCATTGACAGCGAGTGGCTTGATGCTGAGTTGACCGTAGACGATGAATCAGAATGGTAGTTTCTAGTATTAATAGGTTTGAAATATGGCTGGTAAACCTTAACCCAACCAAAGGAAGAGAAATAAATAAAACCAGACCTTGTGTCGTTATTTCTCCAAATGAAATGTCTGTGTTATCTACAACTCTTGTTGCTCCAATGACTACTCAGGGTTTTGAATATCCTTGTCGAGTTAAATGTGATTTTAATGGAAAAAAAAGTCTTATACTCTTAGACCAAATTAGAGCTGTTGATAAAACACGATTAGTAAAAAAATTAGGTACTCTTAATGAAAATATTCAAGTTGAGTTATGTGAGTTACTTCAAGAAATGTTTGTATTTTAACCCAGTCAGCTAATCAGGTAAAAGCTGGTTTCTTCCCAGCTCTCCCACAGCACCCCGTGTGCGGATCTGCACGGAGGGATGTTCAGGTCCCAAATGGCAAATTCATTATTTCTCAGCGATAGAAAAAAAGTTTTTAATCGCGGCTGAGCTCATATTTTTGGAATCAAGGTAAATAAAGGGGGAAAAATCAATGGCTGGCCCGAATGCCGCTACCAGTAAATTAAATCATCAACACTACAGTGACAAACAATAGCTTACGAAAATCGTTTATTAGAAATTGCACCAGAAGAATAATATACAACTGTCAAAGTCATTGTTTCAAAAACGATCATATATTTATTTAAAAAACATGGAAAATATTTATACTTAACCATTATAATTCAATAACTTAGTATTTCATTGGTAGCGGTATTAATGAGTGCTCCCTTGATTTAGGCAAGCTTGATAATGTCTAAGGGGGTAAAAGTATTAGCCACCATTAGACAGATTTAACGCTTTTACAGCGATAATATAACCGCCTATACCCAGTGGATAATCCTGTCGCAAAGCTGCTATTCCAGAGGTTAGGGTGGCCATTAATAGAAAAGCAATAATACCGAATAAGGTGCGCAGCATGATTTTCGTGATAGCCTGTTGGCCGGTTAATAAACGTAATTCAGCCATTGCAGCGCATACGCCAGCAATAATAGCGATTCCTGTTGATAACATTCCCGTGCGCATCGATACGCACCAGGGGCATTTATGCTCTGCATAGGCGGTATAAAAATTGCACTTACTATCCAGCCCTGCCCATGGCCAATCACAGCCACACTGAAACAAAAAGCCACATAGCGGCGTTATGATAATCAGCGTGATAATCAGGGTAATAATAGCTGAGTAGCGTTGTTCTTTTGATACTATAAAGCCCCTCGGTTAGTGACATAAAATTTGTTAGTGTAGGCCGTTTTTTCATGATTTACACGGTGTAGTCAGTTCTGAAGGCTATCATTGATTAAGTGCTGAATTACAAAGCCCCTGAGCTAATTAATAAATTAAAAATATTATCTGCCATCAATCTGTATCCGGCATTATTGGGGTGAATTCTATCTGACTTCAAATCATTATCGCCTAGTATTTTCGGTAATGTTTCCAGATCAATCGGGACTTGTTGCTCTTCGGCAACTTGCTGATATATTTCTGCACTGCTTAATAAAAAAAAACCGGGGTTTGGGTACCCCCAACATGACTACTTTAATATTACGCTGCCTGGCTTCATTAATCATCTGGCGTAGATTGCTGGCAATTTGCTGTTGCGGAATTCTTCTCAACATATCATTGCCCCCATGAATAAGAATCATTAATTCAGGTTGATATTTATCTAATAAAACGGGGAGTCGCTTGAGTCCAATATGGCTAATTTCACCTGTAATGCCTGCGTTGATAACCTTGTGCTGGCTTAAAGTACTTAATAAGCTGGGGTAGTTTGCGCTTTCTGAGGATCCTGTTCCATACGTCAGGCTATCACCAAACGCCAGAATAATTGCATCCTGAGATATTTTATCGTAAACCGGAGGAGTGGGGCGCCCGCAGGATGATAAGAGCAGGAATACTATGATTATTGATGTTTGTTTCATGGCGTTGGGGGAGGGAAGTGGGCGTAACTATGCTGAGCAGGCAAGCTAAATTTCACTTATGTGAGTTTTTTTGCATCTCGCTGTATAAAAAACCAGGCCATAAATCAGTAACAGGGGTAAGAAAAACCGCGTAAATAGCCATTTCCAGTTGGGCACTTGGGTCACAAAACCCCAAAATCGGCCCTTATCTTTCAGGCTAAAATCATTGGGTAAAAAACAAAGACTGTAGGTGTGAAAACGGCTATCGAAAACATAGCAGCGTGCTCGCTCGCGTATATAACTTTCGCTATGTGTTTTATTAATTGAGTCATCTTTGAAGATAGACTGAAGTACATGGTAGCCTGCTTTTAATTTGCTTGCGTTATCTGCGGGTGACTTGTCAAATTTAAAGTTGTAGTTATCGCCGGCCTGAACAACTGAATATTGATAATATTCAGGACTTTTTTGAGTACTGGTATCCACAAAGGTAAATTCAGTTGTTTGTGAACCTGATGCTGAACTACAAGCGGTGCATAGCGCAAGCATCACAATATAAAAGTTCTTTTGATTCATTTGTTTCCTTCCTTCCGCTGACAAATAGACAGCAAAAAACCGATTAGGCATTATTCACTTTCAGATTAACCGCAAAAATTTGCTTTCTTTGCTCATCATCTAGCTTGCGTATATTTTCGCAATCCACTTTGTGAATGGCGATACCGTTGGTGTGACTAATATAGCCTATTAATTCATCATCCAATTGAGGCTCACAGCACCGGGCAAAATGAGTCAAAATATTATCTGTTCCGGCGACTGTAATTTCCAGTTTATTGGTTTGTGACGGCGTTACTTTTTTTACTTTTGCTTTCTCTTTTTTTCCTTCAATTTCTAGTAAGGCATTATTTAATTGCCTGCTGTTAATGACTTTACGCCCCAAAGCAATATATAACCTATTCATATCGGATAAATTAAAATGCTGTAATAACTTTGTTTGATAATCTTTTTTTAGCCCTATGCGCAGCACTTCTTTTTCCAGCTGTTGCTGCCCCATCAAGAGATGCTTGTCTTTCCCTTGTAGTTTAAGCCATGCCTTGACTTTCTGGATTGCGCGCGGGGTCTTTAAATAAGCCAGATTTGGGTCAATCCATTTCGGGTTGGGTGCAATTTCATTCGAGGTGAGAATTTCAACCTGCTCTCCAGTTTGTAACGGGTATGTTAATGAAACAATCGAGCCATTAACTTTGGCACCGCGACAACGATGCCCGACATCTGTATGAATTGCATAGGCAAAATCCAGGGGGGTTGCGCCTTTTATCAAATCGATTAACTGCCCCGTCGGCGTTAGTACATACACTCTATCAGCGAATAGCTCGGTACGGAAACTTGCCAGCAGAGTATCACCGTCTTTTTCTTCTAATAACTGACGCAATGAAGCAATGCTTTTCTCTGTTGCAATATCTTGCTTGCTGCCTTCTTTATAACGCCAATGTGCCGCGACACCGAGCTCGGCAAAGTCATGCATTTCCTTAGTGCGTATTTGTACTTCTATGCGGTTATTTTCGGCATCTAAAATTACTGTATGCAAAGATTGATAGCCATTATTTTTCGGATTGGAAATATAATCATCAAATTCTTTAGGAATTGAAGTCCAATGCTGATGAACTATGCCTAATATCTCATAGCAATGTGCCGTTTGCTGCGTAATTACTCGCACTGCTAATAAGTCATATAGATCTTCAATCGGCAGATTCTTGCGCTGCATTTTTTGCCAGATACTATAAATATGCTTGGGGCGACCTTTGATTTCGACCCGCAATTCGCTATCACTTAATGCCTTATTTAATTGCTGGATAAAAGCATCAATACATTCTTGCCGGTGTACACGTTTGTTCTCTAGTTCTTTGGCTACAAATAAGTAATTTTCGGGTTCTAAATAGCGAAAAGCATAATCTTCCAGCGCCCATTTTAATTGTCCGATACCTAGACGATTAGCAATCGGGGCATACAGGTCGAGGGTTTCCTGGGCTATAAAATGACGTATTTCCTGTTCTTCCTGAGCTAATGTTTTTAGTCTCGCTAAACGATATGCCAATTTAATCAATAGCGCACGTATATCATTAGCAGTGGATAACAGCATGCGCCTAAGTATTTCTATTTGCGAGGCTTGTGTTGATATATTTTTTGAATAGATTTTAAGCGAATTAAGTTCTTTAATATTACTCACTAAGCTTGCTACAACTGATCCAAACTCAGTTTTCAGAGGATAATTTAATAATCGTGAATCACTTAGGATTGCCGCCAGTATTGTTTCTAAATCAACATTGAGGCTCAGTAAATTTAAGGCAACATCAATGCCATTCGGGTGATTGGATTCAATAGCTTCAAGATTTTCAACCAGCGCTATAGCTTTTTGAATTAAAGCGCTTTCCTCTGCTGAAAAGCGCGTGAATAAATCTTGTGTTGAGGATGAAAATCTAGGCATAAATAGGCTGGGCCATTATGCCCAGGCAGGTATCTTTATAATTGATTAAATACGCGTTCAGCAGCAGCAATAGTCGCGGTAATATCCGCATCACTGTGTGCTGATGAAACAAAACCCGCTTCGAAAGCTGAAGGAGCCAAATAAAAGCCTTCATTTAGCATACCATGAAAAAATTGTTTAAAGAGTTCCTGGTCACAGCGCATTACTTGAGCAAAACTGCTGATATGGTCATCCTGACTAAAAAATAAGCCGAACATTCCACCAACTACATTAATAGACATTCCTATCCCTGCCGCAATCGCTTTTGCCTGAATCCCTTCAGCTAATAGCCGGGTTTTTTCTGCCAAATGTTGATGAAAATTGGCCGCCGATAATAATTCCAGCGTTTTATAACCCGCAGCCATGGCAACCGGATTCCCGGATAAAGTTCCAGCCTGATAAACGGAACCTACAGGTGCAAGAGATGACATGATTTTATGCGCTCCGCCAAAAGCGCCTACCGGCATGCCTCCGCCTATTATTTTCCCTAAAGTCGTTAAGTCAGGCTTAATATTATATAAGCCTTGGGCACAGTGTTTATCTACCCGAAACCCTGTCATGACTTCATCAAAAATTAATACCGTTTCATACTGGTCACAGACTTCACGCAATGTTTCTAAAAACCCCGGGACGGGTAAAATACAGTTCATATTTCCCGCAACCGGTTCAACAATTATTGCTGCAATTTGCTCACCGATTTGCGCAAAAGTCTGCTTAACTGAGTCGCTGTCATTATAGGTCAGGGTGATCGTATCTGCTGCAACAGCCGCTGGAACACCAGGGGAGCTTGGTACTCCTAGGGTTAAGGCTCCTGAACCGGCTTTGACCAGTAAAGAATCGGAATGGCCATGATAGCAACCTTCAAATTTTACAATCTTGTTCCGCCCGGTATATCCCCGTGCAAGGCGTATAGCACTCATGGTCGCTTCTGTACCAGAGCTCACCATGCGCACTTGCTCAATTGATGGCACCAGTTTACAGATTTTTTTTGCCATTAAGGTTTCAAGCTCGGTTGGCGCTCCAAAGCTAAGTCCTTTAGCAGCCGTCTCATTAACAACATCGAGCACATCCTGATGTGCATGACCAACGATCATCGGCCCCCATGAACCGACATAATCAGTATATTGTTTACCTTCTGAATCGTATAAATAAGCGCCTTTGGCATGATCTATATAAACAGGTGTTCCTCCGACACCACTAAAAGAACGTACAGGTGAATTAACACCACCAGGGATAAATTTTTTAGCTTCAGAAAATAAAATAGCGGATTCTGTCATGTTTTATCTCACTTTTATAAGAGTATATTTACGGCATTTTGCCATAAACTTAAAGACTAGCGATAGCTGCCTTCCCTGGACCAGTCTATGTAGTTGCATTGATATTCGGGAAACGAATACTTATTTATACTATACAAGCTTGAATAAATTATTTCATTCTCATTACAAATGATTATTAAACTGTACCGATACGATAAAAACAGTATTATTTTAAGGCAATAAATGCATAAAGTGTTTATGATTAGAGTCTGATAAATTCAAATTAAAACCAAGACAGGATTTTAACCATGCAAATTAAACCATTTCTGTTTCCCGTGCTCATTATAATAAGTCTTGCACAAGGATGTTCTTTTTCTTATAGCTCCAAAAGCTCATCAAACAGCTCAGGCGGTAGCTCAAAGTCATCCGCTTCGAGTAGCAGCAGCAAGTCTTCAGCGGATAATGAAGAGTATCAACTTCAAGTTATAGGTTATACCAGTGCCTATGTCACCACTTCAGATTTTGACCGAGATGCTTTTTCCAGAGGTATCTCACAAATTGCGACTGCCAACGGGATTACAAATTGGGAGGATGATGAACCAACCATGATTGCCATAGGTCAAGCTTTAAAAAAATCTGACATAACAGGCAGTGTATACGAAACCTATAAAGCTGAAATAGCCAACTCTGATGCCGATAGAATGAAATTGATTCAGAAAGGTTATGAGATGAAAAAAGACTAGAATTCATAGTATGCTTCGCGCGGTCTCTGTTGCGCGAAGCATAACAACCCCGGGTATTCAATATTCAGACTGTGCAAGCAATATATCTTTTTTTTATACTAAATACAGCTTTAAGCTTATTGTTTGCACCTTTGTTGTCTGCAAAATCGTTTGATTATATTTACATTGCAGCCAGTGAAGGTAATGCCAGCGGCGGGCATACAGCACTGCGTTTCGATAATGAAACCTATCATTTTCAGTACAATGACGGAGGCATAATTCGTTTAGTCAAAGATTCCAGCACGGATTTTGATTTTCAATATCGTTTTCTAGAAAACAGAACCTTTCATCAGGCGTCGCTAGATCTGAATGAGAAAGATTATGAGCAGCTGCATAATCATTTCAATCTACGCTTCTTACAGCAAAAACAGCAGGATGCCATTCGCAAAGAAATTGATCTTAATATTGAAATATTAAGCAATCGGGCTCAGCATCCCCAATTAAATATCCAGGGTGCGGGGCTGTTTGCTAATGATGCTGTACCGCTTGAAGCAGAATCATTGACAATTTATCGTCTTCAGGAGCAAATAAAACAAAAGTATGGCGCTGCTTTTTTAACTAACAGCACTCAACAACTGAACGCTGAAATTAAGACTCTGCGTCCGGAACCCTGGCCGAAAAACAGCTTACAGTTCAGCGAGGGAACATTTTCATCTATTCCCTATTCATTTGCCAGTCATTACCTGGATACCGTCAGCAAGATATTGCTATTGCAAGCTATCCAGAATCGAAGTTCCCTGGATCAACAGTTCTATTTTAGCCCTGAGCAGTCAGTATTCAAGCTTTCTCAATCAGAGGTTATTCAATTAAAAAGCTTGCAACAGTTATTAACGCATAATTTATTAACCCTGCTAGGTTCTCGGCGTCCAGGCTGGGGCAGTGCTGCTTTCGCACTCTATGCGCGAATATTAAGTCTTGCCATTGCCATTGATTCGAGAAAGTTAGTTTTCCTGGATACTTTTCGCGAGTCTAGCCCGAGCATTTCTGACGTTGAAGTAGCGCGCTATAAAACAAAATTTCTAAGCCAGCAAAAACAGGCTTTGTCTCGAATTTTCCAGTTAAAAGCAGAACTATTTACACCCACAAATGCGCTTACCGAGAAAGCTTATGGTGAGCTTGAAATGCTTGGTAACTATTACTATGAACGCGAACGTGGCCTGCAAAACAAACAGGATTTCAGGATATCTGGAGAGCAGCTATTAGCAACCAAATCAATTCCTCTGCCAACCGGGCTATACCCTAGACTAACTGAGTTCCAGCGCGAAACAAGTTTAGCCAGATTCGAGGCTTATCAAATAAATATTGATCAGCAAATGCGGTCACTGTATAGCTATGATTTATTCACCCGTAACTGTGTTACTGAAATTATCCGTACCATTAGCCAGATACCCACAAATAACAAACAAATTATAGAACTAAGCCAGTTGACCAGTGAAGATTTAATCGCGTTTATTCCCTTTGGTTCATTTCATAGTCTCTCTGATGCCTATTCAAAGCAAACATTGCCTTCTTTTCGACATCAACAGCTTCAGGAAATGTACAGGGAAGAAAATAATGCACTGGTTTTTTTTAGAGAATTTAATACACTTAGCGCGAGTGATTACAAATTTAATGATCAGGATGCTCCCTTTCTGATTTTTACGGATGATAATATCCTGTTGCGACCAATATTTGGCTCGATTAACTTGCTTGCCGCAACCACGATAAGTGTATACGGTGGACTTGCCATACCTTTTGATTCAGGTAAGGCCTTAAAAGATGGCGCTATGGGTATTTTAATGAGTCTGCCTGAGCTGGCTTTTTTTAATATTCGTAAAGGGAGTTATAAGCATTTGATTGCTGCAGATTAAGCCCGATACAGGGCAGAGTATATACTGCCGCAGCTGTTGAATACTTTGAGTTATCTACCTATTGATTATCAGGTGATAAAATAGGCAAATCGAAAACTATATTATCGATAATGTCCGTCAGATAGCGTTAGACAATAGAAGTGCTATCCGGGTTATCCCCAGGTTAACTTGAGGCAAGCCAAAGAATAAACTGCTTATTTTTTCATTTGAGCGCGAGTGGTTAAAGTAAGGCAAAAATGGGGTTTAGTTAATACCGTGTTTTTTGTATATGTTTTGTAAGTCAATCGATGCTAAATTTTATACTGTCAACAAAACGTCATAAATTATTTATACCCAGAAGACTACGATATGTTACTCAAGCGTGTTAATAAATCATGGCAGCTTGCCAGGGATAGAATCAGAAGAAAGCTTGGTGTTTTTCTATTTGATAGTAAAGTAGACGATGTAATCTGCCCTGTCGCAGATTTGCAGCATGTTGTTTTTATCCGCTGGGATGCAAAATGGGGCGATGCCATTGTGTCTTCACTCATGATCAAGCCACTGCGCAAGGCGTATCCGGGTATCAAAATTACGATTGTTACCTCGGCTGCTATGTCTGGTTATTTTGCGGATTATTTAGATGTTGATCAAGTACTGGAAGTCTCCGGCAGGCCGACATATAGACAGTTAAATTATTTGGCGCAACAACTCAGGCCCGTTGATTTACTGATTCATTTTAATATGCATATGAAAATGAAGGATCTGTATCTGTTAAATAAAGTACAGGCCAAGCGGGTTGCCGGATTAGATGATGACATTGGGCGTGTTAATTTAAAGCTGGGTAAACTGACACATGGGCTGCATTTTTCAGAGAAACTCGTTTATCTTTTACAGTGTCTTGGGATTAAAGAAGAACATCCAAAATACCATATTCCGCTTAATACAGCAGCAGTGCTAAAGGTGGAGAGATTCCTGGAAGGCATAGCCAATAAGCCCTTGCTGGTTATTAATCCCTGTGGTGGTGATAAAGCCAGGCGATTAAATAACGCAAATACCAGAAAAATAATTAACGCTGCACTGGATATTCTACCGGCTATTAATATTGCTGTTCTTTCTACGCCTGATACCGTTTCAGAGGTTGAAAAACTCTGTGCTGATGTGGCGAGGGATAATGTTTTTTATAATCCGGAATCCAGAACGATTTATGATGCAATTGCTTTGATACTAAAAGCAGACTGGGTTATTTCAGTGGACACGGCCATAGTACATATTGCTGCAGGCTTAAATAAACGTCAGTTGGCACTCTATAATCCGGATGAACTAAATTACTCAGACTGGCATCCTCATTCTGACAGGGCAATCACATGCTTCTCTGAACAAGCAAGACCAGCCGATATAAATGCGCTGGCCTGGAAAACGTTACTTCCGTTACTGGTAAAGCTACTTAAATCATAATTCGCGAATTCAAGCAATTAATGCAACACCCTGTGATTTATTTATATCAACCCCCGTTATTTGGCAAAATACTTCCCATGGAGTTCTGTAATTTAACCCTTTTCTTGGACGATGATTAAGTGCTGTAATTGCACTATCAACCTCATCTTGAGTTACCTTATCCAAAGGTTCTTTTTTAGGGAAGTATTGCCTTAATAAGCCATTGTGGTTTTCATTTAAACCTCGTTGCCACGAATGATACGGTTTGGCAAAATAAGTGCCGCAGTCGAGTGTTTTTGCAATGGCTTCATGCCCACAAAACTCACGTCCATTATCAAAGGTAATCGTGTGAACCCAACGTTTAAAAGGCTCAAGAGCATTGATAATCGCCTCTTTCGTTAATTCAGATTCTTTACGCTCAATTGAGATGGCGAAGTTGAGCCTTGAGACCCGTTCAGTCAGCGTCACCAATACGCCTTTATGTCCTTTACCGATAACAGTATCTGCTTCCCAATCACCTAAACGCGTTTTATCATCAACCACTTGTGGTCGCTCATCAATATCAACACGGCTGGGTATCGTTCCGCGATAATCATTTTTTCCATATCGCTTACGATAAGGTTTGGCTTGATGCCTCAAATAAGTATACAAATCGCCACCGGCTGCTTTGTTAGCTAAAATATAACGGTAAATAGTCTCATGACTGACGGAGTCCTTACCTTGTTGTTTTAAGCGTCCTGAAATACAGTCAGGACTCCATTTCTCTTTGATTAAAGGCGTTATTATCTGTTGTAACTCAGCCGTCATCTTGATGTTTTTGGGCTTATCAATATGGCGTTGTTTAGCTATTCTCTCAGCTTGCTTGTAACGATAACCACACTGACCTGTATTACGCGTAATTTCACGTCCAATAGTTGATTTATGACGCCCCAATGTGATGGCTATTTGATTCTTAGAAACGCCTTGTTTTAGTTGCGTATAAATGTAAAATCTTTCCTCTTGGGTTAGATGGTTAAACGTGTTCATTGAGCACCTCTTTTTAGTTTCAGGTTTTAGTCGACGGAAACTATACCATCTAACCCTTTAAAGAGGTGTTGCAGTTATTATATGAATTCGGGATTGACATATTGGTCGAATAGCAAATAAGTAATAAAATTAATAGAAAATAGTTTTAAGCTATTTAAACAAAGTCAGGTGTTGTAAATGAACAACGATGTAATTCAAACTAGAGTAATTATTATTAGCCTCAAACGAGCCACTGAGCGTAGGGAGCATATGGCTAGGCAGATGCAGGAGCAAAATATTCCGTTTGAGTTTTTTGATGCTGTCGATGGCAGAGCTTTGACGGAAGAACAAAAATGAAAGGCAGACCTGGAACTTGCTGAAGAATTGCTAGGACACACATTAGTTCCCGGAGAAATTGGCTGCGCACTGAGTCATATCGGTATTTATGAAAAAATGGTCGAGGAAAACATGCCTAGTTGTATTATTCTGGAAGATGATTTGATTGCTGACCCACAATTTAAAAACATAATTCAGAAAATAGAGACTCTGAAAAATGACTGGGAGCTTATTTATCTGCTTCATGGCAAGGCAAAAAGCTGGCCGCTAACACGAACACTTGCCCCCGGCTTTAAATTGGCAAGGTATCGATTTCCTTCAAAAAATTCTAAACGTACTATTATTTATGCCGCTGGCTACATGTTGACGCTAGAGGGTGCAAAAAAGATGTTAAAAGTGGCTTACCCTATTCGCATGCCTTCAGACTATTTGCTCGGACGCATCCAGCAAATCGCTTAAAAACCTATGGCATTGAGCCCGGCTGCATGCAAACTGATATATTTCAAACCACTATTCAAGATAGAAACTATGGCCCGCATAAAACGGGGAATGATTAGGTGAGACGAGAGCTCCATGTTATTGAAGCTAAAAAATAAATGAATAACCAGACCATACAAACTAAAGTCCTTATTATTAGCCTCAAACGTGCCACTGAGCGTAGGGAGCATATAGTCAGACAGATGCAGGAGCAAAATATTCCGTTTGAGTTTTTTGATGCTGTCGATGGCAGAACTTTGACGGAAGAACAAAAATCAAAGGCAGACCTGGAACTTGCTGAAAAATTGCTAGGACACACATTAGTTCCCGGAGAAATTGGCTGCGCACTGAGTCATATCGGTATCTATGAAAAAATGGTTCAGGAAAACATACCTAGTTGTATTATTCTGGAAGATGATATGATTTTTGACCCACAATTTAAAAACATAATTCAGAAAATAGAGACTCTGAAAAATGACTGGGAGCTTATTTATCTGCTTCATGGCAAGGCAAAAAGCTGGCCGCTAAAACGAACACTTGCCCCCGGCTTTAAATTGGCAAGGTATCGATTTCCTTCAAAAAATTCAAAACGTACTATTATTTTTACCGTGGGTTATATGTTGACGCTAGTGGGTGCGAAAAAGATGTTAAAAGTGGCTTACCCCATTCGCATGCCCTCAGACTATTTACTTGGGTGTATCCAGACAAATCGCTTAAAAACTTATGGCGTAGAGCCTAGCTGTATGCAAACCGATATCTTTCAAACCACTATTCAAGATAGAAACTATGGCCCGCATGAAACCGGGGGATAGTTAGATGAGTCGAATGGTATTCAGCTATTTGAGCAGTTTACTCAGTAGGCTAAGCCTGCATTGTTCGTAAGCAGATTCTGCTGTATGCAACACATCCGGGGGAATTTGTATGTCTGGGTAACCTGGTGTTTTTTTCAGTACTCCCGATTTAATATTGTCTGAGGGGTCTCCTCCTCGGCGCCCGGTTTTACCCGTATTGTGGAAAACCGAGTATCTTTTATCCAGAGCTTCGCTCAGGTTTAGCCATTGCGTTAATTTTTCTAAAATATAGTCTGTATTATCAATAAGCTCAGCAGATTCAATAAAAAAGTAATTGCCTCCGGTCTGCTGAGCCAAATCTTCGAGTTGTTGTAATCGGGAGCAATAGTAATTAGTCGCTTGAAGCGGATCTTTATACCATTCAATTCCGGTAATATAACCCATATTCATGATGCTCTTGATGGTGCTTTCTGGATCTCTTAACAGGAAAATGATTTTCGCTTTGGAAATTTCCAATACTTGCTCTGAAAATTCGAAATCATGCAGGATTTTATCAAAAAGATATTTATCCTTGAGGCTGCACTTTAAATCATTAAACAGTTCAATCTGCATCTTCCATAAGGACATACGGCCCTTATAAGGTAAATGTAATTCGCTATGTCCGCAAATATCTGGGTTACTTCCAAGTACATGAGAGAGCACGGAAGATCGGCTGCGCATATGACTAAACATAAAGATATACTTAGATGAGCCAAAAATATTTTCTGGATTTAAAGAAAATCGATAAAGTTTTCTTGTTTCACGAAATACTTTTTGGGCTTCGGATGATAGGGTCATGTCGTGTTCTTTTCAAATATAACGCCCGGCAGTCAGGCTAAATTTCTAGGGCATGAAAAATTCTCATTCTTAATGGTTTAGAGAATTTATAGTTTCTATTCTATATAAACTTGAAAAATTAACGACTAAAAATAATTCATTTGCTCTGACGGCCCTTCTAAAATAAGTCTGATCTTTGAATAAAAGTTTATTTCCCAGCGTCGTCATAAATATTTTAAATGCCCCGGAAATATTTAGCCAACTGGTATCGTTGCGTAAATCATTCATTGCTTCAAGCACCAAAATCTTTTCTTTAGGCTTGGGCAGATTAAATGAATAAATACTGTCAAAATACAGTGATTGATTGAAATCAGGCGGTATAGAGACCTGCTCACCCTGCTGTCCGTAAGGAAAATAATTATTGGCTGTTAAGTGATTGGTGTAGAGTAACAGCTGGCCCTGCTGCAGCCCTAACTGCTTAATAGCGCTAATGACGGCTAGTGTTGAAAGCTTATGATCGGTATGCCAGTCTAATGCAGGATAAGGTGTGATAATGATATCTGGTTGATAGTCCTGCAAAATCTGCTTTATATCGTCAATCAGAGCAGGCCAATTTGCCTTGCCTGCGCTTAGAGGCGTTAAACTGGACAGGTTTTGTCCCCTAAAATGATTGACATTATCAATGCCAGTAAACCTTGAATGAACCGAACGGGGTTTATTGCTGGCCATTTGTTGTAAAGTGCCGTCAAAGTATCCCAGGTTTATTGCATGCTCAGGGCTAACACCTCCTAACATGGGCACGGTTATACTGTTCCAAACTCTAAGTTTACCTTTTTCCTGATAATGCTGGTTTTCATCCGCATACACCTCATCATAAATATGCGGGCCTGCTTCACCGGCTGTTATGGTGAGTATTAAACTGTTATGTTGGCTATATAAACCAAATGCAGCAATTTCAGCATCATCGGGGTGTGGCGCAATAACCAGAACTTTAGCCTGCTTGTGTATTTTGGGGTTGGTAAATAAAACGATGCTGGCTTGCTGGTCATTAATCGTTAAATGATGAGCAATAAGCCGAATAGTCTGATCTTTATATCCTATGCCTGAAGGTAGGTTTATATAACGCAGACCTTGTACGCCACGTTCAAAACTTAAAATAGAATGTTGCTGGCCACCAATAATCTCGACATAAGGCTCGGCAAAATAGCCGGTGAGGGTCGCGGAAACGTTTAATCCAATAAAACCCGTATCCCAGTTTGGTACACTGTCGAAGTTAAATTCCCCCTGCTTTATCTGAGCGTGTATTACTGTATGCTGGCTATTTTGGAATGCATATTGATAATTCTGGGCAACATCGTAGTTGTATTTGGCAGCCAGTGAAAAATAAGCCACTAAGCCACACAGTACGAGTAAAAACAGGATAATAAGCGATTTTTTCAGCATGACATAAACGTGTGTTTATACAATTTGTTGGGAAATTACCTGGTAGTTAGCTTTAAAACTTTACGGTAAGCGCGCTGGGTCTGCTGTAAAGTATTTTCCCAGCTTATCGCCAGCGCTTTTTTTCTGCCATTTGTAGCTAAAAATTCTCGCAGATCAGTGTCGCTCAGTAATGTATTAATATGTTTTGCCAGCTCGACCGGGTCTTTAGGCTGGTCAATTAGCAATGCTTCATTATCCGTTAAATGTTCTGCAAAGCCACAATATGTAGCATTACTAACGATAACGGGGATGCCGTGCGCCATCGCCTCCAGAACCACCATGGCGTAGGTATCTGCCAGAGTCGGGTGGATTAAAACATCAGCGACAGGATACAAAGCATGCATATCAGCGCATTTGCCAATAAAGTGAACTTGATTGTTGAGTCCCGCTTTTTTAACTGTGGTGGTGAATTTTTTCGGCCGGTCGTCACCCGCGACAACTAATTGTAGCTGTGGGATGTCTAGCGCTTTGATGGCCTGGAGTATAATCGGCAGGCCCTTGCGCTTGTAATCATTAGCAACAAAGAGAATGACAAAAGCATCATCTGCTAATTGTAGTTGTTTGCGTTGTTGCTGACGTAATGTGTTTAGCGTTTTTTTGCTTTTTGATACCGCTATACCTGGATAGGCAATATTAATATTGTTAACGACCTCAGGATAGCTGTTAGTGATATTTTGGGCTAAAAATTCTGAAACTGCGATGATCTGGCGATTATTTTTTGTGCAAATCTGCTTTTTTTCCAGCCATAAATAGGCAAGTAAGCGCGGGCTGATAGCACTATTTAAATAACGCAGTATTTTTTTTATCCCTGATATGTCAGTGTATCGGCTGCGCACACAAGGCACATGCAGAGTTTGTACATTAGCATGGGTAACCATGTCATGCGAATGCACGATATCGAACTGGCCTGCTGTGGCAAGACGAGTCAGTCTGGAAAATTCTAATTGATTGAGATAACGTGGTTTTCCCCGCTTTTTAGGGATGATGTGTACGATAATATTAGGGTGAGGTTCAATTTCAATGGACTGGCAGAATAAATGCACCTCATGCTGTTTGGCCAGGCGCTCAGTCAATTCAACGCAATAGCGTTCGGCCCCTCCGATTCCCGTGTATTGGCGGATTAAAACTGCAATGCGCAGTCTGCTAATAGTATGTTTCATAAAAATGGATTATCGGGTGGCTTTGATATTTATGTACTCAATAGCCTGTTGTTGATAACTAACAGTGAAGGAAAATTTTTCACTGTCATGCGCGGCAATCTGTTTCACTAGCATAATAAAACAGGGTAGTATAAATAACAGGTACCCAGTGTATCTATCAGGGGTATTGTCCAGCCAGTGATGGACATAGATTATCCTGGATATGTATAGGCGGTCCGCGCCCAAAAAAACAGCTTCCTCAAATTATTTGATACACATCTCTTAACATAAAAATTGATCAATAAAAGTTTTTCAAGTTGACTGAGGTTGTAAATAATCAGAAAACTATTTATAAAATAGATTGTATGGCTGATTGTACCTGATCTATAGCAACATCTGTAAAGCCTGCTATACCCTCCAGCGACTTTAGCTTAATCTTATCTACAGCCGGGTTATTAAATTCAGCTTGTAGAATAATCGCTTTATCATTCAGCGGTGGCGTAAATTCAGGTGTGGAACTACGATATATGGCGATTTGCGAGATATTAACAGCCGCTGCAATATGCATTAAACCTGAGTCATTGCTAATTGCCAGATTGGCACAGGAAAGTATATCAACTGCATCTAGCAAGTTGGTTTTACCGCATAAATTAATGAGCTGAACACCACTTTTTTGTACTATTTCTTCTGCCGTTGCATAGTCTTTAGGCGAACCTAAAATCAATACATGGCAATCAGATTGGATTAGATGCCTGGCAATCAGCGCATAATTCTCTGTAGGCCAGCGCTTTGCTGGGCCAAATTCAGCGCCCGGCATCAGCGCAATGACCGGCTTTTGCTGTGTAATATTTAATGTCTGCATCCAGTTTGCAGCATTGTTTTTATCAACGGCTAGCTGAGGTTTTGGAATTGCATTTAATTCGGGGATAGGTGCGGAGGTATCCAAACCTAACGATACATAACGCTGCACCATATAAGGCAGTTTTTTGGTATCTAATCTGCGCCTGTCATTTAATAAGCCATAACGCATTTCCCCAAGAAAGCCGGTACGTCTGGGTGCACCGCTCCAATAGCCATTTAAGGCAGATTTCCAGGTAACCGGCATAGTAATCGCCCAGTCATACTGCTTATCTTTGATACTATTCGCTATATCCCGGCGAGCCTGCCAGCTAAACTTTCCGCGTTGAACTTCAATTTTGTAATGCTTATTGACTTCCGGCATACGCTGTAATAAATCATAGGGCCAGGGAGGTGCAATCACATCCAGGTTCATATCAGGGTAATGTTGATGTAGCACTTTAAAAAGAGTCTGTGCCATAACCATATCACCTACCCAGGCGGGAGAAAAAACAAGAATATTCATAAGTTTAAGTCGCGTACTTTGGCGATAAGCTGTTCCACAGAGATTAACTGCATGGCTTCTAAACTGGGTATTTTCTTTTGCCAGGGAAGCTGGGATGCAGGCTTCTGCATAAAGGTCCGGGCGGCTTGATCATAGATATTGATACAGTTATCCAGCTGATTATAAGGCCCGATATATTCAGGCCGGGTCACAGCATAAAGACCAATCACCGGTGTCGCCATAGCATTCGCAAGATGTAACGGGCCCGTGTCGGGAGAGATAAGCAGGGACGCTTGTTTAAGAATAGCGGCCAACTGAGTCAGCGTTGTTTGTCCTGTTAAGTTAAGACATGGTGCTTGCGTTTGTTGTTCGATTTGCTGTCCAAAGGCCACTTCTTTGCTGCCAGAACCACCCGTTAATACCACAGGCCTGTCGGGATAAAGTCTGTGCAAGTTATCAATTAGACTAATATAACGTTCTGCATCCCAGGTTTTTTCCTGTGTAGAGGCCATAGGATTTATGGCGATCCACTGTCTATGCGTCTGTAACTTATCAACTGCCCAGTTGATATCGGTGTCGCTGACAGGCAGGTTTAAATCATCTGCCGTTATGCTGATCTGTTGACTGATACCCGCAAATTTTTGTGCTAAGGCAAAAAAAATCTCAACCTGATGCAAGTGCTCAGGCAATTCATAGGCCGTATCGGTAAAAAAGTGATGACCTTCACGAGAATAAGGCGGGCCAAAGCCGGTTTTATGCTCAGCAGGTAACAGCGCCATGAGCATATTACTGACAAAACTGGTCTGGAAACTAATTAATTGTCCGGTATTTTTACGACGCCACTGTTTTTTGATTCGCCAATAATCGCCTATTGATTTAGGTTTGTCTATAGGCACCACATTTACCTCAGTAACTTGCGCCAGTAGACCTGCAATCGGTCTATCAATTAACCAATCGATTTGTGTGTCAGGAAACTGTTTTTTCAGCAGGCGTACTGCGGGTAATAACATCAGCACATCGCCTATTGCAGAAAGTCGGAGCAGTGTTATTTTAGAGGGAGGTACTGTATTATTGCTCATGCATGATTACTTACAGTAAAAAGATACGTTGATTTTAGCACCCTCAATTCCGAGTGCAAAATCAAATCAGTTTATCGGGGTATAGGCGAGCTGCCTGTTTCCCTGAACCCTCACTTATAAAGCTAATGGAACACGATTATTTACTCAAACTTCGCCAGCATCCGACTTGGCGCTTATTATGTGCCGATAATTCAGCTTTGATTATCAGCTTTTTTTACCGAGTGTTTATTCAGCCCAATTGCCGTTCATTAAAACAAAGCGAATTAACGGAAAAGCTGGAAGACACTTTATTTCACCTGCGTCAGATTCATCGCGACAAATACCCGAAAACGGCGAAAGCCTATCTCACTGATTGGGCTAGCGGAGAAAATGCTTTTTTGCGCAAGTATTATGCAGAAAACAGCGACGAGCCAGAATTTGATTTAACTCCGGCGAGTGAAAAATCGATAGAATGGCTGCGTAGTTTAGAACAAAAACAATTTATTGGTACAGAGTCACGGCTATTGACGGTCTTTGAATTGCTTGCCAGCATCCTGCAAACTACACAAACCGATCCACAACAGCGTATTGCCGAATTAGAAGTGCAAAAAGCAGAAATAGATGCTGAAATTTCCCGTTTACAACAAGGTGAAGTGATTAGCTATGATCCTCGTCAGGTCAAAGAGCGCTTTTATCAGCTGGAAGAAACCGCGCGTAGCTTGCTGATGGATTTTAGACAGGTTGAAGAGAATTTTCGGCAACTCGACCGTAGTACACGCGAGAAAATCGCCACCAGCAATAAACATAAAGGCGAGTTACTGGATGATATTTTTGGCGAGCAAGATGATATCGGTGATTCAGACCAGGGCAAAAGTTTTCAGGCGTTCTGGGGCTTGCTGATGTCGCCAGCAAAACAGGAAGAATTTAATGCACTTATTCAAAAAGTGCTCGCTTTGGAAGAAGTGCAAAGCTGTGAGCCAGATGAATTATTGCCGAAAATGAAATATCATTTACTGGAAGCCGGTGAGAAAGTACAGCGCACCAGCTCTAGTCTGGTTGAGCAATTACGCCGCTATTTGGATGATCAGGTATGGCTGGAAAACAAACGCATTATGTCGATTATTCACGAAATTGAAAAATCAGCAATTGCCATTAAACAAAACCCGCCCAAGGATAAAGACTTTACTTACTTAGATGATACCAAGGCGCAGATCGAATTAGCGGTATCACGTACCTTATTCCGACCGCCCAGTCGCCCGGTTATTGCCACAGAAAAATTAAGCTCCGGTGCCGCAGAGTTTAGCAGTGACTTATTATATACTCAGCATTATGTCGATACAGACATGCTACAGGCACGCATTAACAAAGCCCTGCAAAATCAACGACAGATTACGTTGCTGGAAATCTGTGAACAGCACCCTTTAGAAAAAGGCTTGAGTGAACTGATCGCCTATATGAATCTGGCTTGTCAGGATAATTCCCATGCCTTGATAGATGGCGAAAAAGAAGTTGAAATTACCTGGGTGAGCTCGGAAGGTGTGGATAAGTCGGTAACAATGCCCAGTGTTATTTTTACCCGGCATTAACCTCATTGCCGGGAGCGCAGACTGCTGGCCAAAATTCAGGCATGTTGCAACAGATTTTTTCATGCTAAAGTAATTTCCAATACAACTGGTGCTAATCACCGCTACCGATAATAAATACTGCACAACTCATTTATGACCGAAGAAGAACACCAACCCAGTATCTCCCCCATTATCATCCACCTCCTCAAAGGCATTTTATTCCGTAACCAGCAACCGATGTTATGGCATGATCTATTAAGCTTACAAAGTCAGGTTCTAGATTATGTAAAAGTGATGGGACTGGATTTGGCAATAGACGATACCGAAGGCTATGCCTGGCTAACACAAAGTATCCCTGATGAGGATGAAAAAGATCCTCTGCCACGCTTAATAGCGCGCCGTCCTCTAAGTTATCCGATTAGCTTATTATGTGTGCTATTACGTAAAAAAATGGCTGAAGCCGATAGCTCAGGTGCGGATATACGCGTGATTGTCTCAAGACAGGAGCTTAGCAATGCCATGCTGGTGTTTATGCCGGAGAAAAGTAATGAAGCACAAATCAGTGCATCCATTAACGCCACCATTAACAAAGTGATTGAACTGGGCTTTTTGCGCAAATTGACAAACGACAATGAAAACCTGGAAATTCAACGCATTATCAGCGCCTTGGTTGATGCCGACTGGACTGCAGACTTTAATCAAAAATTAGCCACTTACCAAGCCTATGCCGAATCTACAGACTGAACTGGATAGTATGACGGATGATAAATTAGCCGGGTTCAGGCTGCATCGTTTTGAACTCTTAAACTGGGGAACTTTTGATAAGCATATCTGGAAGATCAAACCCAACGGTGAAAATGCCTTATTAACCGGTGATATAGGTTCTGGTAAATCAACTGTAGTCGATGCATTAACAACGCTACTGGTACCCACACAAAAAATTACCTATAACAAAGCCGCCGGTGCAGAAGCCAAAGAGCGTAATTTAAACTCCTATGTACGCGGTCATTATAAAAGCGAAAAAGATGCCGAGAATTTAGCCGCTAAACAAGTCGCATTACGCGATGCGAATAACTATAGTGTTTTGCTCGGTTATTTTTATAATGCCGGCTACGATGCTCATGTCACTATTGCGCAAGTTTTCTGGTGTAAAGAAGATCAGAATCAACCCGCGCGTTTTTATGTGCTGAGCACTGAAGCCTTAAGTATCAAGGAGCATTTTTCCCAGTTTGGCAGTGATATTCTGGATTTAAAAAAGCGCCTGAAACGACGTCCGAAACTACAGTTATTTGAATCCTTTAAAGACTATTCCGCCGAATTCCGGCGGCGTTTAGGCATAGAAAGCGAACAAGCTTTAGAACTGTTGTATCAAACAGTGTCGATGAAAGCGGTCGGCAATCTCACAGACTTTGTGCGCCTGCACATGCTGGAAGCGCCGCCGGTACAAGAACGAATTACGTCAATCTGTCGAGAATTTGATAACCTCAATCGGGCGCACGAAGCGGTCTTAAAAGCCAAAGATCAATTATCGCTCTTAAAACCGATGTTAAGCGATTACAGCCATCATCAGATCTATGCGCAACAGCACAGCGATAAAACCCGTTGCCGTGATGCATTGGACGCATTCTTTGCCCAACATAAAACCGAATTACTTAATGAACGCATTGCTAAACGCGAAATAGAGCAGGAAAAACACCAGCAACGCATAGTTCGCCAGCAAGCTGATTTGCTTGAATTGCGGGAACAGCAAACCCAGCTAAAACAAAGCATCGATGATAATGGCGGCCGGCGCCTGGAAATGATACGCGCCGATGTGCAACGCTTTGAAATCAGTCTGGCGCAGAAAAAACAACAGGCAGAACGTTATCAAAGTTTTTGTACCTTGCTGGAATTTTCCATGGTGCATGATAGCGACAGCTTTCATGATAACCGCCTGCAAGCAGAAGCCAGACAGCAAGAGATAGAGACGCAGCAAGGCGAAATTGATAAACACAAGATTGATGTCACCATTGCGCGCAATCAGTTCAATGCACAGGCGGAGCAGTTACAAGAAGAAATAGACTCTTTACAGGCGCGGCAAAGCAATATTCCGTTAAATAACTTGCGCATCCGTCAGCAAATGGCTGAAACCATTGGCATTGCCGCCGAAGAATTGCCCTTTATCGGTGAATTATTAAAAGTTGATGAAACCGAGGCGCATTGGGAAGGCGCGATTGAGCGCGTCATGCATACCATGGGCTTGAGCTTATTGGTTGCCGAAGAGCACTATGAAAAAGTCGCGCATTATGTGGAAAAAACGCATTTAAAAGGGCGTTTGGTGTATTTCCGCATTAAAGAGCAGCAAGCAGAACGCTTTGACATGCCAGCTGCTAAATCCCTGTTTCATAAGCTACGTATCAAAACGGACAGCCCTTTTTATGACTGGTTAGCCGCGCAAATTGCCCAGCAGTTTGATTATTACTGCGCAGAAAGCCTGGATGAATTCAGACGACAACCCAAGGCGATTACACCCCAGGGGCAGATTAAAAGCAGTGCCTCGCGGCATGAAAAAGATGACCGCCATGCGATTAATGACCGTTCGCGCTTTATCCTGGGCTGGGATAATAAAGCCAAAATAAAAGCGCTGCAACAGAACTTAACCGCGGTACAGCGTGAAGGCTTTGATTGTTTAAGCCAGTTACAAAATCTGGATAAACAATTACAGTTATTAACAAAGCAGCGCGATAAAGCGCGTGACTTACTGAATATTGCGCATTTTGATGAGATAGACTGGAAATCAATCAGTCTGAAAATTGATCAGCTGTTAGATGAAAAAAAGGAGATTGAGCAAAACTCGGATATCTTAAAGCAGCTACAAACACAACTGGAAAACAGCCTGCTGCAGCTTGCCGCGCAGGAAGAAAAAATGACCGTCTTAACGAAAGAAGGCGGTAAATTAGAAGCGCAATTAGAACACGATAAACACCTGCTCCAGATCAGCGAGCAAACTATTCAGCAAACAGCCATAAGCGAGCGCGAATTTAGCTTTCCCAGGCTCACTGAACTGCAGCCGAAAGCGCTACCGGATATTACGCTAAGCATCGCCAATAGCGATGATAACCAAAGCGTGATGCGCAAATGGATACAAATTCAGTTGAATAATGAAAACACCAAAATTCAGCGTCTGGCAGAGCGTATTATTACCCAGATGCAGCAATATAAGGACAAGTATCATCAGGAAACCCGAGAGGTCGATGTCGCCTTACAATCGGCTTTTGAATTTGGTGAAATGCTGGAAAAATTAGAAAAAGAAGATCTGCCGCGGCATGAAAAACGTTTTCATCAAATGCTCAAAGAAGGCACGATCCAGAAAATCGCCATGTTTCAGGCCAATCTTGATAAAGAGCGCCAGGAAATAGAAGATAAACTGACCAAAATAAATCTCTCGCTGAATGCCATTGATTACAATGCAGGGACTTATATCACGCTGATTTCTGAGCGCAGTAAAGACATTGATATCAGAGGTTTCCAGCAGGATTTAAGAGCCTGTTTAGCCGATACCTTAGGCGGAGAGGATGACTTGTATGATGAAAGTAAATTTTATCAGGTAAAAAAGCTCATTGATCGTTTCAATGGTCGCGAAGGGCAAACCGATAGCGATAAAAAATGGACGCGAAAAGTCACCGATGTGCGCAACTGGTTCCTGTTTTCCGCCTCAGAGCGCTGGCGCGAAGATCATCAGGAAAAAGAATACTATTCCGATTCGGCAGGTAAATCCGGAGGGCAAAAAGAAAAGCTCGCCTACACCATTTTAGCCTCGGCACTCGCGTATCAATTTGGCCTGGAATGGGGCGAAACACAATCCAGAAGCTTCCGTTTTGTGATGATCGATGAAGCCTTCGGTCGCGGCTCGGATGACTCCGCGCGTTATGGGCTGGAATTATTCAGTAAGCTTAATTTACAGTTGTTAATCGTCACCCCGTTACAGAAAATCCATGTGATTGAGAATTATGTGAAAAGTGTGAATCTGGTACATAATGAAGGCGGTAAAAATTCGATGTTAAGGAATTTGACGATTGAGGAATATCATAAGGAGAAGGGCGCGCGGTAATGACGACTAGCTCCCGTTTTTTTAACTTACTCCTAGTTCCCACGCTCTGCGTGGGAATTCATACGAGAACGCTCAGCGTTCCGTGACGCAGAGATCCACAAACTGAGGTACAAAATCCCGAAAACCAATGCGTTCAGAATAGCTAGAAATTCGCAATTGGGGACCTGCCCCTCTGTTTGTAGCTGCTCAAGGTAAACCCATAGGGCCCAATGATATTCTAATTGCTGCCACGGCGCGCGCTTATGATGTAGTATTGGTGACATATAATACCGGCGAATTTTCACGGGTGACAGGGTTAAGGTTGGAGGATTGGGAAATTGAGTCGTTACAAGTTCAACATTTATGCTGCTATCAAACGCATGGCTAGACCGTTAACCCAAGGGTAAAGTCTAAGATTCCAACAAAAATATATGAATGTTAGAACTGACCTTAAAGTTCTTAGCTTATTTGTCAATAAATTCGCAATTGGAACCTGACGCTTGTTTTTTGACCCTTTGTTTTCACCTCTAAATAGCTCTTTAAGTATTGGTCTAAATATTGGGATCCCCTATAATCAAAGCATTGAAGAAGATGACGATTAGCAAATGATAAAGACAGAAAAACAAGGTTTACTTCAATTATTAAAAATTGCATTACCGTTTATAATTATTACAACGGTTTACGCAGTTCTTGTACTTAGTATTGAAGAATATTTTGGTGACCACATTTATAAAACATCTGGACAAATAGGCTCTGTATTTGGGCTTGCTGTTGCCTTTTTCTTGGGTTTTAGAATGAATTCAGCGTATGACAGATGGTGGGAAGCAAGGAAAATATTTGGAGAATTAACAAACAACACTAGAAGTTTCGTTGCTAAAATCTATGCCTATTATGGTAATTCAGAAAATTTTAAAGATATCGAGCAAGCAGATTTAAAACTTCAAGCTGAAAAATTAATTAGATTGACTATTTTATACATACGACAGCTAAAAAATGAAATGCACAATAATTTCAAACCCAGTTTTAATGAGCAAGAGTTAGAGTTATTTAGCGCATTTAAAATAAACATAGAAAATAAAATTTCAAACGAAATATTAGTAGCGATCACAAAAACCCTTGAAAGCGATTTCTCTTCAAGAGCTAATATCGAAAAAAGCGATTTAATGCAACAAATTAATCGTTTTTATGACACTCAAGGTAAAGCAGAGAGAATCAAAAACACGCCTTTTTTGATGATTTACAGTGCTTTCACGAAAATAATTGTGGGTTTTTACGTCATTCTTATACCTTTATTTATTGGCGATATAGACTTAGGAGGAGAAAACAGTGGATTTGAGTTTTTAGCAATTCCAGTTATGGTAATCATAAGTTCTGCGTTTTTAACAATAAACAAGTTAACAAACTTATTTGCTGAGCCATTTTCGGAAAATAAGACTTCTGTAACTATTGATAAAATCTGCAAAACAATAGAACAAAATTGTAATGAAGTAATGAACAAACTGAAGTAAAAACTACGAATAAAAGCTAAGGGTTAGGTCCCGAATTGCGAATTCATATGCAGAAAATAAAAGCAGAGGGATGTTCAGGTGTTTATTTTTGCATAGTAGTCTAGTTAGTAGGATGATGATATGGACTCCTCTCCCTTCTGACGGTGCCATATAATGCACCTGATATAAGAAAAGCCCGGTAGGGTGGGCAAACAGCCTTACCGTTTGCCCACCATTTACCGATAAACTTGCACTTGCAGATATACATATATAGATAACTTTTCCTATAAACATCATATCTATTACTCACTTGTCATTTCTCTTCATAATTCTATAGTAGACCCCGACTTTTGTGACCCCGACTTTTGTATAAGTAGTGAGATAATCCAATGGCGGCGTTATGCTCATTAAAAATTGACATACTAAATATAGTATCTATACTATTTATGATATGTGGAAAATATTTGAACATAAAAAATCTATAAAGCAAATTAGCTCATTACCAACTGAAGTTTTGAAGCGATATGAAAAATGGAAAGATATCGTATCAATTTCTGGTCCAGACGGGTTAAAACAGATTAAAGGATTTAACGATGAGCCTTTGCTAGGCGAGTGGAAAGGACACCGATCGTCACGCCTCAACCTTCAATATAGAATTATTTATAAAATTGAAAATGAGCAGTTTTTTGTATATGTAGTTAAAGTAACTGCACATGATTATAGGAGAAAGTAATATGAAAGATTATCAAGAATCTCTAATTAGAGAAAAAGTTTCCATAGGTGAGTCTGTTCGTATTATTCGCGAGTTTCAAGAATTAAGCCAAAATGAATTATCAACTCTTACAGGAATCCCTCAATCAACACTTTCAGCTATTGAGCATGACAAGGTAAACTTAGGGGTAGAAAGAGCAAAAGTTCTTGCAAGAGCATTACAGGTTCATCCTGCTGTACTTGTTTTTCCAGGCTGGGATGTAGAGCAAAAAGAAGTCGCATAAAAAGGCGCTCCACCTGACTGCGGGAAGCACTGAGATAACTGGGTTCAGGGTAAAGTTAAACTCCTTCTATTTTCAGATTTAAATTTACTCTGACCCGAATGGCACTTACTTAAGAATAAAACACATAAATCACAGTGAGTTACTTTATTTTCTTCGGGTGTCCATTCTTTCTAATCACTGCTCTTGCTTCTTCTCTAGGTTTCATTAACAAGGAAAAAGGCTTTGGTCTTCTTTTTACTGCACGAGGTTCTATTCGACCAGAACGATTTCCAACCCGCTGCTGAGCAATTAATACAAATAATGATTCTTCAATGACTCCTGTACCAGTAAGAGCCGTCTGTTGAGTCCATGCCAACCACAATTGTAGTGTATGCTTAAAGCTAAGCTGGCGTGGTAATATATCGACTAATAAAGCCGTTTGAGCCATCAATAGTCGAATCAGATTATAGGCCAGAAAATAGACCCATATCTCCTTTTCACTCATTTCGGGTGTTTTACAGCTGAGCGTTTCCATGCCCATCGTCGTTTTTATATTCCGGAAATCAACTTCAATCTGCCAGCGTTTTTTATACAAAACCTTGAGTTCTGGTTTCGATGCTTCTTTAGGGCATAGCAATGTTGTTATGAGTATCTTGCCATGAGTGCTTAACTCACGGATAAGTAACGTTTTCGGTGCAACATCATAGTGCGCTTGTGTCATCCAGTCTGGTTTGATCTTTGGTTTGGTTAGTTCGATTAAGTGATCTCTGGTGCCTATTCGTTTGCCTTTCCTAAAGTCAGTTACCCGTTTACGCGCGCCCATTTGCTCAAAGACGGCATCAATGCCTTTTCACGCAGTGAAGCTAACAAAAATAGGTACCATAAAAAGCATCGCCAAGAACAAGGTCTCCCGTATCAAAGGTGTCTATAATATTACGAAGCAAACTTTGCTCATCTGAGCCTTTTCCATTGAACCGTCCTATCGACGCATTTAAAACGGCCCCACTTGAAAGGCAGATAACGCCAACCAACCGACAAATTGGAAAACCAAGTCCTGGTTTTTGACCACTCTGCTGAGGATATACTGCCTGATTTTCAACGGTGTCGGGCATTGTTACAGTGGTTCCATCAATTAAATGTACACGCCTTCCATGCCAGCGCCATTGCTCAGGGATTTGACAGTTAATGAGCTCACCTGTCTGGCAAACTAGGTCAGAAACCATTGCTAATGGCAAACGCTGTCTTGCTCGACAATAACCACCCGTAGAGGTACTAACAGGTGCAAGGCCACCAATGATACGTTTTATTGCTGCATCATTGACCGCTTTTTGACAGGAGCGATCTTCACTCAAGGCTTGTGCTAAAAAATTGAAAGTGTTTCTGTGGGCGGATAAAGTCGCTCTCGATGTTCAGGTAATAAGGTGTCAATTCTTGATAGCAGTTCAGGGCAGGTGAGCAGGTTAAAAATTGATACGAATCTGTCTTTTCTGCACATTTTTTTATTCTTTGTTGTTGGCAGCGTAAAAATTTGTTATTAATAAACATTAAGGCAGGTTTCTCGGTGATGGCTAAGTTGTTTTGTCGCAATCAGTTTATCATCGAACCTGCCTTTTTTAATATTTTCAGTAGCTTATATCTTAAGTAAGTGCCATTCTACTCTGACCCCAGTTATCCTGACCGGTTATCGCAGTTATCGCAGTTATCGCAGTTATCGGACAAATACGTGCTGACCTAGCCGCTCAAGGTAAACCCATAGGGCCCAATGATATTCTAATTGCTGCCACGGCACGCACTTATGATGTAGTATTGGTGACACATAATACTGGCGAATTTTCACGGGTGACAGGGTTAAGGTTGGGGGATTGGGAAATTGAGTAGTTACAAGTTCAACATTTATACTGTAAGCGTCAATTAAACCACACATTCTAAACCCCTATAAAAAAGGGCACACTAATACCTCCATTTAACTTCAGAGGTATTTATGAGCCCATCTCAAAATAAAGCGGCTATGCAAGAGCATATACCACAATGGCAAGCCAGTCGTTTAACTCAGGCTGAGTATTGCAAGGTCCATGATATCAAGCCGCATATCTTCAGTTATTACAAAAAGAAATTCGGTTCGGCCAGCTCGTCAGTGCAACAAACCAGCCAACTGGTTCCGGTAAAATTTGTTGCCGAAGACAATTTAAGTGGCCCAAGGCTATCGTCGGTTATCAAAGTCACTCATACCAATGGCTTTAGCCTGGAAATACAGGCCAATACGGAACTCAGTATTTTAAAACCGTTATTGGAGTTGGTGAGGTCCATCTCATGATAAACGGTCTTGCTGTTAATCAGGTGTATCTGGCGACAGGTGTTACGGATATGCGTAAGTCCATTAATGGCTTGTCGCTGATCGTTTCAGAGCAGTTGGGCCATGATCCCTTTACCGGGAGTGTTTTTGTCTTTTGTAATCGCTCTCGCGATAAACTAAAACTACTCTATTGGGAATGTAATGGCTTCTGGCTTTATTATCGCCGCCTGGATAAGGGGACGTTCCAGTGGCCAAGCGAATTGAACGAGCAGGCTGTGTCACTAACCTCACGTGAATTACACTGGTTACTGGATGGTTTATCCTATCACCAAGTGCAAGCGCACACGGCTGTTTCTGGTCTAAAAAACAACTGATCAAGCGACTCTATTCTGCATAAAAAGAATCAATAAAACAGCAAGTTAAACCTTATTTATCAGCCTTTTAGTGGTATAATAATGAAACTTCTCATTATCCACGGGAAAATATTAAAAAGTTGCTTTACAATATATTCTATGAACTCGCCTAAACCTGAATTACCAGAGATAAACAAAGAAGATCGCACACCGCTAGTCGATGTGTTATTGGAAATGCTTGCCTGGCAACAAAAGCAGATTGATGAGTTAGCACAAGAGATACTCAAGCTTAAAGGCGAAACCACAAAGCCTAAAATCAAACCGAGTACAATGGATAAGGAGGGTGCCCCAGGAAGTGATGACTCCTCATCAAAAAGGAAAAAAGGCCCAAGGCGCAGTAAAAAAGGCAACCTCAAAATAGATGAAACCCAAATTATTTAGCCGGATGAAATCCCAGAGGGTTCACGCTTTAAAGGGTATCAGGATCGTGTTATTCAGGATATTACCTTTCAAACTCATAACATTCGTTATCGTTTAGCAGAATATATAACGCCAGAGGGTCTTACGATTTTAGGTCAGCTTCCTGAAGACATTCAGGGAGGTAGTTTTGGTAAAAGCCTTATTGCCTTTATTCTCTATCAATACCATCACCAACATGTCACACAGCCATTACTACTGGAACAAATTCGTGATTTAGGCGTCGATATTTCGAGCGGTAAGCTCAGTTATATACTAACAGAAGATCTGGACGATTTTCATGCCGAAAAAGATGAATTACTGAAGACGGGATTATCCGTTTCTAAATATATTCATACAGATGATACTGGCGCACGGCATAAAGGGCAAAATGGCTATTGCACACATATTGGCAATGATTTTTTTGCCTGGTTCAGTAGTACAGAAAGTAAAAGCAGAATCAATTTTTTAAACTGTCTATCACAAGGCAAAACAACGCTTTATACATTGAACACAGGTGCCATTGAATACATGGCACAAAATAAGCTGTCTGTTGTAATATTGGCGACACTGGAAAATATCAGTGTCTGCATTAACACGGCACCTGACGGGTGCGAATGGCTGGATCAGCAAGGCATCGTTAAACCTCGGCACAGAAAAATAGTCACGGAAGGTGCTTTGATGGGAGGGCTGCTAGACCAAGGCATTTCCTCTGACTTTTTCAATTATCAGTGATGATGCAGGGCAGTTTAACGTCTTTGATCATGCCTTGTGCTGGATCCATGCCGAACGAGTAATTAATCGCCTGATTCCTTTAAATGACAGCCATACCAAGGCAGTAGATGACGCACGCGACCAGCTTTGGTCGATTTACCATGACCTGAAAGCTTATAAACTTAATCCTGTTACCGAACAGGCGAGCAGTATCAGGCAGCGCTTTCAAATCCTATGCAGTACCAAAACCTGTTACGAAACGCTTAACCAGGCCCTCGGGCGAATGGGGAAAAATCAACATGAACTCCTCCGTGTACTCGACAAACCCTACCTCCCACTTCATAACAATTTAAGCGAACGGGATATAAGGGATTACGTCAAGAAACGAAAAATCAGCGGGAGTACACGAAGTGATGCAGGGCGGAAAGCCCGTGATACTTTTGCCAGTCTCAAGAAGACCTGCCGAAAGCACGGCATGTCATTTTGGGGTTATTTAAAAAGTCGCTTACTGAAGTTAGAAGGGATTCCTCCGTTATCGGAAGTCATTCGTGCGGCCGCTGCCAGTGGATAATGAGAAGTTACAATAAGACTTCTGTAACTATTGATAAAATCTGCAAAACAATAGAACAAAATTGTAATGAAGTAATGAACAAACTGAAGTAAAAACTACGAATAAAAGCTAAGGGTTAGGTCCCGAATTGCGAATTCATATGCAGAAAATAAAAGCAGAGGGATGTTCAGGTGTTTATTTTTGCATAGTAGTCTAGTTAGTAGGATGATGATATGGACTCCTCTCCCTTCTGACGGTGTCATATAATGCACCTGATATAAGAAAAGCCCGGTCAAACAGCCTTACCGTTTGCCCATCATTTACCGATAAACAAGGTGGGCATAAAAGCATTGCCCACCCAACCAGACTAAAGATGAATAGATGAGTGAGCCAGAAACGCCGGGAGTAAAGAAAAAAAGAAGCGCCGGAAAAGCCCCCGCTTCCTCCAGATATGCGTGTTCATAGGAGGATTTCCAGAAATGCTTCCGAGAAATTGAGAAATGGAAAGACACTTACTGAAACAGAAATCATGTCTCTTTTTAAAGCGGATTACATCGAGGATGAAGAGCTAGATAAAATTATAATGCAATATGGGCAGTCAACATTAGTAGATTTATTTGCTGGGTTTGATTGGTCTAAAAAGAAAAAAGTAGCAATATCACAATCAACAGTAATATGCCCAAATATTGAATCAGAGCTTATTGCATATTTCAAGAAACATCCAGAGCAGTTGTATTCAATCACACCAAGGAAGTTTGAGGAATTTGTTGCAGCAATATTTAGAAATCATGGCTTTGACGTTGAGTTAACACCGGAAACTCGAGACGGCGGCGTAGATGTTATAGCCATTCATAAATCACCGCTTACTGGAAATACTGTAAACTTAATAGAATGTAAAAGATACGCCCCGGACAACAAAGTAGGAATTGGGGTTGTGCAAAGGCTGGTAGGTAATGTTATTCAACGACAGGCTCATAAGGGTATTGTCGTAACTACGTCTTACTTTACTGCGGACGCAGTTATCGTCTCTAAAGAGTCCAGGAACATACTTACTCTAAATGATTATTCAGATATTTTAGAATGGATGAAGTCATTTAACTAAACTCAGCGCGCCACTATTTATCGAAAACACGTACACGTGGGAGGGATGTTCAGGTCCCGAATTGCGAATTCTGGTGTGATTAAATAATTATTCTAATCGGGTAAGTGCTAGAAGGAAGGTGAGGGTCTTTCCTTACCAGACATACAAAAAAGTAATGGGTAGTAATGTTGCCTGAAAAGACCTATTCTTTTGATACGCTTTTTTTGTATTTCTCATTAAATCCCTGTGATAGCAAAATCTAAGGATGCAATAATTTCACCTCTAAAATGATTTAATGTTCCAACTGGTTTTTTTAGTATTTTTGCAGGAACTGATGCAATCTGCGGTGTCAGTAGCAATAACAGTTCCCCGCTATAGTTTATTTCAGGCGTAAGTCGATTTATTTGTTCATTTTTAAAATGACTCAACTTGCCTAATGGGATAACAATTCTTGTTGCTAATTCTGAAATTAACGGACTTTGAATATCAACGATATACGGGTAGGCACTCTGTGTATTCTTATTTGGGTTTTTATAAACATCAAACTGGGCCATTAAAAGTTCCTGTATTCGTCACCAAAACTACCCTGTTCTTCTATAAATTTATTGTAAGCTTTAATTGCATTTTTATTTTCTTCTAGCCATTGTATAGATTCCGCTTGGGCCAGTTTTTCTCTCAGTGCCTGCTCTAATGTTGCTGATAAATTAATGTTCAACTCTTTAGATTTTTTAAGCAGGTCACTATTTAAACTAAGGTTTGCTGCTTTTTTTGGGGCAGTATAATCATATAAGTCTTGCATACTAATATCCTCTAAAATTACTTAAACCTATTATGCGCAATACTATGCGCATTGTAAAATGCTTTAACCTCTATACGACTAAAAGTCGTGTAGAGCTGGGGGGGCATTCATAAACCTATTTAGCAACGCAGATGCTCTTCGCGTATTTGTACAGACGGTTGGCGACAAGGGTTACAGTAGAATTAAATCATGGAATCTGGAAAAAATAAGATGAGATTAGAGAATAAAGTTTAATGATTTTTAAGCTCATTACAACGAATCGTTTAACTCGCCAAGCTGGTTATCTCAATATTAACTATTCATAATAAAATCGGTTGCTTCAAACAAGGAACAGTTTTATTGCGATTATCCGGTGTGTACAATACGCATCATGGGCAGTCGGTAGTATGGGCAAAGAGGCTCTTTTCCGTGCCCATCAATACAAACGCACATGACTCAAACCTGATGGGCACGCTACGGCTTTGCCCATCCTACATTTCAGGGTGATAGAATGGAATATCGACGCTTTTACAAGCCAGGAGCAAGATATTTTTTACGGTGGTAACGGCAAACCGAGAACCCTTATTGATTGAAAATATTGATCGATTGCGTGCTGCTTTTCATTTGTGTTTATCGTAGAGTGACGTGAGTGAATCAAAAATAAAAAAACGCGAAAAAGGTATCTGGCAGCGTTGTTTTTGGGAGCATTATATTCGTGATGAGGATGATTGACGACGGCATATAGATTATATTCATTTTAATCCAATCAAACATGGGTATGTTTCAGATCCTAGTGAATGACAATACAGCTCATTTTGTCAGGCGATTGATAAAGGCTGGTATGCATCAAATGTTTTATTAAAAGATAATTTCGATGGTATAGGACATGAGTAGTAGGTAGGATGGGCAATGGGGGCTTTTTCCCGTGCCCATCAATACAACTTGATGATCTCGGCTGAGATGAGGGTATCGCTACGCGTTCATTATTTATGAATTTTATGATAATCATTTCAGTGTCGTTGATCTTAGCAGTTTTAATTTGGAATGATTTCAGTTATAAGCGAAAAATTAACAAAGGCCATCAATGTCGCTGGTGAAGCAATAAAATAGTCTATGTCCGATCTACTCACCACCCCTAAAGCCCTGAAACAAAGCGCTTTAAAAATCTGGCAGCGTGGCGATATTCATCGCGCCTGGCTACAAAAAACCAGCTGTTTTCCGCTGGATATTCCCTTGAAAAACATTCCCGCTAAAAACTTGCTGACTGATTATAGTGAATTGCAGGATGCTATTTATACCTTGCGCCAGGACAGTGAAAAACACGGTTATTTAATTATTGATAAGGCGATTAGCCATCGTCAATTAGGCGAACAAAAAATTCCTGCTGTTATCCGTTTTACAAATGCAGCTATTTTTCTAAGCTATTTAGCTAAAACTGCTGAATTCATACAATTTCAAGCACTCACCGAACAAAGTTTGCAACAAGATGGCTTATTAATAGACTGGTTAATTCGTTATCCTTTTAAAGTCATGCAATACGCCGAAGTCTGGCCGCAGTTGTTAAAAGTGTGTGCTTATTTTGAAGCCCATCCTCAGCCTGGTTGCTATATTCGTCAACTGGATATTAAAGGTGTGGATAGTAAATTTATTGAACAATACAAAAGCATTTTAAGTGAGTTATTGACGCAAACTTTAGCCCAGTCGAGTTATCAGGCGGATATTAGCGGTTTAAAAAATAATGGTTTTGAACGCCGTTATGGATTGCGTTATGACCAGCCTTTGATTCGCTTGCGCATTTTAGATCCGGCGCTGGCGATTCAGGGCTTAACGGATTTAACGCTGACTTTGAGTGAGTTTAAAGCCTTAAATATTCCAGCAAAAACGGTGTTTATTGCGGAAAATAAGGTGACTGTTTTGGCGTTTCCTGATCATCCTGAGGCGATCGTGATTTTTGGTTTGGGTTATGCGGTGAATTTGTTGGCAGATGCGCGATGTTTGCAGGATCGTACGGTTTATTATTGGGGTGATTTAGATGCGGATGGTTTGGCAATTTTAGCGCGTTTGCGGCAGTATTATCCGCAGGTCAAATCGATGTTGATGGATGCGCAAACTTTAGAGCAGTTTGCGCATTTAGTGGTTCATGCACCAACAAAAATCACTGAAAAAATATTAAAGCATTTAAGCGATGAGGAAAACTTGCTTTATCAGCACTTGCATCAGGAGTGCTTACGCCTGGAGCAGGAACGGATCAGTTTTAGCTATTTGCAGCAGTATCTGAATGCGGGTTTGAAATAGTCATTTAGCGCGCTGCTTGAGCGCTCGCAATGCTGTTAATGTTATTCAGCAACGCTCAGCACTCTGTGACCATCACAAACTGTATTTCCACGAGGGGGCCGTAGGAACGAGAAAAGCTACAACTGATAAGGGTTTAAGGCGCGGGTAAAATATGTTGGAATTACCCATTATTACATCCGTTAGTCTTATAGATAGTCGGCCCAATTCTTAACAACAGATATCTCTTGCTTAGTGACAGCCTGCAGTCGCCAGCCAGTTAGATAAATCACCTAAATCATGCTGCACTCCATCAGCTCCAGTAAAGTAAACACGGTGTTTATCATTAGAAATATGCACAAAAGATTGGCTTGAAGAATACTCCCGCTGAATAAATCCATTGGATACCTGTGTATAAGCGCCCGCTGGAGCAAGATACTCAGGAAAATTAATTTCTGCCCAGGCAAATAAACATTCAACAGCACTCTGGTAGCCAAATTCATTAATAATAGTGCGACCTCCGGAAATTACCAGGTCTGGATACTCCAACAGCTTAAAGCGTTGAAATGGGTTGCCTCGCACGGCAATCAGGTCTGCCGGAGCATTGGCACTTAGAGTACCAAGACCGGGAATATCAAGGCGCTTACCCGCTTCTGAGGTAGCCGCTTTTAATACATTAAGCACATCTACAAAGTCTACAGATTCACCGCTGGTAAGGTGTAACATCATATGTAATTCCTCGCCATTAATTCCCCAAGGCACATTATCATGACCAATTTCAGAGCCATAAATAAACTGCGCACCCGTATCCGGATTATGCTCTATTGCATGGGCGACAGTATGCGTATTGGAATGAATTCCCATGCCATCAGCATTGACACAAGAACCGAGGGTGTCGATTGTGGTTACAAAAGTCACTCCTTTTTGTACCGCTTCATGCAATAAGTCGTCACTGATTGCTGCACAAGGCATGTGTGCAAACTCATCCACGCCAGCAGCTAACGCACGAGTAACGCCTTCATCCTCGCCAACATGCGCAATCACTCGTTTTTCCAGTGTATGTGCTTTAGTTACTATCGCGTTAACAATATCCTGCGACAGTAAATTCCAGGGCGTTGCTGGCACAGGCTGATCGCCATGCGGCAACATCCAGGGCGCCCCTGGCTCACCACCAGACTCAAGGGCAATCTTGATTGCTGTTGCTCCACCAGTCACCAAATTAGCAACTACTTCTTCAGCCTGAGCCACCGAACTGACCGGAATGCCTATCTGGTCATAACCGCCTTCTCCGCCGCCAAATATGTTCAGTGGATAACCGCCTGGTGCCTGAATAATAGGCCCCGTACTCAATAAACGTAAAGCGCCGTCACCGCCTTCCGTTACTTGCAATGCTCCACCCGTATCCTGCACCGTAGTAATACCATGAGCCAAAACCTTGTCTTTGCGTACATTTTGAAAAGCGACATGCGCATGAGACTCAATAAATCCAGGCAAAATTGTCGCATCACCCAATTCTATCCGGTAGCCACAGAGTTTACTTAATTCGCTCGCAGTGCCGATACTGACAACTTTATTGCCATTAAGTAATACCGCCTGGTTTTCCATAAGCATATCACCATCAAACAGTCGGTCAGCAGATAACACCTGACAATCAGGCGCATCCTGTACTATGTCTGTATTAGTATTGCCATGATCTTCACCATTGTGAGCATAAACAATGGCACTGAAACCTTGATTCAAACACATAGCCAACATAAAGGGCGTGGTCACCGACAGAAGAGATTTTAATTTCATTTTTTTTCCTTGTTATTAGTTTTACACACGAACCGCATACAAACGTTTTTAGCTGCACTCTAAACAAGTCGTAATCTTTACAGACCAGGCTCTGGAAACGGAAATAAAAAAAGTACATTGCATGTATATTTGTGAGCTAAAAGCTTTATGGCAATACATATAATTCAGTCTATAAAGTATTGACCACAGCACGCATTGATCTTATCCAAAAATAAGTACTATTTCTAACTGAGTTTGTATGCTAAAAGATGTTTTATATATGCTAAACGGTTACTTTAATATTTTTTTGGCATAGAACTCGGTAAATACAGACAAAAATGAAACCCTATCGCATCCAGAATTCAGAATTACAGTCGCTTATCGCGCAACAAAACACTACGTCACATGCGTTATTACCGGATGATTTAGGTTACTACCAATTTACGAATACTCAGCTTGATGCAGATTTAAGCTATATCGAGACCTCTTATCAACCAACAAAAGATACAGCAATTATCAGTCAGATAGATCATGCTGAACCAAAAATTGTCGTGACCTTAGCCTTGCAAGGCAGCTCTCGATTTGCAGCAAAAAATGGCGATGAAGTTATTTTTAAACAAGGATACTCAACCATTACACGATTTAACACCACGGTAGGTGAACGTCAGTATCAAGCGGATCAACCAACTCACCAATTACGTCTGATATTAAATAAAAATTGGTTGCGTAGGTATATAGAAGAGCAACAATTGGAAGATTTGTTTAAACACAATAATCTAAAAACTTTAAGCTGCCAGCCAATGGCCTGTCAAAGCCATATAGCAGTGCAACAACTACTAAAAAACAATGAACAGGGGGCAATGCGTACCATGTTTATGCATACCCAGGCTATGAACATATTAACAGCTGAACTAATGCATTTATTTCAGCCTTACAAGACAGAAAATCTACACGAAATTTATTTAGCCAATGCAGCGCGCGATATTTTATTATGTATGTTTAAATCACCGCCAACAGTGGCTGAACTGGCGCAAAAAGTGGGAACTAATTCAAGCAAATTAAAAAAGCTCTTCCATCAATACTTTAATACCACGCCTTATGGCTTGTTATTAGATATTCGCATGGAAAAGGCCTATCAACTACTCGCATCCACCCACTGTCAGGTCGCTAGCGCCGCATATTACGTAGGCTATACTCATGCAGGTAATTTTAGTACTGCGTTTTATAATTATTTTGGGATAACACCTAAGGAAGTCTCTAGGGAGCGTGGAATAATTAAATTCGACAATTAGGAGGAAGAATGGGCAAAGGAGTGTTTTGCTCGTGCCCATTAATACAACTTGTTAAAGCAGCACGTCTTTAAGTACTCTAAATGCCATATTGCTTTTGATACTCTTTAATTGCAGCAATATGCACATTATAAGATTTATCGCCGGCAATAAATTCAATAATATGTTCAAGTGCAATGATCGATATCACGGGCATTGCATAACGCTGACTGACTTCCTGTATGGCAGAAATGTCATTCTCCCCTTTTTCCTGTCGGTCTAATGCAATCAATACACCTGCGGGTGTTGCGCCAGCCGCGTTAATAATTACGACTGATTCGCGTACAGAAGTCCCTGCAGTTATGACATCATCCAGAATCAGGACATTACCTTTCAGCGGCGCACCAACCAGATTGCCACCCTCACCGTGATCTTTGGCTTCTTTGCGGTTAAAGGCAAACGGAATATCGCTGTCCTGCATTTGCGCATAGGCGATTGAGGCGGCACTGACTAAAGGGATTCCTTTATATGCGGGTCCGTATAAAATATCGACTTTCAGGCCTGAATGAATAAGTGCCTGAGCATAAAATTGTCCCAGCTTTGCTAGTTGCGCGCCGCTATTAAAAAGACCGGTATTAAAAAAATAAGGACTGATCCGTCCTGATTTTAAATGAAATTCACCAAATTTTAATACGCCGCAATCCAGGGAATATTGAATAAATTGTTTTTGATAATCAAGCATCAGTTATATCCGTGCTAAGAAAGTTTTCTAAAATAGTGTCCAGAAAATGCCAGCCTTTTTCCGAACATTCATAGTGTTGTTGATGTTCAAATAACAGCCCTTGTTGCAGACAATCTGCTAAGGCAGGCTGTAAGGATTGTAATGATAATCCTGTTCTTTGTGTGTAGGTCTCAAGATGAAAGCCCTTTTTTAAGCGTAAGTGATTCATCACAAATTCCAGTGGCAAATCACTCTGTTTAATCGCCTGAGCAAGTCTATCATCTTTAGTGTGTTTGAGATATTGCTCGGGTTGTTTGGGTTTCATGGTGCGTACAATATTGGCAGGCAAGCTGCGTGTTATTTTTCCATGAGCTCCTGCGCCTATGCCTAAATAATCACCAAAAGACCAGTAATTTATATTATGCCTGCACTGTTTACCCGGTTGCGCATAGGCGGAGATTTCATATTGTTGATAGCCATGTTCGGCTAATAGTTGCTGGCAGGCCAATTGCTCTTTAAATATAGCTTCATCATTTGGTAATGCTGGCGGGTACTTATGAAAATAGGTATTTGGCTCTAAAGTCAGTTGATAAAAGGAGATATGGCTGGGTTGTAATGCAATGGCTTGTTGTACATCGTGTAAGCTGTCTTGCTCGGCGCTCTCAGGTAAGCCAAACATGAGATCCAGATTAAAGTTAGCGAAACCTGCCTGTCGGGCAATGCTAACGGCTCGAATAGCTTCCTGTGCAGAATGTACGCGCCCCAAACGTTTTAAATGTTGATCGTTAAAGCTCTGTATGCCAATAGACAGTCGGTTAATGCCAATCGCTCTATAATCAGCAAACTTTTCACTTTCAAAGGTACCTGGGTTGGCCTCCAGAGTAATTTCTATATCATCAGCAAAAGTCAGGTATTGCTGCATAGCTGTAAGTAAACGATCTAGCTGAGCAGCAGAAAATAGACTGGGTGTGCCTCCGCCCATGAAGATACTTTGTATGGTCCGGGTTTCCTGGAATTTGGCTATATCTTGTGCCAGGTCATCTATCAGGGCATTGATATAGCGATCCTCCGGGAAGGTGTCTTTAACCGCATGGGAATTAAAGTCACAATAGGGACATTTCTGTATGCACCAGGGGAAATGTATATACAAACTAAGTGGAGGAGATAAACGGGCGTTCGGCATAAAAAATAGCGATGATAATTTGCGTTAATATTCCGCGTTGCCATGTTTTCGCAGAAGTTTTTGTACAGCAATAGATTCGTTAATTATACGCATTATCCACCGGCGAAGTGCAATAATACGCTGGCTTTCGTGCGCCAATCAAAAGAATCAGGGCTTGAAAAAAAAGAATCAGCATAGCATTGCTCGTTTACTTGCCAATAAATACTCAGCATATATACTGTAAAGTTTTTATTCGTTCTTAATTTATATAAATAAGGTTTACGATGAATATTCATGAATTTCAGGCTAAACAACTCTTTAAAGATTACCTGATACCTGTTCCCGAAAGTGTTGTCGCTACAACTGCTGCCGCTGCATCTGCTGCAGCACAAGCTTTAGCCGGTGATAGCTGGGCAATAAAAGCTCAGGTTCATGCAGGTGGGCGTGGCAAAGTCGGTGGCGTAAAAATCGCACAAACTGCCGAGGATGCTGCCCAATTCACGGCACAAATGCTGGGGCAACGTTTAGTCACAAAACAAACCGGTGCAGCAGGCCTGCCGATTAATTCAGTTTTAGTTGAAAAAACCTATCCTATTAAACGCGAATTTTATCTTAGCTTACTGGTTGACCGACATGAGGAAAAGCTCTGCTTTATAGCTTCCGAGGCCGGCGGGATGGATATCGAAGCCGTTGCCGAACAAAGTCCGGAAAAAATTATCACATTATTTATTAATCCAGCCGCCGGCTTACAGTCTTATCAGTGCCGGCAAATAGCCTTTGCATTATCCTTACAGGGCGAACAGATAAAAGCTTTGCAAAGTGTCATGTCCGGTATGGTAAATCTGCTTGTGGATAAAGATGCGAGTCAAATAGAAATTAATCCTCTGGTGGAAATAGCAGACGGCCGCCTGTTTGCACTGGATGCAAAAATCAACTTTGATGACAATGCGCTTGCTTTGCATAAAGACATCATGGCATTACGCGATACCGAACAAGAAGATGAAAAAGAAAATAAGGCAAAGCAATTTGACCTTAGCTACATAACCTTGGATGGCAATATAGGCTGTATGGTCAATGGCGCGGGCCTGGCGATGGCAACCATGGATCTAGTCAAGCTTAAAGGCGGATCCCCGGCTAATTTTCTGGATGTTGGCGGTGGCACGACCACAGACAAAGTTACCGAGGCATTTAAGCTGATTGTCTCTGATAAAAATGTACAAGCTGTACTGGTCAATATATTTGGTGGAATTGTGCACTGCGATGTCATTGCTCAAGGTATTCTGGGGGCATTAAAACAAATTAAGACGGATTTACCGGTTATAGTCAGGCTGGAAGGCACGCATGCAGAAGAAGGGCGTGCGCTATTAGAGGGTGCTGCACCTAATATTATTGCTGCGGATAATCTGGATCATGCAGCCGAACAAGCGGTTAGCCTTGCTGGAGCAGGAATATGAGTATTTTAGTTGACCAGAACACCAACGTTATTTGTCAGGGTTTTACTGGCAAACAAGGTACTTTCCATGCAAAGCATGCCTTGGCATACGGTACCAGGCTTGTTGCGGGCGTTACTCCTGGACGCGGGGGAACCGAACATTTAGGCTTGCCGGTTTTTGATACTGTGCAACAGGCATATGCCAGCACCCAGGCTGATGCCAGTGTTATTTATGTGCCGCCTTTTTTTGCTGCGGATGCAATTTTAGAAGCCGTTGATGCAGGTATTAAATTAATTGTCTGTATTACTGAAGGCATTCCTGTTTTACATATGTTGCGCGTTAAGGCTGCGATGGCAGGAAGTGATGCGCTACTTATTGGTCCAAACTGCCCCGGTATTATCACGCCTGAAGCCTGCAAAATTGGTATTATGCCTGGCAGTATTCATCTACCGGGTAACATTGGCATCGTCTCCCGCTCGGGCACATTAACTTACGAAGCAGTCCATCAGACAACTCAGCAGGGTCTGGGGCAAAGTACGTGTGTAGGTATCGGTGGCGATCCTATTCACGGCATGAATTTTATTGATGTCATTAGTCGGTTTCAAGCAGATGAGCATACTCAGGGCATCATTATGGTTGGAGAAATCGGTGGTAGCGAAGAAGAAGAGGCAGCTGAATATATTAAAAACCATGTGACTAAGCCAGTGGTTGCATATATTACCGGTTTAACCGCGCCAGCAGGTAAACGCATGGGACATGCGGGGGCCATAGTCACCGGCGGTAAAGGCACAGCAGAGAGTAAAGTTTCCGCATTAAAAGCAGCTGGCGTAAGGGTAGTCAATTCACCTTCAATTATGGGCTTAGCGATGAAAGAGCTTATTGCAAATGCCTAGTCTTAAAATAATTAAATGAACAAAGCTGCACAACTATCGCTTGCAAAAGGCACCTAATCCGTGTAAAAAATTGATACATCATCAAATCATAATATATTGAGGATAACATGAAAAAAACTACAAAAACTATAACAACTATCGGTTCAGCAATTGCTTCAACATTCGCGGTAAATGTGGCTAATGCAGAAAGCAATCCATTTGCGATGAGTGAACTAAGCAGTGGCTATATGCAGCTTGCGCAGTCAGATAAAGCAGGCGAGATGAAGTGCGGTTCTAAAATGAAAATGGACAAGCAGAAGGAAGCTGCTTGTGGCGAAGGTTCATGCGGCAGCATGATGGACAATGGCAAAATGAAAAAAGGCCTGGAAAAGGTCTGTGGTGCGATGATGAAAGGCAAAGAAGGCGCGTGTGGAGATTTACAGAAAAAATCAGCGTCTAAAAAAGAAAAAAATAAAGGCTACTCTGTTAGTAAGACAGGATGGGGCAATAAAAAATCTAAAAAAACCACACCCGATACCATGCAAAAAGGTATGAATATGGATATGGGCAAAAGCAAAGAAGGGAAATGCGGTGAAGGCATGTGCGGCGGCATGATGCAAGATGGCAAAATGAAAAAAGGCATGGAAGGTATGTGCGGTGACATGATGAAAGGTAAAGAAGGTAGCTGTGGCATGGGCATGAAAGGCATGGGCGATATGAAGGGCATGGGTGACATGAAGGGCATGGGTGACATGAAAGGCATGGGCGACATGAAAGGCATGGGTGACATGAAAGGCATGGGCGGAATGAAAGGCATGGACGGCATGAAGGGAATGAAAGGCGAAGAAGCAAGCTGTGGTGCTATGATCTCTCCTGAAAAAGCGGCTGGTAAATAGAGCAGAATTTATAACCCCATGAGTTTGATTTTTGCTTGCCAAGTATACATTTTTATTTTGCATAGGCGGCTTTATCCGCCAGATAAATAATACCTGCAAGTATTACAAAAAACTGTTTAGAAACTAAATTAATGGCCCGGTTTTGCTAAAATCGGGCCATTTTTTTGAGATAGAACAATAATATTTCCTGATTGTCTAGAGTCCTGTCAGCATTGTTGATTTATCGTTATAAACGTTAAACTACATCAGTCCGTGATCCCTGCTGACACTGTCAAATATGACAGAATAAGTCTCAATGCACTATACCCGGTTGTCCCTTTTAGAATTAGAACAAACGCGTTTTTTAAGATATTTTCTTTTTACCTAACGGGCAAGTTTTTTCATTGCAGCACTCCATTTTTGCCGCTGCGCACGATAATTCAAATTGAACTTGTTAGTAAAGGCTATGCAGTATATAAAGAGCTCTAATCTGATTACTATTATCCGGTAAGAGAATGAAATACATAATACGCAAACTAAATGCAGATTTTATTTTTAATGAATTAGAACAAGTCAGGCAGCAATTTGTAGATGCATTAACTTACACTATGGAAAGCGCTAATATAGTTTTTGATAAAAAAGCCAGTCACCCATTAGATATTTATATCGAGTATGATTTTCAGCAAAAGGACCATGAAGATGTTGTTTATGGGTTTAATCTGCGTGAAGAAATTGCCAGAAACTTTGCGCTGGATGTAAATAAGTACCATGCATCTGAGCGGCTTTTAAACATCAGTAAGAGTTTAAGGCAATTAGCCGATGAATTAGATAGTCGATATAAAAAAGAACCTGTCCAGACAGTTGCTGAAATTAAAGATCAGCAGCAAACCGAATACGCTAAAAAAGTTAATCGTTCATATCGTGAAGTACTGAAAGATGCGCTTGCAATCGATGAAGCTAGAAAAAAAGAACAGTCATTGAATGACTTGAATAGATCAACAGGATTTCTGGATGCAGAATACAAAATAAACCCGCATCAGGATCAAACACCCTTATTAAAAGATAGTTTAAATGATTAATTTTTTGTCTGGAAATCTATCGGAAAAGCATAAAACCTCAGCAATACAGGATTCATATGGTCGACGCAGGCTTTAGTTGTTACTCAATAAATTCCAACAAATCTTTACTATAGGTAATGGTTTTGAGAATGGAGCTATTGATCAGGCTAAGGGACGCAAGTTTAACGTCAATGATCGCCCTTGATAAACGCAAAATTATAAAGCTCATCTTGCTTAATCATACGTAATTCAAAACACTAGAAAATAACGTATTCACTCATTCAGATCTATTTGTCTCGGCATAATACACACCTGGCACTGACTTTCATAACGCGATAGAAGACGGTGACAAGCTAAGTCTTATGTTGCACGACTAATTATGGTCGTATCTTATTCGGCTGTTTTATTAGACCATTTACAAACGAGTTGTAGCTTATCTTAATGGCATTGGCGCGAGGCCTCCTGAATACTAGAACTGCATTTCAGAGTTGAATCCATCAGGCGTTTCTTCAGCAATTAACCGAATAGAAATTGAAATTGATTTAGCTGCAGTAGGTGCTTCACTCGAGATTGACTTGCAACAGTCTGTATTTAGTTCAGGCGAGCCTATGCAGTTGGTGTTTGATACTACTGCCAACCCTGCGATGGCTATAATCGCAGAGCTATTTTATCAAGGTGCGAGAATTGGCTACCAGGAATATCCTGTTTTGAACAGTGCTCAAGTACAGTTTGATGTAGAAGATCTATATGTTGGCACTTGTCAGTTAATTGTCAGGGGTGAAACCACGGGTCATCAGCATGCTGTGCAAAAAAGCTTTACGGTTAGCGTAGTTGATTCCGTTGGTTTTATTTATCCAGATAATATTGGCAGTTATACAGAGGGAGATTTAATACGCGGCCAAGATGGAAATACTTATCAATGCCTCATTACATGTTGGTGCAATGGCAGTATCACTTACTATGCTCCCGGACTTGGTTTGGCATGGAGTAGTGCATGGGAATTAGTTTCTGAAGGGACTGCGCCAGTTGCCAAAAGTGATTTTAGCTATCCAGATGGTCAAGGCTAATACCAGCCGGGTACAATCGTAAAAGGCACTGATAACACTCTTTATCGTTGCAATATTCCTGACTGGTGCAATAACACTAGCAGTTTATATTATGCGCCTGGAACAGGATTGGCTTGGGATAATGCCCGGTCATCTCTTTGAGAAATAAGCTAAAAAGTGTCGTTATCCTATGCTAGCACACCGCCATTAAGTTAAGAAATATTGTATCTATAATCAATGTATTACAATGTAGGTTGAGTTAGGTTTTGGTTGCAAAGCAATAAAAAGCGTAACCCAACATAGGCTCCTACGCTTCGCTAGATAAGCTAACCCAACCTTGTATATTAAACGCATCTCTTAAACACAGGATTATTTAAGATAACACGATTATAGTAAAACTGATTTTCTGGGGAAGCCGACCCAACCTTAAGCTTTGAGCTTGTTCGTAATCAGGTAAGCTTTAGCATTGGTGCCTGTTGAAGTGAAAACATGGTTTTTCACTTCAACGCTTTATCTTTAAGTGAGTAACTAAAAAATCAGGATAATTAGTGCCTGCTAAGAAAATAGCCTGCAAAACCCTCGCATACAATTCGAATAAACAGCCAAAGTCAACTGACTCTTGAAGGATTCAAAATGCCTTTTGAGCAGCAAATGGATAAAGGCAAGCACAGCGTTAAAATTGAGGGAGTGTATTTCCCGGGGTGCACTGGCTGAAGTGTCTTACGCCAGTTTTTCCAGCAAAATGGGCGCTCTGCAAAGCCCGCTCGCTTAGTGAAGGGTGCTGCCATTATCAAACATAAGTTGTGTTTACGTGATGAAGATACATTACTTCCGATCCAGGAGAACCCTTGTCTATAATTTTTCTGCATTCTGACCAGGATTGAAGCTAAACAAACTCAAGTATTTGTTTGATATACAGAAGGCACACTGATTCAGGCAATGAAAAATATAGGGAAAACAGTTAAAAACTCGGTGTTAAAAAAGCGGTTGAAAGAAACCTCAGAAATAGGAATAGACGCTATCCGTGCATCAGTCATTGAGGTACTGTTTAAAACCAGGTTTATCTCCAAACACGGCCAAAAAAAATTTAGTCAGTACAATACAAGCCGGACGTGTGTGGATGTGCACTGGGTTTTTTTATTTTTTGTCCAAAGAATGCACTAAAAAGCGGCATCTAACGCCTCCTTTTGCCATGCAGCAGGTATGTTCAATTTCACTGTCAAGAAGTGTTGACAAGAGTGATAAGTCCATTTCACAGACTTCAGGATCGCTATTTGCCAGATCATGAAAGACACAATTGTAAGCATCAATTATTAAATTTTCTCCTGGTTCTCCTTCTGATAACTGCGTTTCGTATCCCAGCTCCTGCATAATGTCAGCAGTCATTTTAATTTTTTCATTAATGGGTTTATTTTTAGAGCATCTTTTCTTGTTTCTGCAAGAGATACACCAAGTTCCTTAAGATATAGCGCGAGTTCCTCAGAGCCTAATTTTTGTTTGATTAAATTGATCAGCATTTCAGCAAAAAGGCTGTAGTGTTTAGGGAATATATGAATTCCTTTTTCCGTTAAGACGAATGTTGTTCCTGGGCGTCCGCCTGTTTGTTTGGAAACAGACTTCATAACCAGGCCATCTCTTTCCAGTGCGGTCATGTGCTGGTGTATTGCACTTCTTGAAATTTCCAAAAGTTTGGAAAACTGATCTACCGTCACGCCTTCTTTTTCTTTCACTAAAAAGCGCAGTATTTTTTGTTGGGTGTCATTAAATCCGATTATCTCCACGCAACCTCCTGTTTCTGTTTATTTTATAAAAAAGCACAAAGCGTGCTCTGTTTGTTAAATGATTAGTAATTATATAACGGTTAGAGACAAAGCTCACGCGACAAAAAATAAAATACATATAGAAAATATAATTATGTTAAATGACTTTATACAGTTTATTGTTGACAAAGTATATAATCAGTCGTAATCTAGTATCCAAATTACACATTCTTAACATTTGTGATTATTAAAGAAGGGGGAGTTGAATGAAATTTAGACAATCAAAAAATAACAGTGGCCTGATAAGAGGCAACAAAATAGTTTGTCTTTTCATGATGTGTTTTTGGGTGAGCTGTGTAGAAGCAAAGCAGCACAAATTTGAAATGACCATAGATGAAGTGACAATTCAAGTTGCACCTAAACTCAAGTACAAGGTATTTGCCTTTAACGGTCAGGTACCCGCACCGTTAATTCATGTGACACAAGGTGATGATGTGGAAGTGTTGGTGACTAATAACACTTCGACGCCTCATATCATTCACTGGCATGGTGTTTATCAAACTAATAATTGGAAAAACGATGGTGTGCCTGGGGTGACACAAAAATCGATTGAAGCAGGTGATAGTTTTACTTATCAATGGAAAGCGGAGAAGACTGGGAGTCTTTGGTATCACTGTCATACTAATGTGAATGCCAATATAAATAACCCTGTTGCCTTTCATCCTATCGCAGGTATTTGGGATAAGGTTTATATCAACGGAAATCCAAGAAACACCTTATATGGGATACAGACCTATAACATACCGGTTGCCACAGCAGATACCTTTGATTTGGTTTCTCCTGCTGATCATCCCACCAATAATGCAATTGTTGATCATGCGATGAGTGCAGCAATGCGAGGCGCAATTACGGTATTAATGAATATGCCTGATGCGGATCCTAAACTGGGTAAAGGCGAAAATATTTTGATTCGTTAAACTCAAGAGAGCTATTTATCGATTCGTTGTTGCATTAATAGCAGCGAATCGATATTATATACAACAAAGGATATCTGCTGTTACTTTGAAATAAGTTTAGGTCAGAGAAATTAAGAGGAATCCACCATGAAATATAAATCAATAAGTTCGGTCATTATGATGATTGTTTTGGAGACACTGAGCAATAATTCGGCATATGCTGAAATAAAAGATGGACAACCAGACATCTCACATTCATTCATAGTTCCATCAAAATTATTTACCAAAGGTAAACAAGGTAAATGTAATGTTGATTCCTTTTATGCTGATGCTAATGAAAGCAGTAATGAAAAAATCGATAAATCTACGCCTGTATCCTTGGAATACATAAACGATGAGGTCAAGGGAACATACAATGTCATGCGAGAAAAGGTCATCAGTCATGTAAAAAATGAAGTTGTGATGTCTTTATTAAGCTTTAATGTCGATAGTTTTGCGCCAGAAAATCTTGCCGCTTATGTCTCCAATGGGACAAAGCCATTCTTACCTTTTTATTTTGCAAATGGTGTCAAGATTATAGATGTTGCAGATAAGGATGGAACGATAGTTTACAAGGCCGAAGTACCTATACATAAAAATCATGAGCATACAGTATTACTGACTAAGGCAGGCATAGATTCAGCTACGACGACAGTATGTAACGATAGTACGCTAGTGGAAGATTTGCTGGAACGTAATGTGGTTATTCAATACGATTACTATGATCCTAACGGCGTATTTATTTGTTCATTCAATATTAAGGATAGAAAGTCGGAATAAACGGTGTAATTACCCCCACTCTGTAAAACAACGGTCCCGAATTAATAAAGTTTGGTTCAAATATTTGAATACATAGACTGAAGAACCTTCTAAAAAAGGGCTTAACAAGAAAAAAACGGTGATGAATTTTTAAATTATTTTAGACACAATGAAAATATTCCATGCTTTTAAATATCTTGCGGTTGATCCTGTAAATTTTAGTCTTAAGGCTAAATTACGGTCTCTTTTGGCCTGTTTTTGTTCAATTTTTTTTATTGCTGTCATTAGCAAAATAGTTTTACCCTGGCCAGATTATCCGATGATTGTAGTATCTATGGGAGTTTCGGCAATAATTTTGTTTTTTATCCCAGGTAGTCCTTTAGCACAACCTGGGTCTTTTGTTGGTGAGCAACGGTTGTCAGCCGTGGTCGGTGTGTATTACGCTTCGAATATTGTAAAAACATTTACAGCCGCAGCTTCAGCTGTTGGAGATTCAGTAATGATGATGCTAGTGCTGAGATGTTTGTGCCCACCCACCTATCCACAGCAGCGACGAGTTTAACCACGATCATGGCAGGAACATCAATTACCTCTCTTGGTTATTCTTTTGTGTTTGTTCCTGTGGTCGTAAATATTTTTATCTTGTTGATTTTGGCAATGAAAATTAATCGATGGATTATGGCTAGAGATTACCCCAGCCCTTTGCCTGTTAAGAAGAAAAAGACAGATCAGCAGCTTGCAGTGACTGTACCCAATCATCAAGTCGGTTTTTCAGAACAAGATATTGATTTAGCACTGGCTGATAGTGATGTGTTTATTGGTATGACACATGCGGAATTAAGTCATATATTAACCCAGGTTGAAAAGTATACTTTTAAGCGGTTAAAAGGTCAGCTTTTATGTGCTGATATTATGATTAAACAGGTTGTCACTGCTGAATACGGCACTGAAGTCGAGGAGGCCTGGGAAATTATGCGGCGTAACAAGCTTAAAGCAATGCCTGTATTAGACAAAGCAAGACGAGTGATCGGAATTATTACCTGGAATGATTTTTTTAAATTTATTGATCTAAGTATTTATCAGAGCTTTCAGGATAAATTTCATCGATTTATTAGACGTACAGCCGATATAACTGCAATGAAACCAGAATCAGTCGGTTTTATTATGACTAGCTCAGTCATTACTGTGACGGATACCACGCATATTGTCGACCTTATTGCTTTGATGTCCAATCAGGGACATAGACAAATACCTGTAGTTAATTCAGAACAGCGTCTAGTGGGCATGGTCTATCAATCAAATTTAATAGCGGCGTTATATAACGAAGAGCTGGCTCATAAAATCAGTCACTAGAAGTCTGCAATGGTGGTTGTGCGAAGTATATATAGCAAAGAAAAAATAATTACATAAATTTAAATAATATTTCTGTGAGGTAAAATTGATTAGTCATCTCATCAGTTTCATCCGTAAAATGTTTATTAGGCAACAGGATAAACGGAATGAATTAACTCTGCAAATGCTGGAAAGAGTCGGTATAAAGTTTTTTGTGTTATTTTTATTTATTTTAATGTTTGACCCGTTATGGAGCGGTTTTCTGGTTTTTATTGATATTATTTTCGAATTGTTTCATCTTGTTTTTGAGTTTTTTGAATATTCACTTGAGGTTCTTGTGGAACATGCCTTTGATGCAAATCGTCATCATGGTGAAATAATTGTTGTAAATGGAGTCATTGCTATTCTGCTGTACGGGCTTTTCAGGTTATATCGCGCAACACCAAGACTTTATATTCAATTTAAACATTTTTTTAGGACTATCTGGTTAAGCTATTTAGAACGAAAATCTGCCTATTGGCGGTCATTGTCATTAGATCAAAAAAGCCTGTTAATTTTATCTTATTTTATTGGTATTTTCAGTTTAGCATTTGCTTTTGTCCTGTAATCGAAATATCAATATGAAAGTTAAAAAAATACTCAGTTACGAATGGGATGCTATTGCTGGGATTTTGGCTGCTGTAATTGGTATTATTCTGCATCTATTACACATCGTGAACGAGGATGTCATTTTACCTATAGTCCTTGCTCTTATAGCATTGCTATTCATTAATTTCATGCGGCATACCCGAAGCAACGATTTGACACATGAAGAATTAGAGCGAACAGGCCATATAGTTCGCAGTATTCATTCAACGCTTAAACAGTCCGATATAGTTCTAGTAGGTCCTCGACATTTACGTTCTGTCAACGAGAAATTTACTCATGACATGGGTGGCGATACTGTTTGGTTCAATGTTTGTTTGTCCATGTATAAATCACAACACTTATTTGATACCCTGCTTCGTCCTGCTATAGAAAACTCCATGGTTAGATCAGTTCAATTTGTGCTGGATGAAAGTCAGAAAGCATTATGGGCGGATTTTGTACAGCCTAAAATAGTCCTCTGTACTGCTTATGCCAAGGTAAGAGAACCCCACTGGTGCAAGCTGGACAAGAATATTTCCTTTATACTCGCGGATAGTCAGCACAGTGGAGGTGCCGAGGCACTACTCAGTTTTTGGGGTGAGCCTTTTATGGCACAGTCAACAGGCAAGGACATACCTCGTTACATTTTTCATGTGCAAAAGAACTCCGAACTTTTGATACATCTGGCAGATATGGAACGTAGGTATCTACATGATTAATAGTGTGAGTAAAAAACATTCCGGAAAGTTTTTTAACAGTATTTATATTAAGTTTATAGCTAACTGGTAATGTTTGGTGGCCATTAAAAGGTTATTGTTTCAATTTTTACCAATTTAGGTTGGTGCGCACAAACAACATGAGAATATCAATGAATCTTTTATCAATTAATACAACGCTTCCAGCTAAGATTGAATACCAGGGAAAAATAATATCAACGGGAATTTTTAAAAAACCTGTTATAGGTCCGGTTTTTATAGCAAAAGACAATCTGAAGGGGGATCAGCAAGCAGATTTAAAAAATCATGGAGGTGAACATAAAGCTGTTTATGCCTTTTCCTCTGACCACTACTCCTATTGGAGTAAAGTGCTGCAAAATCCAGAATTAAAACCAGGTGGATTTGGGGAAAATTTAACCATATCAGGCTTTGATGAATCTGTTTTACATATTGGCGATCAGTTAAGTATTGGGCAATGCATTTTAGAAATAACACAACCCAGAGTACCTTGTTTTAAACTGGGGCTTGCAGTTGGGAATCAAAATATGCCGCGTTTATTTATTGAGAATTTTGCTACGGGTGCTTACCTTAGAGTCATACAAGAGGGGGTTGTTGAAACGGGTAGCAAAGTAGAGCTGGTTAAGGAAGGCGTATTTAAGGTAAACATTCAATCCTTATTTAGAGCTTATTTTGATAAAAACTATCCTGCATCGAGATCAATTATGGAAAGAGCTCTTCTTATTCCAGAGCTTTCTTCCGAGTGGAGAAAAAAATTATCCACAAGGCTATTTTCTGTGAATACGCCTTAATATATTCTTAAGCGTAAAGAGTCTATTGAAAGTAAAGAAAATTTATTCCTCTAATAAAGCAGATATAAGCCACTCCAAATCTGAAAAATGACCAAATTCACAGGCTTTTAAACGACCTTTTTTATCAATCACTATATGAGAGGGTGTACCCTGTAAATTGTATAGCTTAAATGTTTCAGCGGTAGATAAACGTGATTGCAGGTAGCTTAAAACATTCTGTTGGGTTTGTTTTTTTTGGCGTTCATTTTGATGAATAAAATCAGGAAAATGCAGTTTAATGAATAGATCTACTTCATTATTTGTAATTTCATTTTTGTGTTTTGTTATTTGATCCATCGCTAATGGAAATGGAATGTGAAAAGGCAATTGACCATTAATCAAGTGATTGTTTTCTGTTAGTGCGCGTAAGGTTTCTCCTGTCACTTTATTCTGTGTCGCCAATAACTCTATGTTTTCCAATGTGTTTTTATCGAAGTCTTCAAATGCAGTGGCCATACCTAATATAACGAGACCTTTATCAAAATATTTCTGATGCAGACTAATAGCTTGAGGCAGACTGTATAAAAAACAGCCAGGGCAATTGACTTGAAATACTTCAATTAAAATAACCCTACCTTCCAGCTGGTCAATATTCGTCGGATTTCCTTGTACCCAATCCGATATTTGTAATAAGGGAGCTTTTTCTCCCAATTTTGCTGTTTTATTCATGATTATTGGAATTGTTGGTTAATGTTCGTATTATCAGAGGATGTGGAAATCTGAATTCAGGAAAAAATACTATAAGGATGGTATCCCAATTGTTCTTTTTTAGACTACTCAACTGAATAAAATAAATTGAGTTATCTAATATTAAGTGATTAAAGTTGAAAAAACCAAGCGTATAAAATAGTACTGCCCATTGTTATTATCGGTATTAGTGAGTTGGCAAGTGTTTTAGCTCGTCGTTTTCGTCGTTGTGGAAATTCAAAGCATCCCATTACTTATGTCATGAGAGCACTCTGCAGCTTTGTCCATTATTATAATGAGATTGCATGAAATATCGACGCTTTTACCAGCCAGGTGCATGTTATTTTTTCCGCAGGTAATAGTAAGTAGAGAATCCTAATTGATTAAAAAATTTGCGGGAGTGGGTGTTTAATTTTTGATAAAACAATAAGGTCAACGCAAAAAATGAAGTAAATCATATTTACAAAGCTTTAAAGCAAATTGATAATGATATACTTCGCGCAGCCATATATACGGTTTTCTAGCGGCCGATTTTAGCCGATAGCCGCGTAGTTGCGTAGCTTGCTATGCGCCTGTTCCAGAGCCTTGCTCTCGACTAAAATCAACTCGCTTTAAAATCCGCATCCGTGACCGCGCGAAGTATACTTTAGCATTAACCTTTAATGCAGCCTGATAATTGGACCGTAGCAAAATCAGATAATCCATGACAAATTACGGGCTAGCCATATTAGCAGACTAAAATCCGCCCTACGGTGAGATCATTACTGATATTTATCAAGCAATTGTTGATAGTATTGTGCAGATTCGATTTTGTCGCGCTTTAGTGCACCATTTCTAAAGATTCGCGCCTTTTTTAACAGCATTTTTATTGCACTGTGTTTATTTTCTACACTTAAATCAGGCTGGGAAATGATTTTTTCCAAAGCCTGTATCCTGAACCTGTCCATCCCCCAGTATTTGTGTGAAAGCTGGTCTTCATGTCCACCGTATTTATTTATTAGCGGTTGCTCCAGGAATAGCACCGGATATTTTGCACTGATGCGTAACCACAGATCGTAATCCTCGCAGGCCGGCAGGTTTTCATCAAACAGACCAACATCATCAAATACCGAGCGATGAATCATAATTGATGAAGGGGACATCGTACATAAAGGCAGGCATTGTTCAAAAATCCAGCCGCCAGTTTTTTTGTGCTTGTGCATGGCATTGACTCTAACGCCATTACGGATCCATGTTTCTTCAGTATGGCAAATTTTTAACTCAGGAGCCTGTTGCAATGCCCTGATTTGAGTTGTTAGTTTTTCTGCTAACCAGCTATCATCAGAATCAAGAAAAGCAATCCAGTTACCACGGGATTGCTGTATGCCAATATTTCTGGCGGTGCTCACACCTTTATTTGATTGTTTAATAATTGTAAGCTGCGGGAATTCGTCATTAAGCATATCCAGCGTATTATCGGTAGAGCCATCATCGACAATAATTATTTCATCGGGAGGTCTGCTTTGCTCTAAGACTGATTGCAGAGCGCGTTTCAGTAGCAAGCAACGATTATAAGTAGGGATAATCAGGGAAATTTCCATATATGGTCTATAATGTTATATGTTGCTAGCCTATATCTGAATGCTATGCGATAAGGTGAGATGGTTGAGTAATTTTACAGCAATCAGAGACCGGAAAAATACACTGCACAAACTAATTTAAAAATAAGGTTACAGCAAGGTTTTGAAGAATATTAAAATAAATAAGGTATATGCCGCAAACATCTAAGTGATTTAACTTATTTATTTGCTTGAATGAGTGGAAATATGGCTTTATTGCTGGATTTTCAAAAAGACAGAAGTTATACAGTGCAGTTTTAATGCCAAGACAGGCGGCTAATTGTCGCGCGGCAAAATGCCACATTTGCAAAGAGTTGTTGCTCACATAAACTATGTCCAACTCTTGAATGCAATCCGTTCTGGATAAGAGCTAGCTCCTTCCTCTTGATGCGGCTGTAATGGTCGCATTTTTTTCTAATAGGGTTTGCCCATTATGAAACGTACCAATCACTCACTTTTCAATCCACCTGGTAGCGCTGAAGAATTACTTAAACATATTGTGTATCATGAAGCAGGCCATGTGGTGGCAATATATTTGCGCAACCACCAGCAAAAATTACCCCCGGTCTTTTTTGAGATCATGATTAACAGACAACATCAACAGCAAAATCATCTTGCATATTTTGCCCAGGTATCAGGTGGCAGATTAATTGATAATTTACCCGTAGCTGAAATAGAAAATAATCAATTAGGTTCTTTAGAAGAACAGCAAAGCTTGCAGAAGGCCTATGAGGCAGATGTTATTAACCTGCTGGTCGGCCCTTTGGCAGAAGCTAAATATGTAGCACTGCGTGATGATGAGATATTAAATTTACATTTAATAAATCTAGTTGCTTTAAAAAATTACGGGGGACATTCCGATATAGAGGAGGCATCTCGCTATTTAGAATATTTTATCCCTGGTGCTGCTGAGCGTGAATTAAAAATTAGCGAACTCTATACTAAAGCCTTTCGCTTTGTCGAAGACCCAAATAACTGGAAATGCATCCGGTTATTTGCCAGCTATTTACTAGAAAGTGAGGAAACAATCATTTCCTGTGAACAAACCAGCGATATTTTGGAGCATTTTTTAACTTATTAATTTGTATTGTGACGATTAGAACGGCTGAATAGACCTGCAGAAATCTTATTCAAGATTGAGTCGCATAAAACCAAAGCAGGACATCGTCGTCTGCCTCGCATACAATCCCGCACCACAACATAATCATGTACAAGGAAAAGCCTGGCCTGGCAATTAGTTAGTGTCTCTTTTTAGCCACTCTGCTAGTTGGTAAAATGTATAAATTTGTTATCATAGTTGCACATACACATTCTTGGAATAATCATGCAACAAAACACCATTACAGAACAAATGACCCAGGCAGGGCAAAAAATTGAACATGACTCATTTGCTATTGTCGATCAGGAAGTAGGCACACATCACTATTCGGTAGATGAATGGAACATTGTGCGTAGAATGATTCATGCCACGGCTGATTTTGAATTCAATGGTCTTACCAGATTTCATCCGGACTCAGTTTCAGCAGGTCTGAGTGCCATTAGCCTAGGCGCTAATATTGTTGCTGATGTAGAAATGATTTGTGTGGGTTTATCCAAACCTCGCTTAAGTCATTTTGGTGTAAGCACGCATCACTTTATTTCTGATGCAGATGTGATTACTCAGGCAAAAGCCGAAAATAGTACCCGTGCCGTACAGGCAATGCGCAAGGCACAGCGTTTAGGTTTATTACAAAATAGCATTGTTGCTGTGGGCAATGCGCCAACAGCGTTGCTGGAAGTAATCCGCATGATAAATGAAGAAAATTTACGTCCAGCCCTTATTGTCGGTATGCCAGTTGGCTTTGTGTCTGCTGCTGAATCAAAGACTGAAACGGCTTTATTAAACGATATTCCCTGGATTGTTACCGAAGGAAGAAAGGGAGGGTCAACGCTAGTTGTGGCCGCTATTCATGCTTTATTAGCACTCGCAGAGCAAGCCAATAAATAAGTATTTGTTTTACTTTACTTGTAAATGAAGTGCGGCTATATAAGGACATCAACACCTAACGCATACATATTTTTAAAATTATTCTGAACAACAAATTGCCTATGCTATTAGCTAGTTTTTATTATCATTAAACATGTAAAAGGTGAAGTAAAAACAGGCGTACCTTGTATGTTACTGATAGTAAAAAATATAATTATAAGCTGAGGAGAGACTTAGCCCCGAATATTGGCGAGGCTATAGTCTTGCTTCCAGAGTGTTATTTGCATTGTGGATTTTTGCCATTAGCTTGTGCTTCTTGACGCAATTTCAGCGCGGCTGGCATATGTTTTTGCAAATCCGTAATGCGTGTTTCATGTGCGGGGTGAGTCGACATAAATTCAGGCGGGCTCTCTCCACCTGCTTTACCCATATTAATCCAGAGAGTTATGCTCTCGCGTGGATCAAAGCCTGCTTTTGCCATTAAATCCAGACCATAAATATCTGCTTCAGATTCATGGGCTCTGCTATACGGCATAAGAATGCCATATTGAGCTCCAAGTCCTAATAAGCCCATGCCGGATTTTCCTATTTCGGATTGAGGATTTAATATCGCCTGAGTTATCGACATACCTTGGCTAACAACCGTTTGTTGAGAAACTCGCTCATTACTATGATTTGCTAAAACGTGAGCTACTTCATGGCCTAGCACGGCCGCTAATTGATCTTGATTTGTTGCAACATCTAAAAGCCCCGTATGCACCCCGATTTTGTGAGCCGGGAGTGCAAATGCATTAGCTGATGGATCTTTGAATACCACAACTTCCCACTCGCCCCCTACTTCATTGGTAATAGCCGTTGCTACGCAACGTACATAGGCGTTGATTTTTGCATCTTGCTCAATTGGCGTATCCTTTTTCAAAGTATCAAATGCCTGAATACCCATCTGATCCATTTCACCACTAGACATCATCAGTAACTGGCTTCTTCCAGTAGGGGATGTTGCGCAACTTGACAATAAAGCAGATAACAGAATAATTGAGAGTAATTTTATTAACATGTTTTTTCCCATAGACTTGGTATTTTTTGCAGGACTATACCTGAGTATAAGTAGCATAATAATTAATTATGCTATAGTCTGCCATGAAAAGTAAGGCATGACGTAAAATGCCGTTGGATGAGCTATTTTACCGAAACGTTATATCTGCGAATGATGTCTCAGGATCATGCTCCAAGTTAATATGCATACCTCGATTTACTTACTCTATACAAGTACTACACCCAATGACCCCTAAAAAACCCAAAGGTACTCGCAAAGGTTATACCACAGGAGCTTGTTCAGCAGCAGCTGCAAGAGCGGCCGCTATAGGGCTATTGACCGGTAAAGTACCAGAGCAGATTGAATCTTTATTACCTAATGGTCAACGCGTCAGCTTTGCTGTACATCAGAGTTCGCTGACAGCTGGCCATGCTCAGGCCGTCATTATAAAAGATGCAGGTGATGATCCTGATTGTACCCATAAAGCGCATATGACGGTCGATGTGCGTTTATTAGCCGATTCAGTCAATCAAGTGTTATTTAAAGGGGGAGATGGTGTGGGAACCATTACTATGCGCGGCCTGGGTCTAGAAGTCGGCGGTCCGGCAATTAATCCTGTTCCACGAAAAAACATTGAAGCTAATATCCGCGAGGTAGCAGGTGAGCTCTTGCAAGCTCAAAGTCTGGAAGTGACTATTTCAGTCCCCGGTGGGCGGGATATGGCAAAAAAAACCTTGAATGATCGCTTGGGCATCATTGATGGGATTTCCATTTTAGGCACGACGGGCATTGTTTACCCTTATTCTACTGCCGCTTTTCGCGCCAGTGTAGTGCAAGGTGTCGAGGTGGCGGCTAATCAAGGCCAGCAAACTGTGGTATTAACCACTGGCGGACGAACAGAAAAATTTACCATACGTGAATTGCCGGAATTAGATCCTGCCTGTTTTGTGCAGATGGGCGATTTTTTAGGTCCTGCCTTAGATAGCGCACAACAAGTCGGTATTAAGCAAATTATTATTGGCGGCATGGTAGGTAAAGTCAGCAAAATTGCTCAGGGTGAAGTCATAACTCATGCGCGTCGTAACCCTGTAAATACTCAGTTATTGGCGGATCTTGCTGCTGCAGTAGGAGCCGATGCCGAGGTTTGCGCTGAAATAGCCAGTGGTGAAACAGCTCGATTTGCCGGGGAGCGCATGGAAGAATTAGGACTAGGTCCCGCTTTTTATAAAGCATTGTGCCAGCGCGTCGTTGCGACACTGGAGGCGCGTTACCCCGGGGTTTTTAGCTATCGAATATTAATGTGTGATTTTGAAGGAGGAAAACTAGTAGATTATGTCTAATCATTGTCAGGTTATCGGAGTATTGGATAACGGTATTGAAGGCCTTTCATTCGCTGCATTAGATGCTTTGGAAAATGCCGATGTTGTGATCGCCGCGACCCGGGTATTAAAGCTATTTAAAAATTCTATCAAATCCGCAGAATGTAAAGACTTAACAGGGCATTTAACTGAAGTGCCGGAATGGATCAATCGCGCGTTAGCTGAGCAAAAAAAAGTTGTGGTGTTGGCTACAGGCGATCCGCTATGTCATGGGATTGCCAGTTTTTTAGCTAAAAAACTAGGCGCTGAAAAGCTGGGTATTATGCCTAATATTTCAGCTGTGCAATTAGCGTTTGCCAGCATTGGAATGTCCTGGCAGGATGCTAAAATCTGCTCGGTACATCATAAAGATGCCGGAGATTGGCGACCGGGCTCTGGTGCAGAACACGGTTTTTATAAGCTATTACAAGCGATAAATCAACATGATAAATTAGCGATTTTAACCAGTCCTGAAAATAATCCTGCCCGTATTGCACGCATGTTAATCATGGAAAATATGGCAGATTTGTTTAGCATGGTGGTTGCGGAAAACTTACTGTGTGCGGATGAAAAAATATTTCAGGATTGCAGTATTGTTGAATTAGCAGAGCAATCTTTTAATGGTAACGATGTCGTTATTTTATACAGGCGACAGGCCAGGCAGCCGGAATTGCTTTTTGGCTATGCGGATGATGCTTTTAAACAACGTAAACCTGATAAGGGCCTTATTACCAAGCGTGAGGTTCGTGCAGTTTCGCTGGCAAGAATGCAATTAACATCAACAAGTATCGTCTGGGACATTGGTGCAGGATCTGGTTCAGTAGGAATTGAAGCCGCGAAATTATGCCAGAACGGTCATATCTATGCCGTCGAAAAAAATGTCGCGGACTTTGCGATTGCAAGTGAAAATGGGCATGACTTTGGCTTACATAATTACACCTTAATTGAAAATAAAGCGCCGCTGGGAATGGCGAACTGGCCAGCACCTAATGCTGTGTTTATTGGAGGGTCAGGTGGTGAACTGGCTGAGCTCATTGCGCTTTGTCTGGACAGGCTACAAGCTAAAGGTTGTCTGGTGATGAATTTTGTTACTTTAGAAAATTTAAGTACGGCTTTGGAAGTATTAAAACAAAGTGGTGCAACGTGGGATATCATCCAATTACAAGCCTCTCGCAGCCAGCCTATTTTACATATGCATAGAATGCGCGCTGAAAATCCAGTCTGGATCGTTTGTGTACAAAAGGAAAATCAAGTATGAGCGGTATGTTATACGGTGTTTCTTTAGGTCCTGGAGATCCAGGCTTAATCACGCGTAAGGCCTGGGATTTGTTACATTCAGATGCAGACTGGACCTATCCTGTGAGAAAAAGACAAGGCAAAAGTTACGCACTCAATATCGTTCTGGAAGCAGGTTTAATACCGCCAGATAACCATACAGAACTGGTTTTTCCGATGACGCATGATCGAGAAATATTAGCTAAGTACTGGCTACAGGCAGCACAGCAGGTTTTGGCCAAACTACAGGCTGGTAAGGATGTGGTTTTTTTAGTCGAAGGAGATGCGTCAACCTACTCGACTTTTCAGCATTTGGCAAAAACGGTCGCTGCGCTGGATGAAACTGTTGATATCGAAACCATTGCAGGAGTCAGTTCTTTTAATGCCGCCGCCGCACGCGCTAAAATGCCTCTGGCCGATACGGATGACACCGTAGCCATTATTCCCGCTGGATACGGCATCGAAATGATCGAAAATATGTTAAGTGACTTTGATACCTTAATATTATTAAAGGTCAAGCCTATACTTGATGATATACTCGACCTATTAGCACATAAGGATTTATTAACTCAGTCTTGTTTTATCGAGAAAGCTGGGTCTAGTGAAGAGCGAATTGTCCATGATGTATTAAGTTTAAAAGGACAAAAAGTCAATTATCTATCATTGCTAATGATACATAATTCCCATAGAATGAAAGGCGAACTTATCCGCGGTTGCAGGAAAAAGCAAACCTTAAATATAACAAAAATAGAGGAAATATTATGAATGGTACTCAGAAATTACTGGCTGCAGTAGTTGGTGTATTTGTGTTGGGCTTTCTTATGGTCGGCTCCAATAAAGAAAAAACCAATGAACAAAAAGAAAACGAGTCTATGGTTAGAGCAACTGTCGCAATGGAAACGATGGCATCCAGAAAATGTCCCGTTGCGATAAAAAAATTCACTGGCGATCAGGTTTATTTTCCTACTTCTACCGATACCGATCATCAAACTTTTGTTTCAATGACCTGGGATTCTGCAAAGACTGATGATGAATATAGTTTTAAAAAAGCAGTGTGTACTTTACACGAAACTGTAGGCGGGATTTCCAAGTTAGAAATAGACGGCAAAACTTTTATTGAAAAAGAAGTAAAACGTTAAAAACACGGGTTCAAGTAAGCCGAAAAAATAATACAGAAGACTGCTAACTACTAAAGCATAAGCAGTCTTCTGGCTATCATTGGAGTTTTATCTCCAGACTATGAAAATATAAAACAGCTAATTATCATAGCTGCTATTTCCTACTGTTTCACTAGGTTATAATATTCTTTTTTATAATCCTGGAATATTATGCCCACTCCTAAAATTGTTCTAGTCGCCATCACCAAGCATGGTGCCAAGCAGGTCGCACAGCTTGCTACAAAACTCCCTGATGCTGATATTTTAGTCTCAGAAAAATTCCGTGATTTACTGGAAAATAGTCATCAGCCTGTTCAGTTCTATAGTGGCCCTTTTCGAGAACAAATCGCCAGACTATTCACCGACTATGATCAAATTGTATTTTTTGTCTCTTTAGGCGCAGTGGTGCGCTTAGTGGCTCCCTTTTTAAAATCCAAAGATGAAGACCCCGGCATTATCGTCATAGATGATGCGGCACAGTTTGTTATTCCTGTTTTATCAGGCCATGTCGGAGGCGCTAATGCCTGCGCTGAAATGCTGGCTGATTTATTACAGGCAACACCGGTATTAACAACAGCTTCCGATGTGGGAAATACTATTCCTGTGGATATTTTGGGACGTGAATTGGGCTGGCAAGTTGAAGCACCTAAGATTAATATTACTCGCGTTTCTGCGCATGTGGTGAATGAAGAACCTATTGCTTTCGTTCAGGAAGTCGGCAGTAAAAACTGGTGGACTCGCAGTACTCCGTTACCTAAAAATATTTTTTTATTTGAGAACTTTGCAGGTGTTGATTTAAGTCAGTTTAAGGCGGTGTTATGGGTAACAAATCAAGATGTTCCTGATAGCCTTTGGCAGCAGCTTAATGAGAGCCTGGTGGTTTACAGAGTTCCTGAATGAAGCTGGTTTTAGGTTTAGGCTGTGATAGAGGCGCGTCACTGATCACCCTGGAAACAGCAATTGATAAAGCCCTGGCTTCTGCTCATCTATGCCTTGAGCAGGTAGCTCATTTAGCGAGTATCGATAAAAAACAGGATGAAGTCGCTTTATTGCAATTAGCTGAGAAACTTGCTTTACCTCTGTACTTTTATTCCGCAGAACAGTTAGCCAGTGTGCCTGTTCCCAGCCCATCAGCAGTGGTTATGAAATATGTAGGCACACCTTCAGTCTCTGAAGCCGCTGCGATTTTAGCGGCTGAGACGGATATGTCTGATTTATTAGTTGAAAAATACAAATACCGTGGTGAAGAGGGTAAAAACGCAACGGTTTCCATCGTAAGAATGAGAACAAAGATATGAACGGAAAAATTTATTTAGTCGGTTTTGGTCCAGGCGCAGAAGAGCATATGACTTTTAAAGCCAAAGCCGCCATAGCAGAATCCGATGTAGTCATTGGCTACACAACTTATATTAAATTAGTGAAAGATTTGCTTGACGGCAAAGAAGTGGTCAAAAAAGGCATGACCGAAGAAATTGATCGCTGTGTAGAAGCTTATGAACAAGCGAAACTTGGTAAAACAGTAGCCTTGATTTCCTCGGGCGATATTGGTGTCTATGGCATGGCCGGGCCTACCTATGAGGTGCTATTGCAAGCGGGCTGGAAACCCAGCGATGATATTCAGGTGGAAATAGTTCCAGGAAGTACTGCGCTATCAGCTTGTGCTTCCCTGGTTGGTGCTCCGCTGACCCATGATTTTTGCTCGATTTCTTTATCTGATCTATTAACTCCGTGGCCAGTAATTGCCCGGCGCATTGAAGCTGCGGGACACGCTGATTTTGTGGTTGCTTTATATAATCCCAAAAGTGGCCGCCGTACTCAGCAAATTGTCGAAGCGCAAGCTATTTTATTGCGCTATCGTCGCCCCGACACGCCGGTTGCCGTTGTTAAGTCTGCCTATAGACGCAGGCAGTCGATTCAGCTTGTGCGCCTGGATGAAATGGCGGAATGCGATATAGGTATGCTGACTACGGTATTAATTGGCAATTCATCGACCTTTATTAAAGAAGGATTAATGATTACCCCCAGAGGATATGCCAATAAATACAGCAGTCTAACTGGAGCAGCAAAAGACGGGGAGCAAGCAGGTATTTCATTAACAATGGGCTTAGAAGGCTGGTACGCTTGTTTACGCCAATATGTACAGGATACCCCCGGTTTAACTCTGGAGAAAATCGCCGATTATTTTGGCGTTCCCGTGGGTGAAGTGTTGAATGCAATTGCCGCAGGCGAAAACGCAGGTGAACATAAAGCCGCACATATTCAAACCGACAAACTAAATGAAGTCATTAAGCGCTGTGAAACATGGGGCCGTTTGCGCGGTATAGTACGCGCCGAAGCAGGTGCTGTTACTGAATTATTTTTACAGGCAAAAGATTTTCAATTACGCGGTGAGTGGTTAAATATCGAAACGGAGGCATTTCATTGTCATATTAATTGGCACAAAGTAGATTCCGCATATCTGGCTTGTCGTGAAGGTAAATCCTATGGAGTCAACTTTATCGATAATAAAGGGCACCTTGTTTTCAGACTTCTGCTGACTAAAGAAAACGGCGAGTTCAGTGCCCAAAAACTAGAAGCCTATTCTCAGACATGGCAAGCGCTAACAGAGGAGCAAAACAATGACTGAGGTAATGAAGCCTAAAATGATGGATTATACCCGGCACCTGCTGGTTTGTGTTGGAGAAAGGTGTACCGAAGATAATAAAGGACAATCTCTTTACGAGCAGTTGAAAGACAAATTCAAAGAGTCCGGGCTGAATGAAGGGGCACTTAGAGTCAAACGCAGTAGAGCAACTTGTTTTGGAACCTGTAAATCTGGACCGCTTATTTGCGTGCAACCGGATGGAGTCTGGTATTATGATATTACCAGCGAAAAATTGGATCGAATTATAAAAGAGCATCTGCTGGGTGGTGTGCCTGTTGCCGATTACATTTATCACCAGGGGCCAGGCGCGACGATATAAAGAAACGAAGAGGTTTATATGGAAACACAACAATATACAGGGGCTATTGCAGCCTGGAAGGATGATAGAGGGTTCGGTTTTATCAGGACCGAAAGTGATAACAAAGAAGACGATGTATTTATTCATATTTCATCATTAAACAATATGAGTCGACGCCCGCGAGTCGGAGATATTATTCATTACGATTTAATCGAAGAAAACGGAAAAATTAAGGCAAGTAACGCAATTATCGAAGGTGTAGAACCCTTCCAGGGTACATCCAGGAATTGCAATACCTTTTTAACAGTGCTTATTACAGCTATTGTTGCAAGTGCTATTACCTATATGGTTGTTACCAATGTATTAGAAGCAGATAACAACTGTTTAAGCGGACTAAGTATAGAGTTTTCGGAATAAGCATTCTGCTATATAGCTTGATAGCTTTATCTTCGAAGAGGATGGGCATTGCCCATCCTTTCGGCACTCCCCGATATAAAAACCTGCACAGCAATGAAACCATACCTTAATTTGACCATCATCCTTCTCAGTGTATTTATTACTGCTTGTAGTAGCTTACATCAAACACATAAAAAAATTGAACCCAGCGCGCGCATAACGCATTTACAGCTAGATGCCGAGATTCATCAATTGCTTCAGCTGGAAATGCAATCTATTCAGACAGGCATGATGTCATTAGTCCCTGCTATCGCCAGTGGTGACTGGGACAAAATAGCCGAAACAGGTAAAAATATAGAAGAGAGTTATCTGTTAAAACAACAGTTAACAACCGCTCAGCGTCATGTCCTACATAAATCTTTCCCGGCAGAATTTATCAAGCAAGACCTGACATTCCACCGCTCAGCAGGCATGTTGGCTCATGCTGCAGAAATGAAAAATGCTGAAATTGTTAACTTTTATTTCTATAAGTTAAACACAGCCTGTGTCGAATGCCATACTGAATTTGCCGCAAAAAAATTTCCTATGTTAGTGCCTGAGCAAAATAAATCTCATCATTAAAAATGTAGTGCAACGCATTACTAGCGAGTAAAATCGCGAAACATAGGATGTTCAACTGACTTGTATAAACAATTTATCCTGATTCTCATGCTATATATTCTATGATACTGAGCGCAAAAATGGATTTGAGAATTCGTATATTTTTTAGTTAAATGGCTGCTTATTGCACGCTATGATTGTGTATACTGATGATTGTTTTGTCTCATTAAAAAATCTGATGCTTAAAAAAAGGAAATAATCATGATGTTTACTAAACAACTCGCTGTAGGCTTCGTTATGTTTTGTTTGCTCTGGATAGTGCCAGTGCAGGCAGAAATAGATTTATCTGAAAATCCAGTTGGCCAGAAAAGTATTGATGTTAAAGAGCTGGGATTTCGTTTAACGCCACTCTCACAGGATGATTTAAAAGCCGCAGCTGATCATTGGCAAGATTTATTGCAATCTCACCTACAGGAGATCAGTGAACTTAATATACAAATTGCCCAGGCAGATGCTACTCAAAAAGAAGTCATGTTAGAGCAATTAAAACTGCTAAAAGAGCAACAAATCAAACTCACGGATCGAATCAATTTAATTCTGCACCAACTACAAAGCAAAGGGGGCGATGTAACTGATTATGAGACTTATCTTGGTGCAGTATCCGCTGTAAAATTTGAAGCCAAAGATTCTACTGTATTGCTGGCATCCATAACAGGCTGGCTTGAATCGCCTGAAGGAGGAATACGCTGGGCGATAAATTTTGGCTTATTTTTTGTGACTTTATTTATCTTTAGTCTGTTAGTCGGCGTTTTTTCCAGAATAACTGAAAAAGCGGTACGCAGGCTAAAAAGTACTTCATCCTTGCTACAAGAATTCTTTGTTGGCATGGTACGCAATTTGACTAAATTAATTGGTATTATGATTGCTCTGTCTATGCTGGAAGTGAATGTTGCGCCACTGATTGCCGCTTTGGGCGCCGTTGGCTTTATCGTCGGTTTTGCCTTGCAGGGTACTTTAAGTAATTTTGCCTCTGGATTAATGATTTTAATTTATCGCCCTTACGATATTGGTAATGTGGTCAATGTTGCCGGAATGACGGGTACGGTTAATTCCATGACGCTGGTATCAACAACATTAAAATTACCTGATAATCAAACGGTAGTGATTCCAAATAACTCAATCTGGGGCAGCACAATCACCAATGTAACCGGAAGCAAGACACGACGCGTGGATATGATATTTGGCATCGGCTACAATGATGATATAGCCAAGGCAGAAACCGTGTTACTGGATATATTGCAACAACATCCTTTGGTTCATAAAGATCCTGAACCCGTTATAAAAGTACATGAACTTGCCGATTCATCGGTTAATTTTGTAGTCCGTCCCTGGGCTAATACCAGTGATTATTTTGCTGTCTATTGGGATGTCACTCGTGCGGTAAAAGACCGTTTTGATGCGGAAAATATATCTATTCCTTATCCGCAACGAGATGTGCATGTACACACAGTAGAAACCTCAGCTTAGGCCCTGTCTCTGTTATACTTCTCAGCTAAACAATAAATACTGAGCTGTTGCAGGACAAACAGTCAGTAGATTGCTTGTCAAAATGTAAACGTCTTTTCCAGAAGGAGAAGGCTGGGAGTGGGATTATAAATGCATGATTTTATAATTCCTCTTTCAACCTCGTTAATCTCAGTAAAAAAATACAAAATCCTGCGTTGTGACCGCAGCACTTACTAATGAAGGCTTTTGGAATATGAAAATATGGGTTGATGCTGATGCATGCCCGGTAGTGCTCAAAGATATTTTATGTAGAGCTGCTGAGCGTACCGGGGTTTTTGTGACTTTTGTCGCAAATCAGTTTATACGTTTACCTCCCTCGCGTTATATTAAATTTATTCAAGTGGGCAGGGGGGTTGACATCGCTGATAATGAGATAGTGCTAAGACTTGGTGCCGGCGATCTGGTTATCACCGGTGACATTCCATTGGCGGCCGAGGCAATTAAAAAAGGCGGCTATGCTTTGAATCATCGAGGTGAAATGTATACCGCTAATAATATTCGAGAATGTCTTAATATGCGCGACTTTATGGATACTCTCCGCTCTAGTGGTATAGAAACAGGTGGCCTATCGGCATTAAGCCAAAGTGATCGACAATCTTTTGCAAATGAACTGGACAAGTTTTTAAGCAAATAAACCCAGAAATTCATCTCCTCTTTTTTCTAATGAAAAAAATAAAGTCTTGCTAACAAGAGGCAAAAATCGCTATATTCATAGTTGGAAATCATTTGCTTCCTCAATACCTATATTGATTATATGCTGTAGAATCCTGATAAATAGCCTGGTTATCTAACAATCTATTGGTTAACCTCAGCTTTATTTAATAAGAGAATAACTATGAAGAAACGTTTAATTTCAATTTCTGTTCTGATGGCTTTATCCTCAAATCAACTCATTGCGGATCAAATATCTGGTGGACCTAGAGTTAATTTACACTCAGGTGAAGTCTTTATCCCTTGTGTAAATGTTGATGACCCGGGAGGCGAATATGATGGCAGATATTTTGATGTCAAACTTGTGCAAAGAGCCGATTCTTTTGACTTTATTTTCGGCGAAGAGGAACAGGAGGGCGTTTGTATAAAATTGATAGAAGCCTCGTTGAATGCAGATGACGATACTTCTGATGTCAATGGTAATCTCGGTAGTAACGGTCTGTTAAATAGTCCACCTGGCACACCTGCCGCACCTGGGTGGATAGGTCTTATCGGCATTGACTATCAGCCTAATCACTATTCCGCCGGTAGTATCTTCAACGGCCATAACGTATTTTACGTTGGCATGGATAGCACTAATACGCCAGTGACAAATATCTATGCAGAATTAACCCAGCTCAAGGCGGCTGGTTTTACCATTGCCCGGTCCTACCAAACAGATCCATACTCCTGGATTGACCTAATCATGCAAGCAAGTGCTTTGGGTTTGTCTGTCATTTATGAGGCAGATATTCCTCAGGGTGGCAATCAGACTTCGACAACGGCCGCCATACAGGTACTTATCAATGTCATTGAAGCGGTGGGTGTTAGTACCTTCCAAAATACTGTATCACTGGTTCTCGCGGGTCATGAAAACTACAGCAACACCAATATTAACTACCTGGCCAGCGCAATTCGACAAATACAGGTCACTTTGGCAGCGAAGCAACTATCCTCAGTACCGGTCGGAACCGCACTGGTGTCTGGAAATCTGGTAACACCCGGTAATCCAGCTGATATGCAGAAGCTTATCAGTGCTTCATCTGCACAAGCGCCCCTGGGCTTCGATCCATACCCTTTTCAATGGGGGGTGACGCCTGCCGGTCAAGCCGCATCCAATGCCACACTCGATAACTCAATTGCGTCGAACTACACTAAGGTCAAGCAGCAATCGTTTTATCAGGCTCCCAAACCAATTCTTATGGCGGAAACGGGGTGGGCAACTGATGGAACCGGACAATGGGCCCAATATTTCTGTTACCTTAATAACACCCCATGTGAGCCGAGCGTGGCAAATGCTGCTGACTATCTGCAAGACCTTTATAGTTTCGTGCGCACGGCAAGCAACACGAGCAGCGCGCTAGTCTTTGAAGCCTATGATGAACCGGCAAAGTCGCCAGCACACCCGGACAATGCCGAAAACTACTATGGTATTTTTGATTCCAATTGTTCCCTGAAAGATCTGAATACGCAATTACTGCCAGATACCGGTTTCGATCCTGGTAAAAATCCTGGGTGTCAGGGATATACCGAGGGTTCCACGTTTTCTATCACCGGGACGCAACCCGGCAATGCAGTCAATCAGCCATCCTTTCTGGTCGAGATTAAACAAACCAATCCCGCCACATCCGACGACGCATCGATGGACGTTACCATTCGGCAATCAACCGGACCAACCAAGACGTCCATCCCTGGCCATATTTTTTACTGTTCGATGGAGCCAATGTCAAGATCTCCGGGGTGACTTCCGGTGCGTCCTGCACCTTTAACGCGCAGGTTCTTGCCGGGAACATTACCTGGGCTACCCCCAGCTGTACTAATCCGGATTATTCAATAAACTGTACAGGGAATACCTGTTACCTCCCCTGGAATAACTTTTAGAAGCCGCGGAGTCGTTTGATGTTTGCAGAGGGTTTATTATCTTTCGCGTGGTCACGATTGTGACTTTCAAGTTGGCCGAATGTTGACCGATAGCTGAGTTATGTAACCTGAGTTCAAAGTAAGAAAGGGCCGCCTGTTTATAAAAAATCTGCAAGAATATAAACGACTAAGGCACTATTTTTTAAACAGCTGCCAAATGATAAGTTTAACGCACACATTTAGTTATGTAGATAATTTTTGTGAATCATTTCTATCTCTAAGTGGGAATCGATTCAAATCGAAACATGCTAAAAGAAACGACGTAAAAAGTGCGGCTTGGCAAGCCACATCAATGGGTTGGTTTTTACCGGTTTGAGTTGCCTATCATTGTCGATGATCGTAGTGAAATACTGTTGTTTACCATTATTACCAGAGGACATGCTGATGACCGAAAGCCAGTACCCAGGCTTAGCAAAAATATCATCAGAAAGCTTTACGAAAGAGAGTACATTGCTAAAAAGCTGACAGTGCTTTTAGCCTCGGATGATGTATAGGCATCACTCGCTTGCAAATTATATGATCAATATTGTTGCCTGTTTAGTGGCTAATCATGAACTGAGGTCAGATACAGTTTCAGTGGATTTTATATGCAGCTCTATTGGCCAGAATATAAATCAATTGACACAGAAATATTCCAAAATATCGCTGGCTTGATCACAGGAAATAATCGTCTGTTCACTTTTTAATAAGTATTCGGCAAATGACTGAATGCACTTCCAGTTATTGCGTTGTTCGATAAAGCGAAAGGCTTTAATATAGAGTTCATTGATTTTTAATTCACGCTCAGCAGGACTGGGGATAAAGTATTCTAAATAGCGAGATGCCTGCTCTATATCGGAATGTCCTCCGTAATTTTTTAAGGCGACTATATTTATTAAATGTGAATTTAATATCTCATCATCACGCAGTGCTACATATTTAGCTTCTGCCAAAGGACCAATCAGCAGGTTAATAATATCTGCCTCATAGGCTTTCTGCAAGCTTTGCTGTTCTTCGAAAGAACCTAATTGATTATTTTCTATTTCAGCAACAGGTAAATTATCAATTAATCTGCCACCTAATACCTGGGCAAAATATGAATGATGATTTTGCTGTTGTCTGTTAATCATGATCTCAAAAAAGACCGGGGGTAATTTTTGCTGGTGGTTACGCAAATATATTGCCACCACATGGCCTGCTTCATGATACACAATATGTTTAAGTAATTCTTTGGCGCAGCTAGGGGAATTGGGGAGTGAGTGATTTGTACGTTTCATAATGGGTAAACCCTTTAGAAAAAAAATGCGACCATTACAGCCGCATTAAGAGGAAGGAGATAGCTCTTATATCCAGAAAGGATCGCATTCAAGAGTTGGACATAGTTTATGTGAGCAACAGCTCTTTGCAAATGTGGCATTTTGCCGCGCGACAATTAGCCGCCAGCTTTGGCATCATAAATGCAATGTATAACTTTTGGCTTATTGAAAATAGAGTAATAAAGCCATGTCTATGCTCGTTTTTGCAAATAAATAAGCTAAATCACTTAAATGTATACGGCATTTACCTTACTTATTCTAATATTACACAAAACCATGTTGATACTGTGTTTTAAATTAGTTTGTATAATGTATTTTTTAAGGGCATTCGTTGCGGTAAAATTGCTCAACAATTTCGCCATACTGTGCAGTATTCAGTGATCAAAGGGGATTGTCTTTGGTTTTTGGTACAGAATGAAAAACCCGTATTCGAAAATTGATTGGTTTGGGCCTTTCGACAGAACTGGCGAAAACCAAGGCTGTGCAAATGGATCTCAATAATGACAGGCTAAATCACAAGGCTTAGCGTCTATTAAAGAACAATGTGTAACAACTATTATTTAAATGACTAATAAAGCGCTCCGTGCGGATTAGCACGCGGGGGGCTGAGGGGAGGGCTGGAGAAAAACCAGCTCTTATTCCCGATTATAAAATCTTGAAATCGAGTACGCCTCCCATTTCAAGGCTTAATTCGTACCTGACCTTAGATATTTCTAGTTATTTATGGCTTTGTCAGGCTTTTTGAACAATAAGGTATGTGTGTAATTCTGGATATTGATCATATTCAAGATGCCTGCAAACACAGCCCAAATCAATAAATAACCTTAAAAATCCATTGATACCTAATATTGAATAATACATCTCTGGTCCCATGAAATCGTTTTTATGATCACCTTCTTCATCTGTTCCCCCAAAAGAGAATATTAATACTCCATTCGTGTTGAGACTAGAAACCAGTTTTGCTAATACCTTTTTTTGCTGATCAAGAGGTATATGCCAAATGCTGTCCCAGGCTGTTATAAGGTCATATTTCTCAGGAATTTCCCATTCACATATGTCTTGTTGATGAAAATTTATCTCAGGGTGTCTTTTTCGGGCCAAGGTAATCATAGCCTCCGAAACATCAACACCCTCAGGAGAAAAACCTTCCTCCAGGAGAAGATCGATAAATCGTCCAGTACAGCCACAACCCACATCAAGTGCTTTGCCTCTGTTCTTTACAAAAGCTATGGCTCGCTTGTGCTGATCAATACCATTTTCTCTATTGAAGTCTTCACTTTTCCACAAATGGGTAATTTGATTATAAGCCATACCAATATCGGATGGGTTCATATCTTGATAGCCTGAAGTAGATCTAGAGGGCAGACTCGGTTGATTTCGCTTCTAACATTGTTATAAGGCTTTTACCTGGATTCTGCCTTAGATTTTAACGCAGCTAACCATGCATCTAGCGAATCATTTAGTTTTTTATTCACCATGCCCTTAAACAGTTTAACTAACCAGCCATCCATTGATTCTTTTGTACGCACCAAAGTATTCCCATTATCCAGCGTGGTGAATTCCCATATATGAATGGCAGAAGCTCCAAAGCCGCTACCTTTCCACCCTAGTATATTGTTCTCATCAACTTCCATAATTGTAGATTTAAGTTTATATCCATCAGATTTCCATTCAAAATATGAGCCTGTTTCTAGATCTCCTTCAAGTACGGCATAGGATATATTAGGGTGCCAATTTTTCCATGCATTTATGTCAGCATGTATTTTCCACACAGCTGATATTGGCGCATAAATCTCAATTTCTTTACTTGTTTTTAATACCGCACCGTTATTTATTTGCATATGCTTCCTATTCCTTCCAAGATCATAGTGAGGTCAAAGGGTCAGTCAGTAATGCCGCTACCAGTGACCCCTTAGGTTAGTGGTTGCTTTTTATTTCTCAGGCATTGATTCAAATTCTTTTTTCTTGCTTTCAAACCATTCCTGCATCGCTTCAGGATTTTGCATAAGATCTTGCATTTCATGCATTGCTTTAAGGTGCGCTTCATCGTTTTTTTTAAACATTTCCATTCCATGTTGTTTGCTCATTTCAGCAATCTCTTCAAAAGAATTGGCATGAAATTCTTTTTCGCACGCACCGCCGAGTTGTCTGCAATTCATGGTTTTCATAATTTTTCCTCTTTTTTAAATTTAATTCGCTTAACGTAAAAATAATCAGCTTGTCTTGGTTGATTTTTTGGTTATAAAAAATTGAAATCGCAGTACGCTTCCCACTTCAGGGCTTAATTTGTACCTGACCATAGTTATTCTATGCCAGTTATATGGACCCCAGTTATGTAAAATTATGATTTAACCATTCGATTTTTTTAGTTTCTAAGTTCATATGTACAAAAATTAGTCTGCTTGGTGGCTTTATACTCATGTTAAAACCAATACTTTCTTCATTTTTAATTCCCATATGATAATCATTTAAGAACTCAAGAAATTTATAAATTATCTCTGTGTAGTCACCAGCATTTGAGGGCTTTGGGATCAATAATTTAAATCTGTTTCCATCATTTGCCTCTGCATAAACTGAATAAGCCATAGAGTATGGATTATTTACGCTCACCTTACCTTGAGTACCTATAATGGTTGGCTCTATTTTTGGCTTCGACATTTGTTTATTTGTGAGTTCTGCCAAATTATTTTTTAACACTTGGTAATGATCTTTCCCCATTTCCTTTAGAAAACCGTCAAAATAGGATTTTCCTATAAAAACTATGATAGCAGTAGGAATAAACCACTCATGACAGGCAAACGCTCCTGCTTTAGGTCTAGACTCAACAACAATATTTAACTTTTCATAGGCTAATGCTTGTTGAAATTCATTAAAATTGTCACTTGAGAATGACTCATCATATGAGACAGTTATATCAGGTAAGACCATGAACTCTCCAGAAACACATAATACTGAGTTAATGAACTGTCAAAGACAGTTAAATGAAACGAATCGTGAATTTGGTGCGGAATTGGGAATCGAACCCTGGCGCACTCTTGAGAAGATCTCAATGTCCGTAAACTACCTATCTCTAACTGGGTTGAAGTTGCCTCCAGGCAGATTCCGCAGTAACGCCACTTCGCACCAAACGCAAACCATTGTGTTGATAATGATGTTGAAATTGTTCATAAGCATCTCCTGTAGATTAAATACTTCATCAAACAGAACCACCTCCAACCCAAACGAGATATCAATAATCACTTTCACTGAGACCCATTGCCCCAAACTGTATTAATCATAACATTGTTGATATATAGATAATTTTCCATATACTACCTATATATGATGTAAATATTCCACGTATCAGGATATTAAGCCTAAGATCATGCAAAACATTACGCTTTAGACTTTGTGTGGCACAGTATGAATTCCGCAATAAAAACATCACAATCCCTTGTATAAAAAATAAAAAAAGCCGTCTTTTTTAAGTCCGCACTACACTATTTTCTGTTATTTTTTACCTCAATCACAAGCGCATCCATATTATTGGATTTAAGCCGGGATTGAATGGCATCAACTGAGGCCATTTGATTATAAGGCCCCATTTTAACTCTATACCAGGTCATTGCACCGATAACGGCTTTTTCAATCTGGGGAGAAAAGCCCATCATGATTAATTTTGCTTTTAAACTATCGGCATCTTTATATTGACGAAAAGCGCCTGCTTGAACTGAATACTGAACGCCTGATTTTGCTTTGCCAACACGTTCTTCCCGTTTGCGTGTTTTTACCTCATGATCAGGAATAACAAATTCAGCTTCGGGCAAAATGGTATAAAAATCGTACTGAATCTCCTGTTTTTCAGGTTCTTTTTTAACACTTTTAACCGGCTCAGGGGCTTTTTCAGGTGTTGCTTTTTCCACCTGGCGAGCAAGAGGTTTAGTGACTCTTGATGGCTGGTCGGTGGTCGGTGTTAAAGACAGGCTATAGAGAAAATAAGCAAATAGGCCGACGAGTATAAATGCCAGGAGCCAGCGCCAGACAGGAACTCCGGCCTGGTTATTGGCTGTATTTGCTCTCGTTCGAGTAGCAGAAGAGCGCTTATTAGCCTTGGTGGGTTGCCTTTTAGGAGGTTGATCGGCTTTATTTGCCCGGTACTTATAGTCTCGTGCCATTACATAGATTCCGGAGTATTGATTCTAAGCAGGTTTAAGCCATTAGCCAAAACCTGTTTTACAGAATAAATTAAATTCAGCCGTGCATTTCGTAACGCGACATCATCAACAATAAACTGATGAGCATTATAATAAGTATGAAATTCAGCTGCTAATTCACGTAAATAGTTAATTAATAAATGCGGCTCATGTTGCACTGCAGCGCGTTCTAATACTTCAGGATAGCGTGTCAAACTGCTGACTAAAGCTATTTCTTGCTCTTCTGTCAGCTTATCCAGGTTGTCTTCACCGAGCTGAATATCACGTTGCAAGCCTTTCTCTTCTAACTGCTTGAGCACACTACACACGCGTGCATGCGCATATTGCACATAAAACACTGGATTTTCATTGGTTTTAGAGGTGGCTAATTTTAAATCAAAATCCATATGTTGCTCAGACTTGCGCATCACATAGAAAAAACGCGCCGCATCCTGTCCTACTTCATTTCGCAACTGGCGCAGTGTGACAAACGATCCTGAGCGGGTAGACATTTGTACTTGCTCTCCGCCACGGTATAACACCGCAAACTGTACCAATAACACCTTAAGTTTTTGGGTATCTGCTCCAAGTGCCTGCATGGCTGCTTTAACGCGGGGAATATAGCCATGATGATCTGCGCCCCAGATATTGATTATTTGTTCAAATCCACGATCCAGTTTATGCATATGATAAGCGATATCCGAAGCGAAATAAGTGCTTTGTCCATTTTCACGCACTACTACTCTATCTTTTTCATCACCTAGACGGCTGGAAGCAAACCAGGTAGCGCCTTCATTTTTGTATAAATATCCTGCCTCGCCGAGGCGTTTTAGTGCTTCTTCAATAGAGCCATCATCCATTAGCTGTCTTTCTGAAAACCACTGCTGGTAATCAACACCAAATTCACTTAAATCCTGGCGAATATCGCTTAATATTTCATTTAAACCCGCCTGGAAAATATCGCGATATTGCTTGTCACCCAGTAAGGTTTTTGCGCGTGCAATCAAGGCATCAATATGTGTGTCTTTATTGCCGCCTTGAGGTTCATCAGCAGGAATATCTTCAAAAACAAGTGTAACCGGATGTCGATATTCATTATTGGAGTCGCGGTGTATATTTGCCGCAATCTCACGTATATAATCACCACGGTAGCCATTGCTAGGGAAGGTAAATACTTCGCCACATTCTTCCAGGTAACGTAACCAGACGCTTGCGGCTAAAATATCCATTTGCCGGCCAGCATCATTTACATAGTATTCACGCTCAACCTCAAAGCCAACTGCGGCTAGTAAATCAGCAACTGCAGAACCATAAGCTGCGCCTCGTCCATGGCCAACATGTAATGGCCCCGTTGGGTTGGCTGAAACGAACTCCACCTGCACCTTTTTGCCAGCACCCACCTGGCTTAGTCCAAACTTGTGACCCTGCTGATGAATTGTGTTGATAATCTGGTACTGTGCTTTAGGGTTAATAAAAAAATTGATAAACCCGGGGCCTGCAATTTCTATTTTGGTAACGGCTTCATCAGCAGCAAGAACAGCAATAATTTTTTCTGCTAACTGGCGTGGATTCATTTTGGCTTGTTTAGCCAGCATCATAGCCAGATTAGTTGCAAAATCACCATGCTGCTGATCACGAGCACGCTCAAGATTGATTTGTGGATTGAGTTCTCGCTCTAAAGTACCGTCTGTTTTCAGTGTTTCAACGGCTTGTAATAAGAGAGATTCTAACTTTTGTTTCATGCGCTTATGGAATTGAACTGGCTTTACAAAGCTTTTTATTATCCCCGAAAACAGCAACTGGCGAAAGTAAAAACACCTTAATGGCTGCGTTAATTGTTTAATATCAGGATTTACCGTTCGGCCAAATGAATTCTTTATGAAGTTTGGCTGTCATTGATAAGCTAAAAAGTGTACCTGCAAAGCAGCCAACATATTTGTAGCCAGGGAAGGAAAGGTGCGAGCTCAAAGTAAATAAGTTAGAATGCGTTAAATGACGCACATATAGTGCATATGACAGACAGGTTGACTGCTTTGAAAAGAAAAGATCTTTTACTCTTCTTGCTTGGTTCGTGTTTGCTTCTGAACGCTTGTACGGTAGTGTATAAGACGACAGGGGATGCACTTCTCGGTTATGCAGAAGATCAGGGCGTACCTTATATGCTGGCAAGCGATGATGTCGCTCTGGGTTGTTCGATGGCTGAAGCTTTTATACCTTTTTTGTTGAGCTTTTCCAGAGTCACCACACCACCAGATCAGCTTGCGATACTTTTTTATATGGTTGCAGGGAGTTGTACAGAATTTCAAGCTCAGGAACAGGAATTGCGCTATCTGCGTGCCATTTATGCAAAAAATTCTATAGAAGCGCAAGATGCGCGCATTGCACAGCAAAGACTCCTTGGTCTGGCTGCACATCGTCAATTGACTGGATACTATGCACTGGTAACGGCTATGTCTGAGCCCGGTGGTGAGTGTCCCGAGTTTGCATCAGAAAATGAGCAACTGTATTGGTTGCTTGGTCTATTAGATGGGATACAGGCAATTATAAATGATATAGCCTCTGGCGGCAGTGTTGAGGTGCCGATGGATATTGCGGCAAAAGTTGGCCGGGGAGCGGCTTGTCTGGACAATCAGCAATGGTGGGGAGTGCCTGCAGCCATTCAGGCAGCAATATGGATAACGATTCCAGGTAACGAGCCAATTGATAAGTCTCCCAGAGAAGTTTTGCAGCAGGCTATGCAAATTGGTGCTCAGCAAGGAATGAGTGTTGCTCATGTCCTGGCTGCACAAGTTTATCTGGGACAAGGGGAAACAGCAGCAGTAAAACAGGTTATTCGCAGTTATGCCCAGCTAGCCAGAACAGCACCTGAAAATCAGGAATTTGCAATTCTGAATCAGGTTTCCGGATTACAAATACAGGCCATTTCCGATCGTCTGTGGACTGCAGCAACTGGCAGGCGTACTCCATTAGGCAGACTAGGCACTTTTTGGGATGACTCTGATATGACTGTTGAAACCATTGATATTGATGAGTTACTTTAAACCTAGAAACCTTAGTTGAGCACGGATATTGTGGGAAATCTGAGTGTGAAAGACAAGGCACTGCTCGCAGGCAATGGCCGTAGCCCTTGGCAAGAGCAGTAACGCAGTATTTCGTGTTCAGATTTTCCACAAAACCGTGAAGCGGAGTATAGTCATCCGGCAGGTGACAAGCATTTACGATCATTATATTTTATATTCAGGGACTTATAATGTTTTATAGCGGTCAACTACGGTTTCTAGGTTAAACCAATGATGCGGATCAATCAGCCATTAACTTGTTGTTAGGCACCTTAAACGCTACACTGATTTATAAACTCGCTATATTTAATTCGCAGCAAAGAGGTTCGTTTTAAGTAGTAACAACGGGGGCACAGTGAGAGTTTTTATTGATCAGTTTTCCAGGCTGTTATTGGCCATAGTAATGAGTTTGAACTGTTGTGTGGCGTTGGCAGAAACTAAAAGCCTCTGTGTCTTTGATTTGTTAGGGGCAAATGGTCCGATCTATGCGCAGATGAAAGATTATAAAATTGCCGCAATGGGCTGGGGAGTTGATCTGCATCTCAAGCCCTATATCAGTGAGGTGCAGGCAGCAGCAGATTTTAAGGCAGGCCTGTGTGATGCAGTCAGTTTTACAGGTATTCAAAGTCGCCAGTTCAATCCATTTACGGGTAGTCTGGATGCTATGGGCGCGCTACCTACTTATGCCCATTTAAAAACGGTTATCAGCACGATAAGTTCCCCGCAAGCAGCTTCACTTATGATTAATGACCCTTACGAGGTTGCCGGGATTATACCCATTGGCGCAGCGTATTTATTTGTGAATAATCGCTCCCTGGTCAGTAAAAATGAGGATACACAAGGTAAGCTGAGTGGTATTCGCATTGCAGTTATGGATAATGACCCGGCACAAATTGAATTAGTCAGTTTGCTTGGAACACCCTTGATGAGTGTTACGATTGCAGAAATGTATAAAAAATTTAATGCGGGTCTAGTCGATGTTTGCTATGGACCTGCCGTTGTTTATCAAGCCATGGAGCTGCATAAAGGCTTAGGCTCTGATGGCGGAGTTATTCGCTTTCCGGTGGCACAACTCAGTTTACAAATAATAATTCGTCAGGCTGAATTTCCAGCAGAATTTGGTCTAAAATCACGTAATTACGCACTCAGCCAGTTCGATAAAGCCGTGCAACTTGCACAAAGCTATGAACACAGAATTGCCCCGCAATGGTGGCTGAATATTTCCGAGATCAATCAGCAACGCTATCACGATATATACCGAAAAACTCGTTTGTCACTTCGAGATAAGGGTGTCTATGATGCAAGAATGTTGAGAATTATGCATCTGGTACGGTGTAAAAAGAATTCTCAATTGTCTGAATGTATAGCTGCAGATAAAGAGTGAACAAATTTCCGGGAGCTGATCAAATGATTCATGCTAAGTGCTTTGTCCCGATGGTTATACGTCGATGAAAATAAAGGCTCGGCGCAAGCTATATCACTGGCTAATGTGGCTGATACTAACGCTATTTTTGTTATATGCTACAGCAATGCTGGTGATTAACAACTCAGGAAAGCTGTTAGTTGACTTTATTGAAGAGCAGGCTGTTCCCTATGTTTTAAAGACAGATGATGTGGCAATGGGTTGTGTGATGGCAGAAGCGTTAAGTTTATCAATTCCTAGTCTTGCTCAAATTAACGCTTCACCGTATAAGTTGGCGGTAATATTTGAATTTTTATCCGGCAGTTGTGCTGAATTTAAGGCCCGGGAAGAAGAGCTTCGTTATATCCGTGCACTGCATGTGAAAAACGTCACTGAGGCGCAGGATGCCAGGATACTGCAAAAAAGGTATCTCAATATCGCTGCTCAACGGCAGTTTAAGGGCTATCTAAATCTTGAATTAGCCTATCCCGGAATGCCTGGCAATACATGCCCGCAATTTACTAGCTGGAATGATGAGTTTTACTGGCTGGTTGGACTGATGGACGGTTTGCTGGCAGTTCTGAATGATCTTGCCTCCGAGGGCAGTGCCAAAGTGCCATTAGACATAAGTCTTAAAGTAGGCAGAGGTGCTGGCTGTTTAAACAATACACAATGGTGGGGTATACCCAGTGCCATTCAAGCGGCTATCTGGGTTAGTTTTCCCGGCAACAAACCAGAAGGAATCGATCCGTTAATCGTGTTGGATCAGGCAATGCAAACAGGATTGCAGCAAGGTATGCGTATTGTTCAGGTGATCGCAGCAAAAATTTATATTGGCCTGGGTGATGTTGATCGGGTTAAAGCAATCATTCGCGAAAATGTAGCGACAAAAAACAGTCTGCCTGCCGACCTCAATTTTTTATTTCTGGATAAAATGGCCACTCTGCAGTTGCAGGCCATATCTGATTCCATGTGGACTGAGGCAACCGGTAAACGCACACCCATTGGAGGGCTAGGTACTTTCTGGGATGATCCGGATAACAAAACCGATACCGTGGATATATTTGATATACTTTGATTTTGCATGCAATCCGTGTTCAACTGATTTTTTTTGTGTTTGTTACTAGAAGTAAAGAGGGATCAAATTGATTTTATATAAGAATTCCACATCCAGACTATTCATCGCTTTCTTGTTAATGACAGTAGGTATTACTGTTGCTCAGGCTGTACCCAGGAAAATGTGCGTGTTTGATTTATTAGGTGCAAACGGCCCTTTTTTTTCTCAGATGAAAGATTATAAAACAGCAGCATTAGCCTGGGGAGCAGAGCTGGAACTTAAACCCTATACCAGTGAGCGAGTGGCCGCTGAAGATTTTAAAGCCGGGCTTTGTGATGCAGTCAGTTTTACAGGTATTCGAGCGCGTCAGTTTAACTCATTTACCGGTAGCCTGGATGCAATTGGTGCAATACCGACATATGATCATTTAAAGTCAGTGATTACAAGTATTAGTGGCGAAAAAGCTGCCGGACTGATGTTTAGTGATCCTTACGAGGTCGTCGCCATTTTTCCGGCAGGCGCTGGTTATATGTTTGTTAATGATCGCACGATTGATACAGTGGGTGAATTAGCCGGTAAACGTATTGCCATTTTAGATTCAGACCCCGCTCAGGTTGAAATGGTGAATTTTATCGGTGGCTCACCTGTTGGTACTTCACTAGCCAATATGTACAGTAAATTTAATAATGGCTCGGTTGATGTTACCTATGGGCCAGCCATCGTTTATGAAGCGATGGAACTGTATAAAGGGCTGGAGCCCAATGGTGGCATTATTAATTTTTCGTTGGTGCAACTGACCCTGCAAATTCTGATACGTAAAGCTGATTTCCCTGAAGGATATGGTCAGAAATCCCGTGAGTTTGCTTTGAGCCAGTTTGATTCGAGGGTGGAATTGGTCAACAAATATGCAAGCACCATTCCAGCTAAAATGTGGATCTCTATACCGGAGACAGACACAATTGGATACCTTGAAGTATTTAGACAATCACGGATCAGATTAAGAGATAAAGGTATTTATAACGGAAAAATGCTAAAGCTGATGAGAATGTTGCGTTGCAAAAAAGATCCACAGCAATCTGAATGTACTGCTGCAGATAAAGAATAGACTGGACTGGTGTTTTTCTGGACAGTAGCTAGATGATTTTGCTCGGAATCATTAAGTTTCGTAGTTACCGTGATTGGTTTTCTACCTTACCGGTGTTTTTGCTCTTGATAGCGGTCATTATTGCCGGCAATAGTGAAATAATACACGCCCGCCTGCTTAATGTTGGCGAATTTCTGTGGCAGGATTACTTTACGCTAAGAGCGGATATTCCCATTCCTGATTGTAACCGGGACCCTGATATAGAAGCTGAGCTAACAAAGCTTGAAGCAGAATCGGGTGGCATCGGGGAACTAAAGGATCTTTTCGATGCCGAGCCTTTTGATCGTCAGGCTGCGCTAATATCATTACAGAACTCTCGCCTGCTCTGTCAGGAAAAACATGCTCTGGCACAACAGAATCAGGCAAGGATTACCCCTGCCGTTATCATCTTTCGTGCCCTGGAAACCAGTGTTGCCGGAATCAGTCTGTTTGCCTTAGAAAAGCAACGCATGATATTGATATTGACGATTTTTATTTGTGCGGTAATTTGCACCATCAAACAGCATCATATTGCTTTTAGATCCATTGTCACGATACAGGAGCATTATGTTTCGACTATTGCTCAGTTACTGGGGAATATTGTGATGCTACTATCTGCCTGCTGTTACACAACCAGTATTTATCAATCTGCAACCGTCGTTGGTCATCCGGAAATATATCTGTTGCTGATTGCCGGTTTTGCTTGTTTAAGTGCAGTCAACTTGTACCAGTTAATCAAGCCACAGCAATATCATAATGCTCATAAAACCAGCGATAGTATGCTACATGACATGCTTACGATTCCGCTGTATATATTTATGAGCTTTTTTGTCGGCTGTTATTTTTTCTTGATTGAAAATCATTGGGCCGGCCCGGCAATATTTTTTAGCTTATTATTTGATCAAGCGGGCTTATTTCTGAATATCGGCCTGTACATCTGGGTGGGTATGTTATTAAAACGAACTCAAATAGGAGATCTGGTTTTTAAGGTTTTTATACCCTGGCGTATGTCTCCCGAAATATTAGCTTTTGTAGCGTTGATTGTTATGGCTGTGCCTACCGCATATACGGGAGCATCAGGGATCATTATCATCGCCATGGGTGCCATAGTTTATGAGGAATTGCGCCGTGTCGGAGCGCGCAGGCAACTGGCGCTGGCAGCAACAGCGATGACCGGAAGTGCAGGCGTTGTATTGCGTCCTTGCCTGTTGGTCGTGTTGATTGCCGCTTTAAATAAGGAAGTAGTGACTGATCAATTATTTAGCTGGGGATTTAAAGTTTTTATGACGACCGCAGTGGTTTTCCTTGTATTTGTTATGCTCACCAAACGTGAAAAGCTACACCTGGCGCCAGTACGGGAAGCATTTAAACCCTTTCTGCGGGCACTTATGCCTTTGATTCCTTATACTCTCATTGTGCTATTGATTTCCCTTGCTTATATTTATCTATTAAATGTCAGTCTGGACGAGTTTTCTGCTCCAGTCATACTGCCGGTGATTATTCTTGGCTTAATTATTTACGAAAAATTCTTTGTGCGTCTGGTGCAGATTGCATCACCGGAAAAAGATGCGCATAAATTTGAATATACTATAAGAATGGCCTCATCTGAGGCGAGCATTCATATCGGCGCTTTACTACTGTTAATGGGGCTTTCTTTCGCGCTAGGTGGAGTAATTGAGCGCTCGGGTATCCTGAGTAATATCCCCGATACTTTTGCATCGGTCTGGTTGACACTGGGTTTTCTGATATTGGTATTAGTCATTATCGGTATGATTATGGATCCCTTTGGAGCTGTCGTTCTGGTGTCCGGTACAGTCGCACAAATAGCCTATAATAACGGCATAAATCCGGTGCATTTCTGGATGATTACTCTGGTTTCTTTTGAGCTGGGTTATCTCACTCCGCCAGTGGCTCTTAATCATTTGTTAACCCGACAGATGGTGGGTCATGAAGAAACAGCAAAAGCGTATTTAGAAGATGGCTGCTTCTGGTATCGGCATGAAAAAATCTTGTTGCCACTGGTTACTATGGGCACGACCTTACTGTTGGTGGCTATTGTTCCGGTGTTGTTTGGTTAAAAATTATTTCATCGTGCAGGTTATCTCTACTCTTAATTCAATAAGAAATAGTATTTTATTCATGGCAAATACTTAACTGTTTTTATTTAGTGCTGATGACCATGTCCATGTTCTTGGGCAATTTGCCTATAATGGCAGCCGTCACATTCCATCATATGTTGCTGCTTATCACCCACTAGCGACAAAACGCGTTCATCAAGTGCAGTATAGATTTCAGCCTCAAAACCAAAGTAATTGCCTAGAGAAAAGTTAACTTGAGGGTATTGTCTTTGCAGATTTTCAAATTGTCTGGCAATACGCTCAATTAATGTGCCGGTGAACAAATAGTAAGGCAAAATACAGATTTGCGTCATGCCTAGCTTAATTTGTCTTTGTACGGCCGACTCCAGGCGTGGAAAGGTAATGCCAGTAAAGGCAATATCGATTAACTCATGCTGGGTTTCTTCCCAGAGCCAGCGTGCCATTTTAGCAACTTCACCATTGGCAATTTTATCCGAGGAGCCTCGACCCAGAACAATCACGCCAGTTGTTTTTGGGTCAGGCATATCTATTGCTGCCATGGTTTTGTGTAAGTTACGTTTTATAATACTCAAGATACCTTCGCTTGCACCAAGGTGTGTGGCGTATTTAAATTCGATATCAGGATGGCGTTTTCTTGCCTGCGCTAAATGCTCGGGAATTTCCATTTTGACGTGTCCCGCTGCATTTAAAATTAATGGCACAACGATTACTTTTTTTGACTTTTTAGCGGCCAGATCAAATCCCGCATCAAGCAATACATCGGCAAATTCAATAAAACATACGTCTATATGCCAGTCAGGGTGCTGCGCTCGCCACTGTTTAGCAAAGGTTTCAATTTCGATATTTCCTTGCTCTGCTCTTGAGCCATGCCCGATTAATAAAATACTGAACTCCATGCTTATTCCTGTGTCTTGGTTGCTTTTCGAAAACGATGACTAAACTTTGCGTCATATAATTTGGATTTTTTTATCTCGTCCCATTGTCTTGCCCCTAAAGCAGGGCTTGCAATGATCATTGCTTGTGAATTAACGCCCGCTTGTTTGCATAGGTCTTTTATGTTCGCCAGTGTGCCGTGAATAATTTGTTGTTCATCTGGCCAGCTGGCTTTATGCACTACCACTATCGGTGACGCATCCTGCCAGCCTGCCGCCAACAAATCTTCGCGGATTTTTTTAAGTAAGGTAATCGACAGATATAAGCATAGGGTGCAATGATGCTCCCCCAATTCAGTTAAAGACTCACCTTCAGGCATAGGCGTTCTGCCTTCGACCCGGCTGAAAATAACGGTTTGAGTAACTTCGGGTAAAGTGAGAGTTTCTACGGCTGCGGCAGCAGATGCCATTGCTGAGGTCACTCCGGGTACCACACCAATATCAATACCTGCTTTATCTAAAGGCTGTATCATTTCAATTAATGCGCCATATAATCCAGGGTCACCCGTTTGCAGGCGAATGACAGTGGCATCATTTATTGCCTGACGGATTAGCCAATCCGTTATATCCTCCAAAGTCATGCCTTTAGAGTCTGCTATTGCGCAGCCAGGTTTGGCCCATTGTGTTGCCGCTACTGAGACTAGGGAGCCTGCATATAAAATTGCATCAGCTTGTGCAATCAGTTTTTGTGCTTTGAGTGTGATCAGTTCAGGGTCACCAGGCCCTGCACCAACAAACCATACTTTGGCCATATTTATAATGTATTAATTTATTTAACAGCAGGTCGTGGTTTTAGCTCGCTTTTATGTGTTGAAAAGGCGGGCTAAATCCACGACCTAGCGTAGATTTAGGATGATAAGTAAAATCTATAGCGTTGATTATCGATCGGTTATATTACCATAAGCGTCAACTATGTATTGTGTTAGGCATAAAAAGCTAGGCATAAAAAAAGGGGGAAGGCCATCAAGCCTTCCCCCTTTTATCAGGATAGTATTTTAGTTTTGTTTAGAAACCAAAACCTGCATACGCACCTGTTGTGAAACCATTGATATCCACGCCATCAACAGTTTGGAACGTCAGGTTGTAACGCGCATCAATACCCACATATATGTTTTCCCAGACTTTAAAATCAGCACCTGCACCAAAGTTCATACCAGGTAATAATACTGTCACACCATCAGATGGAGGGCTGATAACATGTATTGATAAACCGACAGGAATAATCCATGGGTTGAACCAAGTGTTCTTCATGAATTTAATTTTTGGCGAAGCAGTTAATGTAAACTGAGATACTGTTACGCTTTTTTCATTTGTTCCTGCACCTGCACCTGATAATGTAGGATTAGTAGAAACAACAGCATTTAACGTATTACCCAGTGCTTGGCCAGTAGCGTTTGGAGTAAATGAAGAAAAATTCTTGTACTCAAACATGATTTCCCCAAGTAACTGAGTATTATCATCCAGGCCGAACATATCATCACTTACATTAAGATCTAAACCAGCACCAACATACCAGCCATCTTTACCTGGATTAGTACCTAGAACTGCATTCCCACTAGGCAGAATTTCATCGTTACGATCAACGTTATTTCTTGCATAACCACCACGGAAGAAGATCATGTTACCGCCCCCCATAGACTCTCTTTCTGCTTCTTGCTTTTCTAAATTGGCAATTCTTGCTTGCAAGTCAGAAATATCATCAGCACTAGCTGCTGGAGCTACTGCTAAACCGGTTAATGCTAAAAGGGCTGTTGCAGCACCTAGAGCTATTTTAGTATTTTTAAACATAGTCCCCCCCAAGGGTAGTTATTAGGTTTGTTTAAATATTACAACAATTCGTATCTTTTGTACAACATTTGTAACACGATGAAAATAATAGCAGTAAACTTTAATCCTTACAAGTTTAAAATAGTAATTTTTTTAAAAATAATATTCTTTGCATTTCAGTAACTAACAAAAAAACCCTAAGGCATAGTGTAAAGCATTAGGGAATTGTTGCATTTTTTGTTGTAAAAATACAACTTTATATTTTAAGTTTATTACCTTTTGTCTGTAGTTGCTACAACAAAAAAGTTACTTAGTGCTGTGTATCAAATAATTAGAGTAAGCTATTTTTTGGTAGCAGGGAGGATGTGCAGTCAGACTATTTGCTCTCACCACAAAGATGTTAGCCTTTATTTTTGTTTTAAACGGTATAACGAGGAAATATCTTCATTGCCAAAACCTGCATTTATGAGTTGCTCATAATCGATAATAGTCTGATTGACTAAAGGCAGGTCGGCGGTGTTTTTTTCCGCCATGGATTGACAGATTTTTAGATCTTTATGATGTAATGCAAGTTTAAAACCTGGCTGGTAATGTTGCTGCGTCATAGTCAGTCCTCGGTGGTTTAAAAACCAGTTACCCGCCGCGCCACCTGAGACTATGTCAATCACTTTTTCTAATGGCAGTCCTTCTGCTTTTGCAAACGCCAGAGCTTCTGTAACGGCCTGGTTAATGCCTGCGGCCATAATCTGGTTGACTGCTTTGGTTCCCTGACCCATCCCCGTCTTACCCATATAGACAATACGCGTACACAAGGTATTTAATACTGTTCTCACTTTATCCAGCACGGCTTCATTGCCGCCAACCATCATTGCTAATGTGCCATTTTTCGCACCTTCTACTCCACCTGACACAGGAGCATCCAGAAAGTGAGCCTGTTTGTCTGCTAATAACTCGGCGACAGTTTGAGCTGTTTGGCTGCTGACGGTAGAAGTATCTATAACGATACTTCCAGGTTTTATGCTTTGCAGTACTGCATGAGTCACTTCCAGTAAATCATTATCGGCAGAAACACAGATAATAATTATATCGACACTGGATGCAAGCTGCTGGATTGATGCCGATACAGCTATACCCAGTTCTTCTGCCAGTTTTTCAGCCTTTTCAGGGGTTCTGTTCCATAGTTGAGTTAAATAACCCGCTCGGGCCATATTGCGTGCCATACCTGTGCCCATTGCGCCTAGGCCAATGATTCCTGCTTGCATTATTATTTCCTGCTCCGGTGTGTGAATTTACCTTTTTATTTTATAGGGGGGGCTTTATTCAAATACAACTGCAGGGCGCGGCTTTAACCCCCATTTGTCGAACTTGCGCTAGTAAATGGCCTCAGGCTGCGCCCAGTATGAGTATTAAAAGTGATTTTTACCACTGCTGCCCGCTATTTTGCTGTTGTTTTTGTTGGCCATACTGATATTTGAATTTGCGTTTTAATAGCCCTGAAGGATCATCCGGAATGCGCTTTAGCCATTGTTCGCTAGCTTGCTGTTGCTCGCTGTCCTGAACATTTTCTTCACTGGCCTGTGTGGCTTCAGGTTCTTTTTCTTGCTCTTGTTCTGCATTTTCTTGTTTACGGGCCTCGGCATTTTGTTGTTGCTCACTTTCCTTGTTTTGCTCCTGTTCAGTTTCAGCAGCAGGATCTTGAGGCTTGTTATCATCCGCATCTGCAGAGCTCTTAGGTTTTTGTTGCTCAGATTGTTCTTCTGATTGTCCATCTTGTTGATCTTGTTGGTCTTGCTGATCGCCAGACTGGTTTTTTTGCTGCTCTTGTTGGTCTTGTTGATCGCCAGACTGGTCTTCCTGCTGTTCTTTTTGGTCTTGCTGTTGTTGCTGATTCTTGTCCTGATCTTGCTGTTGTTGTTTTTGTTGTTCCTCCTCCAGTGCCTTTTCGACCAGTTCTTTATTGTATCGAGCATCTTCATTATCTGGGTTTAGTTTTAAAGCCTCATCATATGCGCTAATGGCTTGTTCCAGTTGCCCTGATTTGGCTAACACATTACCCTGATTATAATATCCAGTATCGGTTGTTGCAGGTAGCATTTGCTCATCTTCAGATAGTTTTTGATCGGCTTTATATCGCGCTGCTGCTTGCCAGGCTGGATCGGTAAACTGCTCTGCAGCTTGCTGGTAGTTGCCATTTAAATATTCTTGTTGTGCTTGCTGTTGTTTAGTTTGCCATAAGTCCTGCCACTCAAAGGCGTAACTGTTTTTAGGTAAAGGCAGTAAAAAGATAAAGAGCAGAGTTAATAAGCCACGCCTAAATGACAAAGCAGACAAAAGTAACACCGGCAGCATTAACCAGACACCTGCTTCCAGCCAGTTTTCCAGCAGTAAATCATTATTCAGCGCTGCACTGTGTTTTGCTGTCTGGTCAAAATAATGACTCAATCGTTCTATATCGGCATCAGTATCGGTTATTTGCTGATAAATACCGCCACTGTTCTGGGCAGCTTTTTGTAAAGCGCGGCTGTTTAGCTTAGCTAGTACGATATTGCCACTCGCATCTTTTAAGAAGCCTCCTTGTGCTAGTTTTATAGGCGCACCACCCTGAGTACCTACTCCCAGAATCGAAAGCTGAAATGCACTCGGTAACTCAGCCTGGTCAATAGCTTGTTCAATTTTATCATCATCAGTAATCAGTAAAATCTGTCCTTTTTGCAGACCTGCATTTTTAAAGAGTTGTATTGCTAGTTGCAGGGCTACCAAGCTATTGCTGCCCTGGGCAGGCATGATATCGCCAGTTAACGCAGATAATTGGCTGTTTATAGTTTCGGTATCGTCGGTTAATGGCGTCACAGTAAAGGCGGAAGCAGCATAGACTATCAGCGCTGTTTGTCCATCTTTACGTTTGTTTAACAGGTCGGAAATCTTGTAACGCGCACGCGCCAGGCGAGAAGGTTTAATATCTCCGGCCTCCATAGAGCGCGATAAATCCAGAACAATGACCAGTGCAGCTGCATTTCTAAAAACCGGGGTCGGAATACGTTCCCAGGTCGGCCCTGCCAAAGCAAGAATAGTCAGAAGAGCAGCTAAGCTACTGGCAAACAAAGGCATACGACTTTGCTTTGCTGGTTTTTCTTGCAAAATAAAAGGTAATAAATCTGTATCACAGACTGCTTGCCAGCTTCCCTGCTGTAATTTATTTTTAAAGCTAAGAAAAATAAATACCAGTAAAGGCAACAAGGCTAATAGCCAGTAAGGTCTAATAAAGTGAAATTCGTTGAGCATCATGTCCATCGTAATCGTATCAAACTAAGCAGTGCAGCTAATATTAAAGCAGCTCCCAAAGGCCAGAAAAATAATTCATTTCGCGGGCGAAAGAACTGTTTGTCTTTTTCAATGGGCTCTAATTTATCCAGCAGTTGGTAGATTTCTTTAAGTTCATCGGTGTTTCTGGCGCGAAAATATCGTCCTCCGGTTTTTTCGGCAATCGCTGTTAAGGTCTTTTCATCCAGATCGCGAGATGGATTAACTCTTTGACTACCAAAAAAACTGCGCACAATCATTTCATCTGCACCTATGCCGATGGTGTATATTTTTAATTGATGCTGTGCGGCTATTTCAGCGGCTTTTAGTGGTGATACCTCACCAGCAGTATTAGCACCATCGGTGAGCAAAATTAATACTCGGCTATCGGTTTGCTGATCTTGCAAACGTTTGACGGCCAGACCGATGGCATCGCCAATTGCAGTGCTTTCTCCAGCCAAACCTATAGCGGATTCATTGAGTAAAATTTGTACCGTTTTTCTATCAAAGGTGAGTGGCGTTTGTAAATAAGCATTGGTACCAAATAAAATCAAGCCTAAACGATCACCAACACGGCGTTCAATAAATTCATTAGCCACTGTTTTGGTAGCCGTTAAACGATCTACCGCCTGATTATTAACTATAAAATCTTGTTCTTTCATGCTGCCCGATAAATCTACCGCCAGCATTAAATCTCGACCGCTGACACCTTGTTCTATTGGTTCGCCTAACCATTGCGGACGCGTACTTGCTAAAACCAGCAGGCACCATGCTGCAACAGCTAACCACAACGCCCAGGGTTTATCTGACTGAGCTGTTTGCTGGCTTTGAGCCACATTAAAGTCCTGCAGAAAAGGCACTTTAAGCGCAGCTTGTTCGCTGGTTTTAGCGGCAGGAAAAAAACGCCTGATTAGCCAGGGCAAAGGAAGAATTAGCCATAACCACGGCCATGCAAAATGAATCATATCTTAGGTTCTTGTTGGGCGTTTAACCAGGTTTCGCATAGATTAATTAGCGGGGCAAGGTATTGCGTATCTGCGTTTTGGCTATAAAGTGCATCGGTGAGTAACCAACCGGTATCACTATTAAAACCACGATTAGGAATGCTTTGATCCAGAAAATTTAGCCAGTCTTCACCGGTCAGGCTAGCGACATCTGTGCGTGGATAAAGGCTAACAGCTGTACGGCGCATTAAACTGGATAATGCCGCTAATTTTTCCTGCTTAGTCAATTGTTCGTTTTGTCTAAGTGTTTTTAAGTGTTGCCTGGCTGATTTTAGAGCGGTTTTACGCGTGATATGTTTGTACAGTTTATAGCTTAGGAAGATACAAAGCGGGATTAGTACCGCTAAAATCCACCAGCCTATAGCAGGCGGCCACCAGCTTATCACCGGTGGTAAATGGATATCACGTAAAGGGAGTTCTGTTGCTTGCATTTGTGTGCATGAAAGTTAAAATTTTTTCAGGATAAGTTAAGTGAGCAAAAAAGATGTCATATTTTTTACCACAGAGAACACAGTTTTTTTAAAACCTCTGTGCAGCTATATTCTGTGCGCGTATATAAAAATCTGTTTATATTGTTTATTAAAATAATTTTGTGCGAGCACTTAAAATTAGAAGACTAATTCTATAATATTCGTAAATTGCTTGCTGTAATTATTTAACAGTCATTTCCGTAATTTATCAGTTTATTACATATCCCACTTAAATAGCGAACTTCATTGAGTGATTAACAAAGCTTTGAGCATTATCTGTACTGATGCATTTCAACCCTTCGGCATAAGCTTGATATAACGCTTCAACGGTTCGTGGTCTTTGTTTGCGTAAGTACTGTTTAATTTTATTCCATGCTAATTCAATCGGGTTAAGGTCAGGTGAGTAAGGCGGTAGGTAAATAAGCTTTGCTCCTGTCTTTTGAATAAGATCCTTAATTTCATCTACTTTATGAACTGAGGCATTATCCATCACAACATAGTCACCTTCAGCGAGTAAGGGGCAAAGAAAATGCTTCAAAAAGTAGAGGAATACAAGTCCTGTCATGGTTCCTTCAAAATTTAAGGCGGTTTTCATACCGGCTGATGTCATTGCCCCGACCATACTTATACGCTGCCCTTTAGCAACCGGCGCTTCATCATAAACACGCTGATCTGACGGTGCTCGCCCATAAAGAGGTGAGAGATTCAGTCCTGCGCCCATTTCATCAAGAAAAATGAGCTTATCGAGCGATATATCGGCGATTTCAGTGCAATAGTCTATTTTTAGCTTTTTAGTTCGGTCACAATATTTAGCTGGATCGTACGGACTTTTTTTTATATCGAATATTCATACGCTTAAGAGCTCTATCCATTGAACTTTTCCCCATGCTAATACCAAAGTGTTCAGCATATCGGTCACAAAGATCATTTAGTGTCAAATCAGGCTTTTTTATTAGCCATTCTTTTATCTCAAGAGCACCCGCTTCATCTACTTTTGGTGCAACATGCCCGCCTACTTTTTTGGCTGCAATCATGCCAGTTTCCTGGTAATGTTGCCATAAGGTATAAACAAAAGAATAAGAAACAGCGAAACGTTTAGCTATATCAGGTTTACTTTGTTTGTCTATCTCAATAGCATTGAGCACTTTTTTTCGAATATCGACTGAGTAAGGGGCTGGCACAAAAATATGATTGATAACGGAGAACTGGGAAAGCTATAGTACATTAAAATTCAGTTCATTAATACGGGAAATGTAATAGCACTCCTTTAAGTGCCTTTTTCAGGCAGTGTCCGGGAGTGTCGGCTGCTAGCAATGACGGAGAGACTGCCATACCACTCGGTTGCACCGCAGGTCTTTGTTCAGAGCGTTGCAGTCAGAAACCAAGGCTTAGAATCGTTAAAAATCAGGTTGTATTGGCTCACCTTTCATTAGCTTTACAGAGTGTGCAACCTGCTTTCTCCTTGTTTCTTCTAGCATAATAGCTGCGCGACGCCGTTTAATGTGCCGGCTGTAATAAAAACACCAATCAACATTATTTTTCCAGCGATAAAAAGCTATAGCATAAGTTATGTAAGCCTGCGAATTTAATAGCCCACAACACTTAATAAATATAAATTTTGATTAGCTATCATGAGCTGGCTGAATATTTTATTCTTGCTAAATTCCAGGCTTTTGCCTAATTTGCAATATACTTGATCAGCAATAGCGACTATTATCATGAGACACTGTAAGCAATTAATTTAGGCTATGCATGCATTAAGTCTTATTAATTACATAAATTGTTGTTTTTAATTAATGACACTTGCAACAAAGGCCAGCTATATAAGGCATCAGCATCTAACGCATACATAGCCTAACATTATGTTACAAGAATCACGGGGTAAAACGATGTCAAAGAGCGCCTCAAATAGATCATATATGGACCTTGTAGTGACTTTTGGTCCCGCTATATTACTGGTTATTGCCGGCTTCTGGTTCGCCTATCAATTTGTTGCGCCACCGCCACCGAAAAAGATTGTTATTAGCACTGGATCAAAGACTGGTACATACTATGAAATCGCGCAGCAATATCGCGAAGAACTTGCTAAAGAAGGCATTGAGCTGGAGATCATCAGTTCTACCGGGTCAGGGGAAAATATCCGCCGCTTAGTAAATAAGCAGGCGGATCTGGCCTTTATTCAAGGGGGCACGGGAAACAAGGAGCCGGGGCTGTATTCGTTAGGAAGCCTTTTCTATGAACCCTTATGGATTATTCTTGGTAAACGAATTAATGTCGAACAAATAGCTGATTTTTCTGGCTTACGTATTGCTATTGGTGAGGAAGGTAGCGGTACACGAATACTGGCAAAACAGTTACTTGAATTAAACCATATCGAAGAAAATATGGCTCAGTTATTAGCTTTTCCTGCTAAAGAAGCAGCTGAAGCTTTGATTAAATCGGAGATTGATGTCGATATTATGGTTGCTTCCAGCGAATCTGACATCGTGGAACAACTGTTACGTGATAATCAGGTAAAGCTGCTAGATTTAAACCGCGCTGATGCGTACATGCGTTTGCTACCCTATCTCTCGAAAATTACTTTACCTGAAGGTGTCATAGATCTGGGAAAAAACGTACCTGCTCAAACAGTGACTTTGCTTGCGCCTACTGCTAATTTAGTGATTAGCGAAGATTTTAATCCGGCACTGATAGTTTTATTCCTCAAAGCTGCGGATGTAATTCATAGTAAAGCGAGTGTTTTTTCGGCAGCTGGAACATTTCCATCCAGTGAATTTACAGCGTATCCCATCAATAAAGTTGCAGAGCGATTTTATAAAAAAGGTCCGCCTTTTTTGATGCGTTACTTACCTTTCTGGCCTGCCGTATTTATCGATAGAATGATTGTTATGTTAGTGCCTTTATTAGCGCTGTTATTGCCTTTGGGTAAAATAATGCCGCCGCTATACCGCTGGCGTATTCGTTCTAAAATTTATCGCTGGTATAAGGAATTACAGGAGGTAGATGATACCGTACACAGGCAGCAGCTCTCCGTAGCTCAATTTGTGATGATAAGTCGTGAATTGTCGCGTATTGAAGATCAGGTTAATAAGGTGAAAACACCTCTTTCTTATGCTGACCAGGTCTACAATCTGTTGTTACATATTGATCTTGTGCGTAAGAAATTAAATGCTAAAAAACCGCAATCTTAATGAAAAATTGTCGGGAAGCAGGATTTATTTAGTCCATTTCTCCAGCATTTTGGCAATGCAATATTGTTACATTTATTCTTGGACTAATTTTAAGGTTTTTTTACCTGCTAAATTCAGTAATAATCAAATTGATCGATTTTAAATAATTATAAAAAATAAGGAGTTTCCATGTTAGAAAAAAATCAAATTGCCCCGGAATTCAGTTCAGTCAATCAGGATAATAAAATTGTCAAACTATCTTCTTTTAAAGACAGTAAAAATGTTGTTTTGTATTTCTATCCAAAAGACGATACTCCTGGCTGTACAATAGAAGCTAATGACTTTACCGCTCTGGCTAATGAATTTGCTGCGCTGGATACTGTGGTTATTGGTGTGAGTAAAGATTCATGTACCAGCCATGTTGACTTTATAGCAAAATTTAATCTAAAGCTGGATTTACTTGCTGATGAGAGTGGAGAGGTATGCGTCGCCTATGATGTCTGGCGTGAAAAAGTAAAGAACGGTGAGACTAAGATGGCCATTCTTAGATCTACTTTTATTATTGATAAACAAGGTAAGGTAGTCGAAGCATTGTATGGCGTCAATCATGAAGGGCATGCACAGGCCATGCTGGATAGAGTTCAGCAACTGCAATATCGTGGTGCATAAAAGAAACCCGTCCAGGTATTTTATAGTGGTAGCACTTTTGTCATTGGCCATGCATAAATGTCGAACGGGATTTGGGGGAATGGGCCAATAGCTCGTTTACCCAATGCTGGCAATGCAAATAGATTGCATATTGTGTCTAGTTGGAGATGAGATGTCATGAATGATAAAGAATTAGTAGCACAGCACGCAGCTAAACGAGTTAAAAATGGTATGACCGTTGGTTTGGGAACAGGGTCAACTGCAGATTATTTTATTGTTGAACTGGCACGTCGCCAAACAGAGGAAAATCTGGCAATTACTTGCGTATCCAGCTCTATTGTCAGTATGCTTAAAGCTCAGGAGCTCGGTTTGCCGCTGCTTGCAATAGAGCATTTATCTCGACTGGATTTGTACGTCGATGGTGCTGATGAAGTCGCTCCCGATAATTCTTTATTAAAAGGCCAGGGTGCTGACCTGGTTAGAGAGAAGTTATTGGCAAAAGCATGTGATCAATTTATTGTGCTGATTGATCAAACTAAGATAGTTGACCATATTGGCGCACATTTTCCTATCCCAATCGAAGTAATGCCTTTTGCCTGGCAATTGGTGCAACAGAGCCTTAAGCAATTAGGCGGGCAAGGATTTTTACGGCAAAATAGCCAAGGCAGCGGTTTGGCCGTATCGTCTTATGGCAGTTTGGTATTGGATATGCGCTTTGATCCAAAACTGGAGATTGCTGAATTAGATAGTTTATTAAATGCGACACCAGGTGTTGTTGAGCATGGTATCTTTTATGGGCTAGCTAGTACTGTTTTGCTGGCTGATAACGGGGTAGTAAAAGAAATCACGGTCAGCTAAAAAAACTGGATAGCATGATAAGTGGCAAATGATATTTTCAAATGAAGGTGAATAAATGATTCAGGCATCAAAAATTAAGTTAAGTCTATGCTTTACAGTTACTCTGTTAGGGCTAGTTGGTTGTGCTGGCGAAGTGATAGAAGAAGGTTACTATAATCCAGACTCTCGTGCGGCTGAAGCCTGGCGAGATGAACATACCGGTAATGGGGACAATCCAGGTCCGAATTCACCTGGTTATACTGGACCTGATGGAGAATATTCGTTGTATCCAGACAATGACCCGCACTAGTTCAGTAATGATTACTTTTATGGCGTCAATTTCTATTGATGAAAAACTGGTCTATATAAATGGGTTTTTGTAAGCAGAAACATTGATATATTTAAAGCATAAAAAAAGACTTCCCTGCTTCTTGGAGCATGGAAGTCTTTAGTTTTTTGATTAAGCCGCTTGAAAACGGGCTTTATTTTCATGCGATCTTTCCAGGTTTACTCCTTTTACGGTTCACATTTACGTTACTGGAAATAGCTGCAGTAGCGAATAATGCTGAAGAGATAATAAATTCTCCTGAGACAAAACCAAGCAGGCCAATAAAAAATACTAATGCAGTTAAAGCATCTTTGTAAAAATCGTTCATAAATATATCCTCTGTATTAAAGTGAAGTGAGCTTAATTTAACCCACGTATTAATTATAAGTACGATATATAGATTTACAATGATACTAAATATGTATTTATTGTTTCCTGTTAAGGAATAATACGTCATAAACCTTTCATATAAACAGAGTAAAGGTCACGGGACTTATTGTACTCGTTCAAAATACAGACTGAAAAAGACGGCTATAAGTCACGTGTATCAGAAAACAGGCTACTTGGTATGCTTATGCTTTTTATATCTTATTGCCCGTTCATTGATTGCGCAAAAAAAGCGTCTCAACCTTTTGTCGTGCCCAGGGCGTTTTACGAAGAAATTTTAGGCTGGAAGTGATGCTTGGGTCACTGGTAAAGCATTTTATTTTAATTAGGCGGCCTAATTCTTCCCAGCCATATTGTTCAACTAGAGAGGTTACAATTTTCTCTAATGTTATGCCATGCAATGGGTCGTGGATACGGGGCTTATTCGCTTGTTCCTTCTTCATTGCTATTGTCCTGGGTATTTAGTGGTTCAGCTTTCTTAACGCGGATCTTGCTACCAGCGACATCACTGCCATTAAGGTTTTTCATCGCTGATTTGGCCTCGCCTGGTTTAGGCATCTCGATAAATCCAAAGCCTTTGGATATGCCTGTGTCATTGTCTAGAACCAAGGTGCAAGACTGCACAGTTCCGTATGCTGAAAAGAGTTCTCGAAGCTCTGTTTCGGAGGTATTTCGGGTTAAGTTGCGTACCAGTAATTTCATGGAGTGACTATATTTATCTTAAAAATGGCTTAATTATACTCCTGTAATGGCTAATAGAGTATTTCCTGTTAATAGCCAAAATAAGTGAGCCAGTTTCAATATTAATATTGAGGCTCTTTTCCTGAGATAAAGTCATTTATTTGGATAAATTCATGCGATGATTTGCTGCAGGTAAAGTGTTATTTAATAATCCTAGAAACCTCAGTTGAGTACGGATTTTGTGGAAAACCTGAGTATGAAAGACAAGGCACTGCTCGCAGGCAATGGCCATAGCCCTTGGCAAGAGCTGTAACGCAGTATTTTGTGCTTAGATTTATCCACAAAACCGTAAAGCGGAGTATAGTCACCCAGCAGGTGACCAGTATTTACCATCATTATATTTTATATTCAGTCACTTATAATGTTTTATAGCGGTCAACTGCGGTTTCTAGGATAATCGTAGCAATAGAAGAAGTATTTGCTAATATGAATGCTTGAAATGAAGTACTGAGGCAATAATTAAAGGAGAGATAATGAAAGTTATAGCGTTTGGCGCGAGTAGTAGTAAAAAATCCATTAATAAACAATTAGTGACTTATGCGGCTAGCTTGTTAGAAGACGCAGAAGTTGAAGTGCTGGATTTAAACGATTATGAACTACCGATGTTTAGCGTAGACAAAGAGCAGGAGCTAGGTCAACCACAATTAGCACAAGATTTTGTCGCTAAGATTGGTGCTTGCGATGCGCTTATTATTTCTTTTGCCGAGCATAATGGAACTTTTACTGCGGCGTATAAAAATCTTTTTGACTGGAGTTCACGGATTAATAAAAAAGTATTTCAGAATAAGCCGGTAGTGTTTCTTGCTACCTCGCCTGGCACTGGTGGTGCTGCCAATGTTTTGGCGATGGCGGTTAATTCTGTCGCGCATTTTAATGGTAATCTTAAGGCGAGTTTATCAGTTCCGAGCTTTTACCAGAATTTTGATGTCGACAATATCTGTTTAACAAATCCAGAGCTGAATGCTCAGCTAATTGCGACTATGGAGAGTTTGCAGTAGTTGCTTGTTATTATTAGTGTAGTTGTCAGCTATTATGTATAGCTAATATTAGAAATATGGTTGGAACTATGATGACGTTTAAATGTGAACTATATAGTGTTATAAGAGCTGCAATGACCATGCGTATTTTATTAAATAGTCTGGTGTTATTATGCTTATGCCTGTTGAGTTTGCCGGGTGAAGCAAAAAAATTATATAAATATCAGGATGAAACAGGCGGCTGGCATTATACTGACAAGCTACCGACGGCTGAGAAAAGTAAGGAAATCAAGCTTGAAGTTCGGCAGTTAAAGGTCGCAACTAAGCAGCGTGTCAGCTTAAAACAAGTGGGCGAAAAACGGCAGCCGGAATTTGTCATCAGAAATGATTATTTTGGTCCGGTAGAAGTCGAAGTGGCTTTTTCCGAACAGGACAATGTGCAGGCAAAACCAGCCTTACCCAGAAAGTTTGTAGTTCAGCCTGGCGTTTCCAAGCCTTTGTTTGGCTTGGGTGCTATAGATGAATTTCAAGGCTGGCGGTATGCTCTTAGTTATCGGTATTCTCTTGGTGAACCCACCGCTCGACATAATACACAGGCTATTTATATCCCGCCATTTGCCAGTTATAAAAAGTTTCAAATTAGTCAGGCTTTTAATGGCCCGTTTTCTCATACTGATGAGCAAAATAAATACGCGGTTGATTTAGCAATGCCAGAAGGCTCAGAGGTTCATGCGGCCAGAGCAGGAGTGGTCATGAGTCTGGAAAATGATTATTTTAAAGGGGGAATAGATAAACAGGCCTATAAAGAGCGTGCAAATAGCATAACAATTTTACACGATGATGGATCTATGGCAGTTTATGCCCATTTACAAGTAGATCGAGCGCAAGTTTATGCTGGCATGCGAATTGGGGTCGGACAGTTAATTGCTTATTCAGGCAATACCGGATTTAGTTCCGGGCCGCATTTACATTTTGCTGTGCAAGTAAATCAGGGGATGAGTCTAGTTTCCGTGCCTTTTAAGTTTAGTGACAATCAGGGTAAGCTGTCTCAGCCTAAAGCTGGACAATGGTTATCTGGTTTTGATGTAAGTCAGTGAGCTAGGGATTTGTCTTAAGGCGAGTACGATAAAAAATCATCGTAAGTCATCGGGGTCGGATTTTTTAATGAAATATACAAAAATCCAACCCGGGCAGCATTGCTTATAGCTATTCTTGTGTTTCTTCCGTACTTTCCTCATCTAATTCAAGGTTAGTCACGGTAGACATACACTCTAAATAACTACTGGTATAATTTCTATGTGCATCAGACAGGCCTTGGGCTGAGCCAAAACTCTCACGTAGTTCTTTTAAAATTTCTTCCGGCTTTTCAGACGTTTTGGTCGAGATCATTTTTGTATAGCCTTTATAAGCAGCTTTGCGCATCGGATCAAAGGGAACAATTCCGGGCATTTTCTTTGAGGATAATTCAACAATGCACTTCGTTACAGTCTCAGGCTCAAGGTGGTAGGATTGAATATCTGAATCATTTTTTATTTGTTCTAATACCGTTTCTTGATATTCCTCTTGTTCAGAGCATGCCGTCAAGATTAAAGCTGATAAGCTAATAATTAATATTTTTTTCATAAGAGTTGTTTTTAGATTGGTTATTTTGTAGCTTCAATTTCAAGCATGGCTTTGTTAATCCATGCTTCAGCTTCGGCGTTAATATCTTTGCTTTTTCGACCTTCGACAGGAATAATTTGGCCAATTTTTACCTGAATAGTGCCTGGGTACTTCAAAAAACTATATCGTGGCCAGAATTCACCGGCATTATGAGCAACGGGGAGGACCGGATGACCAGTACGCAGTGCGAGTAAGCTCCCGCTTGCACTGAACTTTCGTTGTTCGCCTGGAGCAGTTCTGGTACCTTCTGGATATATTACGATCCAATAGCCTTCCTGCAAGCGTTTTGCCCCTTGTTTTAATAATTGCGTTAGTGCCTCCTTAGGACTGGATCGATCAATAGCAATAGGTTTTAAGGTGGCCATTGCCCATCCCCAGAAGGGTATCCAGAGTAAGGACTTTTTTAGCAAGATACTTGATGTCGGCAATATTGACGTTAAAAAAATTGTTTCCCAGGCTGATTGATGCTTACAAAGTACTATTGCTTCCTGATCCGTGGGAATGTTTTCCAGGCCAGAAACTTGGTAGTTTAAGCCGCAGATGCTTTTACCAAGAAACAAAGTACAATTGGCCCAAAATTTCGCTATCTTATAGCGTAGTTTTCCTGGGAAAGGTGCAATAGCAAGCACGATGATGGCTAAAACTATCGTGATTGCTAATACAGAACCAAACAAGAGTGCTGATCGTATGTAAAGTAAGGAAAGCTTACCTTGATAAGATGTATTCTGCGGCATCATAAAGATTCTCAAAAATAGGAATGTTTAAATCAGGGTTGGCGGCTAATGTTTTTGTGCCGTTACCTGTTTTGACCAATAGTGGTTTTGCCCCTGCAGCGATACCTGCTTCAATATCACGCAATGAATCACCAATAAAATAAATATCTGTTAAGTCGACCTGTGCATCTTTACCAAACTGCTCAAGCATACCCGGTTTAGGTTTTCTGCATTTACAGTCTGCATCGGGCAGGTGTGGGCAGTAATAAATATGCTTTATTTTGCCGCCCAAAGCTTCCACCATGTGTATCATTTTAAGATGTATTTCGGTGAGCGTTGCATCGCTATAATGCCCTCGGCCAACACCCGATTGATTAGTGATAACAACAACTTGATAACCATGTTGATTCAATAAAGCAATTGCCTCAAGGCTACCCTTTATCGGCAGCCATTCGTCAGCTGATTTAATAAAGTCACCTGAATCTTGATTAATAACGCCATCACGATCCAGTAATACGTACTTAGCTGTACTCATTAACTTTGTAATTTAGAAATATCCGCGATTTGTAAAAATAAGGTTGATAGCTTAGTCAGTAATGCTAATCGATTTGCACGTAGATCTAAATCATCACACATCACCATTACGTCATCAAAGAAATTATCAACCTCTGCGCGTAAACCAGCTAACCGATTTAACGCGGCTTGATAGTTTTTTTCTGCTAATAATGGCGCGATATCCTGCTCTGCTTGTCCGGCTGAGGCTAATAAGGCGATTTCAGCTGGTTCTACTAACTTGCCAACGGTCGCGGCTGGTTGGTTTTCTGATTTACGTAGAATATTGTTGATGCGTTTATTGGCAGCGGCTAAACTTTCTGCTTCCGCCAGGCTTCTGAAATTTTGTACTGCCTGTAAGCGACGTTGGAAATCATAAGGCTGAGCCGGTAAAATTGCAAACACGGCTTCAAATTCATCCGCAGTAAAGTCATGATCCAGGCAATAACCTTTTAGACGCTCAAAAATAAACGGAATGACTAAGCCGCGTGTTTTGTCCAAATCAAATTCATGCGTAAACTGATTCAGCGCAAAATCCACACAGGCAATTAAATTGATTTCCAGCTGGTTTTCAATAATGGTACGTAACGCACCTAATGCAGCACGTCTTAGTGCGTATGGGTCTTTATCACCACCAGGAATTAAACCCGCACTAAAAATACCCGTCAGTGTATCGATTTTTTCCGCAATTGATAAAATCTGACCTGTGCTGCTAGTCGCCGTTGTGCTACCTGCACCTTTCGGGTAATATTGCTCTTCAATCGCTTGTGCTACCTCTGCTGATTCACCATCTGCTAAAGCATAATAATGTCCCATTAAGCCTTGTAAGCTAGCAAACTCTTCGACCATATTGGTCACAAGGTCAGTCTTAGCCAGTTTAGCAGCGCGTATGGCAAGGTCTGGATCAACGTTAATGCTTTTGGCAATGAACTCAGCTAGTTTTTCTACGCGCAGTGATTTATCCGCTAAACTGCCTAATTTTTTCTGAAAGATAATAGTGCTAAGCAGCTCGGTACGTTCTTCTAAACGCAGTTTACGGTCCTGATTCCAGAAGAATTCCGCATCCGCTAAACGCGGCATAACCACGCGCTCATTACCTTGCTGGATAGAGAGAGGATTTTTACTTTCGATATTACTAAAGGTAATAAAGTGCGCAAGTAGTTCGCCATCCACATTCTTAACCGGAAAATACTTTTGGTTAATCTGCATGGTGGTAATTAATACTTCAGCAGGTAAAGCCAAATAACGCTCGTTGAAATTTCCGGTAATCGGTACGGGAAATTCATTCAACGCGGCAATTTCTTCTAATAAATCATCTTCTATATGCGCAATACCACCCACAGCCGCAGCGGCACTATTTGCTGCATCACGAATGATTTGCATGCGTTGCGCGAAACCAGGAATGACTTTACCTTGTGCTAGCAATGTTGCTTCATAGCTTTCTGGTGATGCAATGCAAATCGCTTCAGGTGCATGAAAACGATGCCCATGGCTGATATTGCCAGTAGTTAAGCCTAGAATGTCAGTATTAATGATCGTAGCACCATACATCAATACCGCCCAATGTACCGGACGGACAAACTCGACAGTCGAAGCCCCCCAGCGCATACGTTTGGCAATCGGTAATTGGTGAATGCTTTTACGAATAATGTCAGGGATCAATGCAACGCTGGCTTGACCTTTTACTTTCTGAGTAAAGCTAAGCCATTCGCCTTTATTGGTTTGTACGCGCTCTAATTGATCAACGGTGGTGCCGCAGCTTCTGGCGAAGCCTTGACAGGCTTTACTCGGTTCACCTTCATCATTAAACGCGGCGGCTACCGCAGGGCCGCGTTTTTCGATACTTTTATCAGCTTGTGCGCTGGTCAAATCTTTAATCAAGACGGCAAGACGGCGGGGCGTTGCATAAGCAATGCATTCGTCAAAGCTTAAATCTGCCTCCGTCAGGCCGAGTTTAATATTGTTTAATAAAGCATTACTTAATTTAAGCAATGAGGCCGGTGGTAATTCTTCGCAGCCTAATTCGAATAATAAGTGTTGTGCATCGCTCATGCTGCTGCTCCTGTGTTTTTGACCAGCGGAAAGCCTAGTGATTCACGACGGGCATAATACGTCTCGGCAACGGCTTTAGCCATATTTCGTACTCTTAATATATAGCGCTGACGTTCGGTCACCGAAATCGCATGGCGCGCATCCAGTAAATTAAATACATGTGACGCTTTCAAAACCATTTCATAAGCTGGCAGAGGAAGATCTTGCTCTATTAATTTTGCAGATTCCGTTTCGTAAATATCAAAGCTCATGAACAGGAAATCAACTTTTGCGTGTTCAAAATTAAATGCTGACATTTCCACTTCATTTTGATGAAAGACATCACCATAAGTGACTATGCCTTGAGGACCTTTGGACCAAACCAAATCATAAACGCTTTCCACGCCTTGAATATACATGGCGATACGCTCAAGACCGTAAGTCAATTCACCCGTGACAGGGCGGCATTCCAAACCTCCGACTTGCTGGAAATAGGTAAACTGCGACACTTCCATGCCGTTTAACCATATTTCCCAGCCCAAGCCCCAGGCTCCCAGAGTAGGCGATTCCCAGTTGTCTTCTACAAAACGTACATCATGCTCCAGTAAATCCAGACCAATATGACGCAAAGAGCCCAAATAAAGCTCTTGAATGTCATCAGGGGAGGGTTTTAACACCACTTGAAACTGATAATAATGCTGCAAGCGATTTGGGTTTTCACCATACCGCCCGTCAGTAGGGCGACGTGAAGGCTGGACATATGCGGCATTCCAGGGTTCAGGGCCAATCGCACGTAAGAAAGTTGCCGGGTGAAAAGTACCCGCACCAACTTCTAGATCCAGCGGTTGTAGCAAAACGCAGCCTTGCTCTGACCAATAATTTTGTAAGGCAAGGATAAGCCCTTGAAAAGTAGATAAATCGTTATTTGAGTTGGACACGTTAGTGGTGGAGTGTAAGCGATAAAGTTTTTCAATTATAGCTTAAAAATGGGCGTCGAAACAGGGGATGTAAAGTATCGGAATTATTTAAGGTGATTACATTTTACCTGTATGGGTCATGCAATTATGTTTTGTAGGTTGATGACAGGTTTTTTGTTAGGGCCTTATTTTGAGGTCGAAATAGGTATTCAGAATGTTGTCTGTATCAGCTTATTTAATGAATTCAGGTAGATTATCTGTATTTTAATCTTGTGAGAAATGGTTTGCTTGATAATGTGATACGGTCGTATTTAAGTTTTCAATATTGTGTTTAGAAATGACTTTATCATGTTGACTGGGCTGGTGACGATATTGATGATTTAGAGGTAGGTAAATGGTGTGCTGGAATAACGTAATGCCGTTTTCCGGCATACGTTGTTTATTAAAATAAGTATTGATGTTGGTACGTTATCAGTGCATTTTTTAAAGTGTTAAAACAGCTGCTCTATCAGATATACAAGGCTTTGATGCTGTGAAGAAAATGCAAGGGCGAAAGTGCTATATCTTGGTTGATCCACTCGGGTTAATTATGGTCTTTGTGGATACAGCAGATTCAGTAAAAGAGTGGGATAGTGCAAAATTATATGCAAATCATTTACAGGTTGTTGTAAAAAAATACGCCGTATTTAGGTGGGCGAAGGAATATACCAAAAGTGAGCGCAATTAAACAAGACAAGGAGAGTCAATGATTGGCAAATGAAAACAAGAAAGCCGCTTAACTATTTTAAAAAAGGAACCTTGCTGAGGGATTGGTCTGTCTAAAAGAAATAAAATAGTACGGTACCAAGTAAGCGGGTAAAACTTGATGAAGTTTACTCTCAGTTTAAAAAAAATTAAGTAATTTCAATGAATTGGGAGAGGTGCTTTTTTTTAAAAAACGGCTTTCCACTCAGGTACTATATAGACAAAAATAATTCAGACAGACAAGTCTCTGATAATGCACTCAACAAATAACAAGTTACTTGAATTCGCGTAATAATACGCCGCTAGGGAAGAACAAAACTGATCTTTGAGAAGATTTATCGCAACACATATGAATTAATACGCAGTATAATAAATCCAACGTGACGCGGGTTATGCAGAATACAATAAGTTAGAATGGCTTACTTTTAACAAAATACTGATATTTTTAATGAGAATAATAAAATGGTTATTAACCATACTCCTCACTTGTTCTACCCTAAGTTTAATATTTGGTTATTTTGTTTATCAACACCTAAGTGCAGAACTTCCTGATATCCAGGTATTAAGAGACATTCAGTACACGCAGCCGTTAAATATCTATAGCCAGGATGGGCTATTAATCGAACAGTTTGGTGAAAAAATACGCACCCCAATTAGCATCTCCAACACCCCCAAACAACTTGTTAATGCTTTTATAGCTGCTGAAGACGGTAATTTTTTCTCTCATATTGGCGTCGATTTTAAAGGACTTGCTCGTGCAGTGATACAACTGGTACTAACGGGCAAAAAAAACAGGGAGGTAGCACTATTACTATGCAAGTAGCGCGTAACTTCCTGTTGAGTAATCAAAAAACCTACACACGAAAACTTAAAGAAATTATTCTCGCCTTACAAATTGAACAAGAATTTAGCAAGAATGAAATCCTTGAACTGTATCTAAATAAAATTTATCTGGGGCAACGCGCCTACGGTGTAGCGGCTGCTTCTGAAATTTATTACGATCGCCCTCTGGCACAACTGAGACTTGCAGAGCTGAGTATGATTGCTGGCTTGCCTAAAGCGCCATCTAGTTATAACCCAATTAGTAATCCTGAACGCGCGTTACTTAGACGCAACTATGTATTAAAGCGCATGTTAGATTTAAACTTTATAGAGCAGCAAGAGTACGATGCTGCCATTAATTCGCCTATTACTGCCAATAGCTACACCACTCAAAGGGAGCTGTATGCGCCATATATTGCCGAAATGGTGCGCAATGATATTATCAACCTCTATGGCGAAGATGCTGCATATACATTAGGCCTTAAAGTTTATACCACCCTAAAATCAGACCTGCAAAATGCTGCAGTAAAAGCTTTGCGTGCAAACCTGCACCAATTTGATGAACGTCACAGCTACCGTATCGAAAAAACTCAAAAACTCCCTCTCAAATCAAGCTATAACATGGGCTCAACATACCCTGCACATGTCACTCAAATTAATAATGACCAACTTACTGCTGAACTGAAGGATGGTACGGCGATCAAATTATTCTGGAAGGATAGTCCCTGGAGTACAAAATATAATCCAGACACGCAGCAAACATCTCGTATTAACTCATACTTAGACATAATTGAGTTGCACGATACAATCCGTGTCAGACAAACCAATAATAAGTGGCGACTTGCTCAAGTCCCGGAGGCAGAAGGCGCTTTTGTTGCTTTAGCCCCTGAAACGGGTGCTGTTTTAGCATTATCAGGTGGCTACGCTTATTTCAATAATAAATACAATCGTGCAACTCAAGCAAAACGTCAGCCCGGTTCAGGCTTCAAACCTATTATATATACGAGTGCGCTTGAGTCAGGTTACACAGCAGCCAGCATAATCAATGATGCTCCCATAGTGGGAACGTATGACTCTACAGAAGAAAGTGCATGGCGACCTGAAAACTATAGTCATAAGTTTTATGGCCCAACCAGCATCCGCACTGGATTACGCAATTCGCGTAACTTAATTGCCATACGTCTGACAAGAGCAATCGGAATTACAACGGTTATTGACACAGCCATGCGCTTTGGCTTCCAGCAGGAACAATTACCCAGCAAACTGTCCCTGGCATTAGGCAGCGGGGATGCTTCCCCGTTGCAAATGGCTCGCATGTATGCGGTGTTTGCTAACGGTGGATATTTAATTAACCCTTACTATATAGAACGCATTGAATCCAGTACGGGGGAAATTCTATTTCAAGCAGAGCCACAAACTGCATGTGCTGAATGCGAAAACAGTACAGCGCCCAGGATTATTTCCCCACAAATAAATTTTTTAATGAACTCACTTTTACGTGACGTCGTTCAACGCGGTACAGCGGTTAAGGCTAAATCCCTTCAGCGCACTGACTTGGCTGGGAAGACAGGCACAACCAATGATCAAAAAGATGCCTGGTTCAATGGCTTTACGCCTGACATTGTCGGCATAGCCTGGGTAGGCAAAGATAACTCCAAAAGTCTTGGTCGCTGGGAAACCGGCGGCAAAGCAGCACTACCCATGTGGATAGAATTTATGCGATATGCACTTAAAGATAAAGTAGACCACGAGCCAATCATGCCCGAAGGCATCAGCAAAATGCTAATAGACCCAGAAACGGGTCTATTAGCAAGGAAAGGATCATCAACAGGAATCTGGGAATATTTTACTGACGAATCTATTCCAGCTCGGCACGCTTCTTATGCGGAAACGGAGAGCGAACTAACTGGAGAAGAAAGCGTTCCTGCTCAGGTAATTCCTGAAGCATTATTCTAGACTTAAGAAGCATCTTTATGTAAAAATTGCGACAACCCACTAATGCCAGGGCGTGTCCAGTCTTAATATGAGACTAGTGTACTCAATTTCTGTCCATAGCTGGGGGCACACATCCCTTTTAGACATAAAAAAACAGCTATAAAAGCTGTTTTTTAATCATGAATGCATATGTGCTACACGTTACGCACATCTTTTCCTGTATAAATCTGCCTGGGTCGACCGATACGTTGCCCTGGTTCGGCCATCATCTCCAGCCAGTGAGATACCCAGCCTGCAGTACGAGCTATAGTAAACATTACGGTAAACATATCAACTGGTATATTTAAAGCCTTATATATAATACCAGAATAAAAGTCTACATTTGGATACAGTTTTTTCTCTATAAAATATTCATCTTTCAATGCATACTCTTCCAGTGCAAGAGCCAAATCAAACATAGGGTCTTTGGCTGACGTCCTTTCAAGGACTTCGTAACAGGCTTTACGAATAATTGTCGCTCTAGGATCAAAATTCTTATAAACCCTGTGCCCAAAACCCATTAACCGGAAAGGATCATTTTTATCCTTTGCTTTTTCTATATACTCAGGAATTCTATCAACTGTACCAATTTCTCCCAGCATACTTAGGACGGCTTCATTGGCACCGCCATGAGCAGGCCCCCAAAGTGCTGCAATTCCTGCAGCAATACAAGCATAAGGATTAGCGCCTGTGCTGCTTGCCAGACGTACAGTCGAAGTACTGGCATTCTGCTCATGATCGGCATGCAGAATAAATAATAAGTTCAAGGCCTTCACAGCGACCGGGTCGATATAATTATCTTTATCAATATATTTCTGGGACGGCAAAGAAAACATCATATTAAGGAAGTTTTCACAATAGCTTAGATCAGATCGTGGATAAACATAAGGATAACCAATCGAATGACGATAACAAGCGGCTGCAATTACCGGCATTTTTGCTAACATCCGCATCGCAGAAATACGCCGATGTTCCGGATCATCCATATTCAGCTCACTATGATAAAATGCGGACAAGGAACCAACAATTCCCACCATCATAGCCATTGGATGCGCATCATAATGAAAACCATCAATAAAACCGCGCATAGCTTCATGCAACATAGCATGCTGGCCTATCTCATGTTCGAATTGAGCCTGCTCATGCTTATCTCCCAGTTCACCATTCATCAATAAATAGGCAACTTCAAGAAAAGTACACTTTTCAGCCAATTGGTCAATAGGGTAGCCTCGATACAACAAGACACCTTTTTCACCATCTATATAAGTGATCGCACTTTTACAGCTTGCCGTTGACATAAACCCCGGGTCATAGGTAAACAACCCCATTTTCTTATTTAAAGAGCTTACATCAAAAACCGGTGTGCCGATAGTTCCCCTAAGCATAGCAAAATCAGCTTCCTTTCCTGTTGAGTTATCTCTTAGGGTCAATGTGTTTTGTGCCATGATGTTTCCTAAAGTTTTAATTAAACTACCGGATTCACAGGATTACTTGCTATAGCGCTTACGGAATTTATCTACGCGTCCAGCAGTATCAACTACTCGCTGCTTCCCGGTATAAAACGGATGACAAGAAGAACATACCTCAATATGCAAATCTTTACCTAATACTGAGCCTGTAACAAACTCATTTCCACAACCGCAAGTCACGGTTATTTGTTTATAATCTGGGTGAATTTCTGGTTTCATAATGACCTTTACACGTCTAATAAATCGACTAACATACAATTTTGAACAGAGTATAATACTTCTTTACTCAACTATCTGCAAGTCAAGATAAAAAATATGCGTATCATTACTATAAATACCAACGGCATTCGCGCTGCGGAGCGTAAAGGCTTTTTCCCCTGGTTAGCTCAGCAAGACGCTGATGTGGTTTGCATACAGGAAACGAAAGCACACCCTGATCAACTTACAGCGGATGCATTTCGCCCTGTCGGCTATTATTGTTACTACCATAGCGCAGAAAAAAAAGGCTATAGCGGTGTTGCAGTATACACTAAACACAAACCCGACAAAGTGATAGTAGGTATGGGCTTTGATGACATAGATAGCGAAGGACGGTACCTAGAAATACAGCTTGGTAATCTCAGTGTTATCTCACTCTACCTGCCCTCCGGCTCATCTAAAGAGGAGCGTCAAGCCTTCAAATATAGTGTGATGGATCGTTATATGCCTATTTTACAGAAAAGCGCACACAATGAACGTGATTATATTATCTGTGGCGACTGGAATATAGCACATAAAGAAATTGACTTAAAAAACTGGAAGGCAAATCAGAAAAATTCAGGTTTTTTACCCGAGGAACGTGCCTGGTTAGATCAACTATTTCATAAGGAACCCTGGAGCGACGGCTTCAGAGCAATTAATCAAGAGGCAGATCAATACACCTGGTGGTCAAATCGAGGTCAGGCATGGGCAAAAAATGTAGGTTGGCGCATTGATTACCAAGTGATAAGTGAACATTTACAAGAAAAAGTACAATCAGCTTCAATTTATAAAGAGGAGCGTTTTTCAGACCATGCCCCTCTTATCATAGACTATGATTATGCACTAAAATAATTGCCCACTTTCTTTTTACAATGTAGAAACTTGCAGTTGAGTAAGTGTTTAAACGTTCTACGAATCAATTTTCAAAGCGTTTTTATATAGAAATTTTCATTTGTCACGGGACGAGCAAGGTATCACCCTGATCAATGCTCAAGCTCTACGCGTATGGTTATCTCAATCGCATTCAATCTTTTTAGTGAAGCATTTGTTGCTATTGACGGTAGCAAGTTTAAAGCTGACAACAACTGTGACAGAAATTACACTCAGGATAAATTAAAGCGAAGACTCGAACTGATTGATGAGCGTATTGGCCGCTACTTAGGAGTCTGTCGGATTAAATCATATATTTAGATGCTTCTGTCACATTTGAGATTTTTAAAAAATGAAAAGTTGATAAGTCATCTTCTAATAATTAACTTTTTGTGTGAATGCACTATCTCTTTATCTGTTTTATGCGCTTAATTACTGCATTCTCATTACATATACTTTAGACGGATTTAAAGCCCCCAGGTGAAACTGTCTAAACCCTTGCATATGGTTAATAATACCGAAAACTGTTTTAACGGTTGATTTTCTCTTAGTGTAGGGTGCTTTGCCTTTAGAAAAATATTCAGCATTATACCCTTTAGATATTTTTGCCACTTTTAAAGTACGCACTAAGGTGCCTAATGCCAAGAATACGCCATTGTGTTCCATGCTAGGAAAGTCTTTGTTTGGAGTTGCAGCAGCTCTTTCCTTACTGACTTTTTTGGTCTTCTATGAAATTACTTCTTGAAGGGTTTTGAAAGCAGCTGCTTTTAAAGGTTAGGTTGTATAAATGTGTTGCAATTCTAGCAGGATAAGTCAAATATCATCACACGAGGTATCATCAATGGTGATATTGGAAAAATATCCATTTACCCGGTTTCCAGTAACGGTGACACACCCTTGCTAATCCAATTTAACCGAATAAATATATATTATATAACAATGGACTATCTATTTTTAGGAACGATTATACCTTAGTATATTGATTTTAAAGGTTATTTACTATGACCGTTCAAGCGCTATATAAACTTGCTATAGTGGAAATTGTAGGGAAATTTAGAATCTTTTTATCAAAATTAGTGTTATATTACATGTCGTTATATTGTTTACTTTACTATAACTATTAAGTTATGGTTTAAAGACATATACTTACACATAACTTTAATTGATTACGTATAAGCTTCGGCTATTGTTGGTTAATGCGGTAAACAGTATATTTCAGCTAGCCGGCTCATTTTCGAGTTCTTTTATCGGGAATGTCAATATGCTACTCAGGGGTTTACAATTCTGTAAATTTATTGATGCTTTTGAATTTAGCTGTGGGTTATGGCTTATCAGGAATTTCTTTATAGCCTGTATTCGTTAGCATGCGATTGTTAGATAAAAGTTTTTTAAAGAAACTGAAGCTTGCGGGTAATCAGGTAACTTTAATAACGCATGGATATTGTTGAATTAGAAATACCCCTAGATGATTTGCATACGGTTGTGCGTGGGGTGCCAAAGATGTCCCCGAGTGAAGTGATGCAAATAATAAAGCTATGTATCCTTAATAAGTGTAGAAAAAAGCCAAGCCTTTTATTTGTCTAATTTTCCTTGGTTTGAGAGAAACCTTATTGCATTACTAAGGTATTGAAAAAGTAGACGATAATAAAAGCTATTTCTGCGAGAGAATTTTTCGGTGTTTTCTGGAGATCAAAAAGCAATATTTTTGGGGGACGGAAAATTATGGACTCAGAGTTACTTTGTTGAAACGATAGGGGATGCTAACAAGGCTGTAATTAGAGCTTATGTTTGAGGTCAACTTAAAGAGCATGAGAACAAGGAGGCTAGACCGAGACAACTCGATTTTTTAAAATTCTGCTCGTTTAAGAGCGAGTTTTTAAGGAATATTATTTTTACGATTTTTTTTGCAAATTAATAGTTGGTGGATTTGCATGTAACATAATGATTTTAAAGGTAATATTAAAATATAAAAACATGGCTATACTTCTTACTAAATTGGGACATAATTGTTTTTTTGCGAAATTATCCCCTGATGTCATTGAAAAAAATAAAAGAGTTTCTATATGAAATGGTTCAATCGTAAGCATGATCATCTTCTTGGAGTCGATATTAGTACGGCTGCTGTCAAGATATTAGAACTAAGCAAGACGGGTAGTAGATATAAAGTTGAAAGTTATGCTGTTGCGCCCTTAACTCATGATGCAGTGATTGATGATAATCATATATTCAATGAAGAGATAATTGCAGAAGCTATCAAAGCCGCATTAAAGCAATCAGGGACACGAACACGGCATGCTTGTGTTGCAATATCTGGCTCTTCAGTGATAACTAAAGTGATCACTATGTCTGCGCACTTGTCGGAAGATGAAATGGAAGAACAGATTATGGTTGAGGCTGATCAGTACATTCCTTATTCTCTGGATGAGGTACGTCTGGATTTTGAAGTGCAACATATCAATGAAGCAAACTCTGAAATGGTGGATGTTTTGTTAGCTGCGTCGCGTAGAGAGAATGTTGATGAGCGTGTAGAAGTTTTGGAAATGGCTGGGTTAACCGCTAGTATTGTTGATGTTGCGTCTTTTGCCATGGAGAATTCTTATGCTTTACTTAAGGATCAGCTACCAGAGGATGATGCAGAGCAAACCGTTGCTATTGCTGATATTGGCGCAACAATGACAACCTTAAATATTTTGCAAGACGGTCGAGCAATTTATACTCGGGAACAGGGTTTTGGAGGTAAGCAGTTAACTGAGGAAATTCAACGACGTTATGGTCTTTCCTTTGAAGAGGCCGGGCTTGCAAAACGGCATGGGGGGCTTCCTGATAATTATAATAGTGATGTATTGGGGCCATTTAAACGAGCATTAGTACAGCAAGTTGCCAGATCACTACAGTTTTTTATTTCATCTAGTGCAAATAGAAGTATTGATACTGTTATATTGGCTGGGGGTTGTGCATCAATTCCTGGAATTGATAAATTAATCGAAGAAGAGTTGGGTATTCCAGCGTTTGTTGCTAACCCATTTATAAATATGGCTCTATCAAATAAAATAAAACCACAAAGTTTAAGTAATGATGCTGCAGCGATGATGATTGCGTGTGGTTTGGCGCTGAGGAGTTTTGACTAATGACTCGAATTAATTTATTGCCTTGGCGTGATGAGTTACGCAAGAAAAAACAAGAGGAATTTATTATTAGTATGGTGCTTGTTGCTGTTTTGGCTGTAGTACTATTGTTTGGTATACAGGCATATTTAGATGGTCAGATTGCAGAACAACAAGATAAAAAACGTATAGTAGAAGCGAAAGTAGCAGAAGTTAATTTGATCACCGCAAAAATTAAAGATATTGAACTGCAAAATGGAATTCTGCAAAATAAAAGAAGTGCTATTCAAATATTACAAAAAAGCCGACCTGAAATCATTCATTTTATTGATGCAATTGCCAGAGTAACCCCTGAGGGCGTGTATCTTACCAAGTTGAGACAGGATAATGCGCGTGTTACATTAATAGGTAAAACACAGTCAAATGCACGTGTTTCAGCACTTATGAGGAATGTTGAAGCTAATCAATGGCTAGTTGATCCAGAGCTAAATATTATTATAGGTAGTAATAAAAATAAGCAGGGCCAGTTAAGTGATTTTACTTTGTATGCAAAGCAATGGAAAAGTAAAACAGAAGATGAGGATATGTAATGAATCTTTCTGAAATTAATTGGGATCTTAATCAAGCAGGTGCCTGGCCTAAACCACTTAAACTAGGTGCTGGTGTTCTAGTGTTCTTGATAATAACGTGTTTTGGGTACTACCAATTTACCAGTGAAAAAGTAGCGCAATTAGAAATAGAGCAAAAAGAAGTCGCGGATACTCTGATTAAATACCAATATGCATGGAGGATGGCACAAAACCTTGAATTGCATCAGAAGCAGTATAAGCAAATACAATCGTCACTGGCTGAAATGATGAAATTAATGCCGACTAAAGCAGAGGTTGCCAATTTATTGGTAGATATTTCTCAAACGGGCCTATCTAGCGGTTTGGAGTTTGAATTATTTAAACCTATTGGAGCGGTAGACAAAGGTGATGTTATTGAGCTACCTATTGATATAAAAGTGATCGGTGAGTACAGTGAATTGGGCTTGTTTATTAGTGGTCTTGCAACACTGCCAAGAATTGTCACCATTAAAAACATTCAAATTAATCCCACAAATAATAATCCTCTGTTAGCAATGGATGCAATGATTACAACCTACCGCGAAGGCGTTAATCAAATAGAAAATGATGCTAAAGTATTGGATAATAGTGCTTTAGTTTGTCTTGATCATGATGGATTAATGGTACCAGGTTGCAAAAAGAAAAGTACTGTAATTGTTTCTTATCCTGAGCTTGAACAAAGACTGATGGATATGCGTAAAAACATCAAGCCTATAGCGGTTAGTCCAATTGAGCCAATGCCTCCAGTCGAAAGCTTCTTATTTGACCCTGAGGGCTTAAGAGATCCTTTTAGGCCGATTGAGAAAGGTGCCGAAGCAACAGCGGCCCAAGCTGTTTCTACAAATGGAATACACCCGGATTTTAGTCGCCATAAAGAAGAATTAGAAAACTATTCATTGGATACTTTAAGAATGGTTGGAACTGTAAAAATGAAAAGTGTTTTATGGGGCCTGGTTAAAGGCAGTGATGGCACAATTCATCGTGTGCATGAAGGAAATTACTTAGGCATGAATTATGGACGAATATTGCATATTTTGCAGGATAGAATTGAAATAATAGAAATTATTCCAGATCAGCCCGGGACATGGCGTGAACATCAAGCATCAATCGCGCTATCTGAATGATCTGGAAATTAATATGAATATTAGGCAAGGTGGTTTTTGTATGAGCTTTTTTAAGCAGTGGTCGTTATTGCGTATTTTTGCAATGAGCGCATTATTATTGGGGCAGGTTTCTCTGGTCGAAGCTCAAGAGCTTGCTCTAAGTTCGGTGAGCCTGAATGCACTGTCAGGCGATAACTTGCAGTTGAACTTTGAAATGACAGGTGATGTTGCAAAACCGGAAGTATTTCATACAGATAACCCGGCACGAATTGTATTAGATTTTGCAGGCGTTAAAAGTGCATTAAAACAGAAGAAAAATTTAATAAATGCTGGTGGTATTGACAGTTATGTTGCAATTGAGGCTAATGGTCGGCTGAGGATAGTTATTAATCTTGTAAAACTTGTTCATTACGACGTTAAAGTCCAAGAAAACCATGTGATTGTTGCGCTACGTAGTTCTAGTAGAATGGCTCGGGATAGTCATGAAAATTTAACCAAAAAAACCTTAACTCAATTTGCTGCGTTAATACCTGAGCAAGTAATTAATAAAATTGATTTTCGCCGTGGAAAGAATGGTGAGGGTCGTTTATTAATATTCCTGTCTAACCCTAATACAGTCGTAAATACTCAGGAAAAATCAGGAAAGATTGAGTTAAGCTTTTTAAACACTAATTTGCCCCAAGTATATGCCAAAAAAATGGATGTACTTGATTTTGCCACCCCGGTTTCAATGATAGAGGCAAAAGAAGTAGGAACTGAAGTAAATATAATAATTACTCCGATAAATAGCGATTTTGATTTTTCTACATTTCAATCGGATGGCTTGTTAACAGTAGAAGTAAGGGCTATTACAACAGCGGAAGAGGAAGAGAAACGCAAGAATAAATTTCCCTTTAGCGGTGAACGTTTATCATTAAACTTTCAGGATATAGACATTCGTTCTGTATTGCAGATTCTGGCGAATTTCACTGATCTTAATATTATTGCTTCTGATGCAGTTGCCGGGAGTTTGACCTTAAATTTGAATGATGTGCCATGGGATCAGGCATTAGATATTATCTTGAAATCTAAAGGGTTGGGAAAAAGAGAGTCTGGAAACGTTATTCTCGTAGCACCGAATGAAGAAATTGTTAAATTAGAAGAAGAAGAGTTGAAATCGCAACAAGTGTCTGAGCGATTAGAACCTTTAAAAACAGAATATATACAGATTAATTATGCCAAAGCTGAGAATTTTAGAAATATTTTAAATGGTTATTCTTCATTTAGTGCGAATGGATGTACTGTATCAACAGGAGCTGGCAATAACGGCGTTGGTGGCTCAAGCGATGGTACCGGAAGTGGTATTGGAGGCGGTATTGGAGGCGGTATCGGAAGTGCTATCGGAAGCGTAGGTGGTATTGGAAGCGTAGGTAACCGTGGAAACAATGGGCAGGGTGCAAATTACTCTCTTTTGTCAGATAGGGGGACAGCGATAGTTGATTCTCGCACTAATACTCTGATTGTTAAGGATACTGCTAAGAGCCAAGAAGAAATCAGGCAAATGATACAGAAATTAGACCGACAGGTACGCCAGGTTCTAATTGAAGCCAGAATTGTCATTGCTGAACAAGGTTTTGCTCAAGAATTAGGTGTTAAATTTGGTGCGGCCTATGTGGGGCCGAATGGTTCGGTAGGAGCAACTACAGGGAGTAATCCTAATAATGGCACGCCGGGCGATATAGTGTCACCGATATTGTCTAATCTGGCGGTCTCTAATCCTTATGGTGCTTTAGGGATGACTTTGGCGAGTGGTGCAAATTACGTATTGAATCTGGAAATCTCTGCTTTACAGGATGACAGAAAGGCAGAGTTTGTATCCAATCCTAAAGTGTTAACTTCAGACCGTTGTCTGGCTAAAATAGAACAAGGACAGCAAATCCCTTACCAAACAGTTAGTCAGAATGGTACACAAACGCAATTTCAGGATGCGTCAATAATCCTTGAAGTTACACCACAAATTACGCCGAGTGGTAGCGTTATTATGGACTTATATATTACGAAAGATTCGCCTGGGGACTCTACTCCAGGTGGTTTAGCAATTAATACACGACAGGTTACTGCCAGTGTTCGAGTAGAAGATGGTGAGACCATCGTGATAGGCGGAGTATATGAAGGTGATACGGTAAATATTGTTAATTCAGTCCCATGGTTTGCTGATTTACCTCTGATAGGCTGGATGTTTAGAAAAACCACAAAAAATGACTTTAAAAAAGAATTATTGGTCTTTATTACCCCTAAAATTACTAAAGATTCGATGAAAATGCGTTAGTAAACTTCAATTGCAACAAAAAAAGGGGCATAATGCCCCTTTTTTTATGAATAAAAAATGTTAATGAATAAAAAAAATATATATTTAATCGGTTTGATGGGCGCCGGAAAAACAACGGTAGGCCGCTTGCTGGCAAAGTCCTTAAGTGTGCCATTTTATGATAGTGATAAGGCTATTGAAGATATAACAGGTGTTGATATAGCAACTATCTTTGAATTTGAGGGGGAAAAAGGCTTTCGGATTAGAGAAAATAAAATGATTAAGGAGCTGACTGAGTTAGAGGATATAGTCTTGGCAACTGGCGGTGGAGTGATTTTAAATGCAGAAAATAGAGCGCGATTAAAAGAAAATGGATTTGTTGTTTATTTACAGTGCTCAGTCGATAGAATCGTCGATCGTACATCGCGAAATTCTCAACGGCCCTTACTAAATGTGGATAGCCCCAGAGAAAAAATACAAACCTTATTAAATGAGCGTGAGTGTTTGTACCAGTCATGTGCAGATCTGGTGATTGATAGTGGTCAAATACAAAGTAAGGTGGCAGTAAAAGAAATTCTTAAAGAATATATGAGTAGACTCAATTAATGATAGATACTATGCAGGTTCAATTGGGGGAAAGGAGCTATCCAATTTATATGGGTGCTGATAATCTGAATAATGCAGAATTATTAACTAGACATATAAAATCCAAACAAGTACTCGTTGTGACTAATGAAACAATCGCACCCTTGTATTTAATGCAAGTAACCACGCATTTACAAAACTATCAACTTGAGGTTGTAGTATTGCCTGATGGTGAACAATATAAGACTTTAGCTACTATGGAAACCATTTTTGCTGCTTTGCTGAGTAAACAGTTTAGCCGAAATGCAACAATAATAGCCTTGGGTGGCGGTGTGATTGGGGATATCAGTGGCTTTGCAGCTGCTTGTTATCAGCGCGGAGTTCCTTTTATTCAGATTCCTACTACTTTATTAGCGCAAGTTGATTCATCTGTCGGCGGGAAGACAGGTGTTAACCATGCGCTAGGTAAAAATATGATTGGTGCATTTTATCAGCCACAATGTGTAATTATTGATGTCAATGTACTACAGACATTAGATGATCGGCAATTGGCAGCTGGAGTGGCTGAAGTTATTAAGTACGGACTAATTCGAAGCGCTGATTTTTTTGCCTGGATAGAAGCTAATATTGAGAGCATATTAGCCAGAGATCAAAATGCATTAACTTATATTGTTGAGCAATCCTGTGGACACAAAGCTGAAATTGTTGCTAGTGATGAGCGTGAATCTGGTATTCGAGCAATATTAAATTTAGGTCATACTTTTGGTCATGCGATAGAGACGGGAATGGGGTATGGACATTATTTACATGGTGAAGCTGTTGCAATAGGAACATGTCAGGCCGCTGATTTGTCAAGGCGTTTGGGTTGGCTAAATGATGCTGATGTAAATAGAATAGTGGCTCTTTTTAAGAAAGCAGGATTACCAACGGAGCCTCCAGCAGATTTACTGGCAGAGGGGTATATAAACTTAATGGCAGTAGATAAAAAAAATGTTGATGGTGATATACGGCTGATTTTACTTAAAAAAATAGGTGAAGCCAGCTTGCCGGTCAGTGTTGAAAAATCTGTATTACTTGAAGCATTAAACAATTATGGACGTGAAAACTAATATTTCTAGCGCATTGCTTTAACATTAAAGTGACTGAAGTAGTGAGAAATCAAGCAACAAAATGTTACCTACAAGAATAAGTAAATTGTACAAGGATTAAGACAAAACATGAGTAATTTAAAAAACGATAGATTCATTAAGGCTTTATTAAAACAACCCGTGGATAAGACGCCTGTATGGATGATGCGTCAGGCTGGTAGGTATTTACCGGAATATCGGGAAATACGTGCACAAGCAGGTAGTTTTATGAATCTATGTACCAACCCTGAACTAGCGTGTGAAGTTACTTTGCAACCTTTGGAGCGGTTTGATTTTGATGCAGCTATCTTGTTCTCAGATATTTTAACGATTCCAGATGCTATGGGTCTGGGGCTTTATTTTACTGAGGGTGAAGGGCCTCGTTTTGAAAATCCAGTCCGTACTGCAGCAGATATAGAAAAGCTACCCATTCCTGATCCTGAAATAGAATTGAAATATGTCGTAGATGCGGTACGCCTAATAAGAAAAAACTTGCAAGGGCGCGTACCATTAATCGGTTTTTCGGGCAGTCCCTGGACGCTGGCAACGTATATGGTTGAAGGAGGTAGCAGCAAAACCTTTTCCAGGGTTAAGGGCTTAATGTTCGAGCAGCCGAATTTAATGCATAAAATGTTGGATAAGCTGGCTCAATCAGTTGCAGTCTATCTGAATGCTCAAATTGCAGCAGGGGCTCAAGCCGTTATGCTTTTTGATACCTGGGGTGGCGCCTTGGGTACTGAAGAGTATTTAGAGTTTTCGTTACATTATGCTCAGCAAGTGCGCTCATTATTAAATACGACACAAAATGGTCAGCAAATACCTACAATTTTGTTTACCAAAGGTGGGGGACAATGGCTGGAGGCTATGGCTGAAACGGGGTATGATACACTGGGGCTAGATTGGCAAACTGATATGCACTTGGCGCGTGCCAGAGTGGGTGATCGTGTTGCCTTGCAGGGGAATATGGATCCCATTACTTTATATGCCAATCCTGAAGTAATTAAGTCAAAAGTAGCGACTATTCTTGAGAAATATGGAAAAGGTTCTGGGCACGTATTTAATTTAGGTCATGGTATATTGCCTGATATTAATCCTGCACATGTTAAAGCAATGGTCGATGCGGTGCATGACTTAAGTGGGCCATATCATAGTTAGGCGGGATGATGAAAAAAGTAGCAATAGCAATATCGATAATCTGTATTTTTGGATTTAAATTTAATATAAGCCATGCTGAAAGCGTTTGGGATGAGCCGACGATCATTGTGCAAGAAGGCAAACGAATTGAAGCAGTGGTATACAGAAGCCCCACTTGTGGCTGTTGTAGTAAATGGCTCGCGCATCTTAAGACGCATGGATTTAATGTGCAAGATAATGTGGTTGAGGATATACAACAGATCAAAGATAAATATGGGGTAAGTCGTTCATTGTCCTCTTGTCATACTGCCATTATCGATGGTTATGTTGTGGAGGGGCATGTGCCTGCAAATGATATTAAAACCATGTTACGGGATAAGCCAGGAATTAAAGGTTTGACAGTGCCTGGCATGGAGGTTGGTACGCCGGGTATGGAGATGGGAGATAAGCAAGCGCCCTTTAATGTGATGGCTTTTGATAGTGATGGGCAGGTGAAGCTTTATAAGGCATACGATAAATACTAATGATTAGTCTGTGCTGATGATGTTATTGAATTCAAATTGTAAGGCTATGAAAAAATCGATATTTGCTTCATATGGATCAAGTACAAAATAGGATAAATGAATGATTATCGGGGTGCCAAAGGAAATTAAAATACAGGAATACCGGGTTGCAATCATTCCCTCAGGCGTTGCTGAGCTTGTAAGAGCTGGTCATAAGGTTTTGATAGAACGGGGCGCAGGAGTTGGTTCAGCTTATACAGATCAGGAATATGAGCAAAATGGTGCAAAAATAGTTTCTACCAAAGAAGCCTGGGCTACACAACTGGTTGTAAAGGTTAAAGAGCCATTAAGCTCAGAGTATCACTATTTACAGGGGCAAATTTTATTTACATTCTTGCATCTGGCCGGGGTGGAAAAAGAATTAACTCGTCGCTTATTAACGAGTGGTACCACAGCGATAGCATATGAAACATTAGAAGATGAGCAAGGACGCTTGCCTTTATTGGCTCCAATGAGCGCGATTGCAGGAAATATGGCTGCATTAGTTGGAGCTTATTATTTAGCTAAGTATAACAATGGCAATGGTGTGCAGCTAGGCAAGGTGTTAGGGACTCGACATGGCAAAGCGCTGGTTATAGGAGATGGCGTCGTTGGATCCCATGCGGCACATACTTTAAATGGAATGGGGGCTAATGTCTTTCAATCTGGATTGTCCGAGCTTAAAAGCGGCATGCAGCTGTCTGGTGAGCTTGAGGGTGTAGAGTATTTTTTTTCTACAGCCAAAGCTATTGCAAAAAATTGTATAGATGCTGATTTGGTGATTGGGGCCGTATTAAATAAAGGAGCCAAGGCGCCTTATATAGTAACTGAAGAAATGGTTAAATCCATGCGTAAAGGGACGGTTATAGTCGATGTTAGTATAGATCAGGGCGGGTGTATAGAAACATCAAGAGCGACTACGCATGATAGTCCAGTGTATTTAAAGCATGGTGTGACTCATTATTGTGTTACTAATATGCCAGGGGCATATCCAAGAACATCAACCATGGCGTTGTGCGCAGAAACTTTGATGTATATTCATTTATTGGCTGATAAAGGAGTTTCAGGTATTTGCGCACAAGCAAATGTTTCTAAAGCAATAAATATTTATAAATCAAGAATAGTAAATCAACAAATTGCAACAAGCTTAAATATGCTGGAGACTTATATATCACTCAATGAACTTTGCGAGTAAAGTAAAGTTTTACCCGCATTGATTTATAAATCAGAGATTCCTGATAAGCCGTAAAGTGTCCAATTATCAGAGTCCAAGATCCCTTCCGGATCTTTGCCATCATCATATTTAATTTGACACGCATATTTTCTGAAAAATGCAGGGCCAGTTTCTGAACTCAGTTCGATTTCAGCATTAATAATATATTGATAATTTCCAAGAGACCATGACTTTAAAGGCTCGGCAGGGAAGATAATGTTAATATCGCTATCGACTTCATCTCTTATTGCTATATTGCACTGATTAAATGCATACGTTGTCATCGGAGTGGAAGACGGAAGCCTGCTTCCTTCATCACCAGTTTCTTCTAAGAAAAGGCTGGAAGATGCGACTTTTTCAGCAAAAGGTATGACAGCTTTGTATTGAAAAGCAAGTATGCCAACGAGGCAAGCTATAAAAATAAGAGTTTTTTTCTTCATGTCTGTAAACAAAGTAAAAATTTAATAGTACATAATTATAACAGAAAAATCATGATGAGTTACGTAGGCCTGTAGAAACATTTAAACCTCACATTTAGTTAAAAATACAAAACCTATTGAAAAATGTAAGGCGAAAAGAAGAAAGTTGGTCCTTCAAAAAGTTTGATGTATAAAAAAGCCAATATAAATGGAGGATAAGTTTTCTTGAAACTTTAATTTAACGCAAAAACAGTCATAAACATACAAAGACAAGGCGAATAATATTGAGGGTTTCCGCCAAGGAGAGTAGGAGTAGCGTAGCAAAAGAGGCAGTGCGTGGTGCTGCCACGAATAATGACTAGGTGTTCGATCGCTTGTAGGCGAAGAAAATGCAAACAACCTGGGGTTATGCTGACAATGAGATGTTGGGGCAGCAATCTGAACTCTGAAGTTATTGAGTTTTAAAAGTAACAATAGCTTATATAAATACGCTTTGCAAAATCAGTAAGGAAGCAAAAATAGGTAATTGTAATGACACAAAATATCAACTAATCCTGGCTCACCTTGAAAAAGGGAGTTGCAGGATTGGAATGATTAGAAAGCGAGCCCGAGGGATTCAGGTGCAATGCATTGCAAATTAAAAATCAAAAAAAAGCCTAATAATGTTGAGCGTAGTATGTTTTACATTTGAACAAAAATATACATATAAGATCTGTAAAATAGCTGACAAGAAACTGGTGTAAAGAGCAAATGGCGCGGAATGATCGTATCATTGCTAGTAGGATAAATTGATAGCTAAGGTATGTGCTAGTTGCAAATAATGGGCTAAAGGATAGTTTTTAAAAATTTTTTTAAAAAAGTGCTTATTATAAATTTATGAAAATCATAAGCTTAAATTAATAGTATCGAATCAGTATTAATACGATTGTAGATTATCTTGACATAGAGTTTAAAGTTGATAAACTTAGCAACACTCAAATGGAATGGTGTCATCATAATTAATGATGTTACAGGATGTATTAACGCTTTCAATATTTGTTGAAAGATTTAAATATTTACTTTTAGGAGGTAATAATGGCTGCTACAACTGATTCAGTGAAAGCTGATGCTTCAGAAGCACCACTGCTAAACAAAACAAACCTGATCGCAGGTTTTATGTTGTATTTAGTATTTTATTCATTTATACGTTGGTATGAAGGTGTATACGGATGGTCTGCAGGTTTAGACTCATTTGCACCTGAGTTTGAAACGTATTGGATGAACATGTTGTATATCGAATTAGTTGTTGAGGTAATTCTTGCATCAACTATTTGGGGTTACTTGTGGAAATCACGTGATCGTAAAGTTATGTCTATCACACCTCGTGAAGAGTTAAGAAGACATTTCACTCATTGGATATGGTTAGTAATGTACGGTTGGGCTATCTATTGGGGTGCTTCATACTTCACAGAGCAAGACGGTACATGGCATCAAACTATTGTTCGTGATACTGACTTTACGCCTAGTCACATCATTGAATTCTATTTGTCATATCCTATATACATCATTACTGGTGTTTCTGCTTTCTTATATGCAAAAACAAGATTACCTGCTTACCAAGAAGGTCTATCTATCATGTATATGGTATCAGTAATTGGTCCTTTCATGATTCTACCAAATGTAGGATTAAACGAATGGGGTCATACTTTCTGGTTTATGGAAGAATTGTTTGTTGCACCTCTTCACTATGGCTTCGTATTCTTCGGATGGGCAGCTTTAGCGATTATGGGTGTTGTAAACACCGAAGTAGAAGCTTTAACTAAACTACTTAAAAAAGACTTAGCTTAATATAAAGTAAGTTTTATAAATAATAGTAGTAAAAAAACTTGTTATCTCCTTACCTCGCCATCTTGCGATGGCGGGGTTGAAGAGAGATAATGAAAATAAAAATAAATTTTTTGGAGGTAAGCTAATGAGTGCATCTCAATCAGCTGTACGTTCACGTGCTGAAGCTGTACAAGTTTCACGTGCGTTGGACTGGATGATTCTATTTACACTGTTCACTGCTGTACTTGGTGGATATCATATTCACTACATGTTAACTGGTGGTGACTGGGATTTCTGGACAGATTGGAAAGATAGACGTTTATGGGTAACTGTAGCGCCGATCGTTTCAATTACTTTTCCTGCTGCTGTTCAATCGATGCTTTGGTATCGTTACCGTCTACCTTTTGGTGCGGTAGTAGCTGTTATGGCTCTTATGATTGGTGAGTGGATTAACCGTTATTTAAACTTCTGGGGTTGGACTTATTTCCCAGTAAATTTCGTATTCCCATCTAACCTAGTTCCTGGCGCAATCGTTCTTGATGTTGTGTTAATGCTTTCTGGCAGCTTTATTTTAACAGCTGTAGTTGGTGGTTTAGCATATGGACTATTGTTCTACCCAGGTAACTGGCCAATTATTGCTCCTTTACACGTACCTGTTGAATATAACGGTATGATGTTTACTTTAGCTGATTTACAAGGTTACCATTACGTACGTACTGGTACTCCTGAATACATCAGAATGGTAGAGAAAGGAACACTAAGAACATTTGGTAAAGATGTTGCTCCAGTATCTGCATTCTTCTCAGGTTTCGTTAGTATTATCATATATTTCTTGTGGCATTATTTCGGACGTTGGTTTAACAAAACTGACTTCGTAGATCCTGCACAGATTTAATAATAACTAAAAATGCAATAAATATTTTATTTATTGATAAACGAAAATCAATTTCTCTAGTTTGGAGGAGATATATGAAAACAATAAAAGACAAGATAGCTAAACTATCATTTGTCGCATTGCTTTTGGCTGTAACATCTGCGATGTTCTACACGCCTACAGCATCTGCACATGGTGAAAAGTCTCAAGCAGCGTTTATGCGTATGCGTACTATTCACTGGTTTGACCTTAACTGGTCTAAAGATGAGGTTGCGGTTAACGAAACTGTAATAATTTCTGGTAAATTCCACGTTTTCGCTGGATGGCCTGAAACTGTTGATAAGCCAGATGTAGCATTTTTGAACATTGGTATTCCTGGACCTGTATTTATTCGCGCAGGTTCTTGGATCGGTGGTCAATTAGTACCTCGTTCAGTTTCACTTGAACTTGGTAGTACTTATGACTTTAAAGTATTGTTAAAAGCACGTCGTCCAGGTGACTGGCACGTTCATACTATGATGAATGTTGAAGGCGGTGGTCCAATCATTGGTCCAGGTAAATGGGTAACTATTACTGGTTCTATGGGTGACTTCACAAATCCTTTAACTACATTAACTGGTGATGTAATTGACCTTGAAGATTACGCTTTAGATAACGTATATTTCTGGCATGCATTATGGATGGGTATCGGTTTAGCATGGTTGTTGTTCTGGTTTAAACGTCCTATGTTTATTCCACGTCACATCGCTATTACTTCTGGTAAAGCAGATACGCTAATCAGTTCTGGTGATAAGAAAGTTGCTATCGCATTTGCAGTTGGTACTATGGGTCTTGTAATGATGTCTATGGGTACTACAAATGAGAAATACCCTATTACAACTCCTTTGCAAGCGGGTTTGATGCGAGGTATGGTTCCAGTTGAATTACCAGAGACTTCTATATCTGTAGTCGTTGAAGATGCAAGCTACCGTGTTCCGGGTCGTGCTATGCAAATGACTTTGACTATTACTAATAATGGTGATTCTGCGGTTCGTTTAGGTGAGTTCATGACTGCATCTGTACGTTTCCTAGATCCTGATGTATTAGAAGATGAAACAGGTTATCCTGATGATCTTTTAGCTGAAGAAGGCTTAACTGTTTCTGATAACAGCCCTCTAGCTCCTGGTGAGACTAGAACTGTTGAAGTAACAGCTTCTGATGCAGCATGGGAAGTTTACCGTTTAGCTGATTTGATCTATGATCCAGATAGTCGTTTTGCTGGCTTATTATTCTTCTTCGATGAAGAAGGTAACCGTCAAATGATTATGGTAGATGCTCCATTAATTCCAACATTCATTTAATGAATAGAATACTTGGTTAATACTAAGTAGGAATTAGAAGTACAGGCCCCTGTTACGCAAGTAACAGGGGCTTTTTTTTGTCTGCAATGTTCTGTTCAAGGCAGATAAAAGATGTGAAACATAAAAAAACAGATTAAAAAAAGCATTGTTTGTGTTCGCTATGGCATAAACAGGTTATAATTGCAAAGTTATAAGTCTCATTAAGAATACACACTGGGTAAAAAGGATGCTAGGTAAGCTTGTTAAATTTGTTGTTGGTAGTCGTAACGATCGTTTAATTAAAAAGAAAAGAAAATTAGTATCGTCAGTTAATAAATTAGCTGAAGAATTTGCAAAATTAACAGATGCAGAGCTACAAGCAAAAACGAAAGAATTTAGAGTTCGCTTAAGAGATGGCGAAAAGTTAGATAGTTTAATTCCGGAAGCATTTGCAACTGTCAGAGAAGCCTCATCTCGCGTATTTGATATGCGCCATTTCGATGTGCAACTTATTGGTGGTATGGTATTAAACGACGGTAAGATTGCAGAGATGAAAACCGGGGAAGGAAAGACATTAATGGCAACTTTGGCTGCCTATTTAAATGCGCTTCCTGGAAAAGGCGTTCATGTTGTTACAGTAAATGATTACCTGGCAGCAAGGGATTCAGCCTGGATGGGGCAATTGTATTCTTTTCTTGGATTAACTACGGGCGTCATCATTAGTGATTTAGATCATGCGCAACGTAAAGCTGCTTACGCAGCTGATATAACATACGGTACAAATAACGAATTTGGATTTGATTATTTGCGCGATAATATGGCATTTAGTCTTGACCAAAAGGTACAAAGAGATCTTTATTTTGGCATAGTTGATGAAGTTGATTCGATTCTAATTGACGAGGCAAGAACGCCATTAATTATTTCAGGGCCTGTTGAAGATAGTACAGAAAACTATGAGAAAACCAATGCAATCGTTCCTTTTTTAAAAAAAGTTGAACGGCTAGAAGGCGAGAAAGAAGGAGAAGAGCAGGGTTCTGGTGATTTTACCGTTGATGAAAAATCCAGGCAGTTGCATCTTACTGAAGCTGGTCATATGCACATAGAGGAGTTGCTGGTAGAGCATGGTTTATTAGCAGAGGGTGCGAGTTTATATGAGCCTGCCAACATTAGGCTTATGCACTATTTGAATGCGTCATTAAGGGCGCATACATTGTTTCACCGTGATGTGGATTATATAGTACAAAATAATGAAGTAATCATTGTTGATGAGTACACTGGCCGAATTATGCCGGGACGTCGTTGGTCAGAAGGCCTGCATCAAGCTATGGAGGCTAAGGAAGGTGTAAAAATACAAGATGAAAACCAGACTTTAGCATCTATCACTTTTCAAAACTATTTCAGATTATATGAAAAGTTATCAGGGATGACAGGTACTGCAGACACTGAATCATTTGAATTGAATAAAATATATGGTCTTGAAGTGGTTGTAATACCAACCCACAGACCTATGCTAAGAGATGATAAAGGTGATTTGATTTACTTGACAGCTAAAGAAAAATATCTTGCAATTACTGAAGATATTAAGGATTGTGTTAAAAGAGGACAGCCAGTATTAGTTGGAACAACATCCGTTGAAAATTCAGAATTAATCTCGAATATACTGGATAACGCTAAAATAAAGCACGAAGTACTTAATGCAAAACAGCATGAACGTGAAGCTCATATAATAGAGCAGGCAGGAATGCCCGGAGCGATAACAATTGCGACTAATATGGCGGGTCGAGGAACGGATATTGTTCTGGGTGGTAATTTAGATGCTCAAATCATGGCCTTAGGTGAAAATGCATCGGAAGCAGAAATTAATAAAGTCAAAAAAGACTGGCAAGACCGACATGAACGAGTAAAAGAAAGTGGCGGATTGCACGTTATTGGTTCAGAGCGACATGAGTCGCGAAGAATTGATAATCAATTGCGTGGACGTTCAGGTCGGCAGGGAGATGCTGGTTCTACACGTTTTTATTTATCATTAGAAGATGATTTAATGCGCATCTTTGCTTCCGATCGAGTTGCGGGTTTAATGAAAAAACTCGGTATGGAAGAGGGTGAGGCGATTGAACATCCATGGGTAACGCGATCAATCGAAAACGCGCAGAAAAAAGTTGAAGGAAGAAACTTCGATCAACGTAAAGAAGTCCTTGCTTATGATGATGTCGCAAACGATCAGCGGAAAGTAGTTTATAAGCAACGTGATGAATTAATGGCATCTGATGATATTAGCGATATTATTGAAGTTATACGCGAAGATGTTATTAATGATGTTATTACTAAGTATATTCCTCCAAAAACAATGGAAGAACAATGGAATATTACGGGATTAGAAGCGCATTTAAAAGATGAATTTGAGGTAGAAATACCCGTTGCTAAAATGCTAAAGGATGATACAAGCTTACATGAAGAGTCTTTGCGTACGGCAATTATAGATATTATCGCCAAAGAGTATGCAGAAAAGGAAGAGCAAATATCAGTTGATGTTATGCGTCATTTTGAAAAATCAGTCATGCTTCAAGTCTTGGATAATAGCTGGAAAGAGCATTTGGCTGCCATGGATAGTCTACGACAAGGGATTCATTTCAGAGGCTACGCACAAAAAGATCCGAAACAGGAGTATAAACGTGAAGCTTTTGCAATGTTTTCTGGTTTATTGGATCAAATTAAATATGAAGTAGTTAGCATTTTAGCTAAAGTGAAAGTGACAAAACAAGAAGATATAGATGCAATTGATGAGCAACGTCAAGCGCCTCAGGAAATGCATTTTGAACATGCGGATGCGGATAGTGGAATTGCAGAGTCAGTTGACAGTCAGGGAGACGGTCACGAACAAAACCCGTCGGATGAAATAGAAACGCCATTTGTTCGAGAAGATAGGAAAGTAGGTCGTAATGAACCATGCCCATGTGGATCAGGGAAGAAATATAAGCAATGTCATGGTAAATTGTAAGGTCTAAAGTTTGCTAGTTAAAATCGTTGCTATGAACGCTAGTTCATGGCATTTTCAGTTTACCAAAAGCACTCCCCTAAAGAACATTAAAAAATTAAATTTTATCCTGTACAAAATAATGCCAAATAATATTTTTAAAAAAAGTAACCCTTGTTCTAGCATAACTGAATTGCCAAAATTAGGGTTAGTAAAAAATGATTTTATTGTTGACTTTAAACGTTATTATAGTCATCGTTTAGGTCGGGATCAGAATTGTCGTTCGCCGCATTACGCTTATGAAGCTTTATCATTAGCAATAAGTGATCGTTTAGTGGAGCGCTGGAAAGATACATACAATACCTATAGAGAGACAGATTGTAAAAAAGCCTACTATCTATCTATGGAATTTTTAATGGGGCGTACACTTAGCAATGCCATGTTAAATTTGGGTGTTACTGATGAGGTAACGCAGGCCATGTATGATTTAGGTCTGAATATTGAAGAATTAATTGAAAGCGAGCCTGATGCTGGTTTAGGTAATGGGGGTTTGGGGCGCCTGGCTGCATGCTTTATTGATAGTTGTGCTACTCTACAGCTGCCTGTTACCGGTTATGGATTACGTTATGAATACGGAATGTTTACGCAGGCTATCATTAACGGCGAACAGGTTGAGCGTCCTGATCACTGGCTGAAAAATGGCAATGTATGGGAAATAGAACGGCCTGAATACACAAACCGGATTCAGTTTGGCGGTAAGGTAGTAGAAGTCATAGATGACAAGGGTAATAAGAAAAGGATGTGCGTTGATACGCACGATATATTGGCGGTACCATATGATACGCCGATTCCTGGCTATCAAAATGGCACGGTAAATACCTTGCGCTTATGGAAGGCTACAGCTACGGAAGAATTTAAATTAGATGAATTTAATGCTGGAGCGTACGCTGAATCTGTTGCTGCAAAAAATAGCGCAGAAAATATTAGCATGGTGCTTTATCCTAATGACGCAAATGAAAATGGTAAGGCATTACGCTTACAGCAGCAGTACCTATTGGCATCAGCAAGTTTACAAGATATCGTTGCCAACTGGGTAGGGCGTCATGGGAATGATTTTACCCACTTTGCCGAAAAAAATTGTTTTCAATTAAATGATACACACCCGAGTGTCGCGGTAGCTGAATTAATGCGCCTGTTGATTGATAATCATGATTTAAAATGGTCTGAAGCCTGGGCTATAACCCAAAAAACTATGGCCTATACAAACCATACTTTATTGCCTGAAGCATTAGAAAGATGGTCAGTTAGTTTATTTGAGCGTTTGTTGCCGAGAGTAATGGAAATTATTTTTGAAATAAATGCACATTTCTTGGCTGAGGTATCTACACGCTGGCCTGCAGATACTGACCGTTTGGCTCGTATGTCCCTGATTGAAGAAGGGCATGGAAACAAGCATGTTAGAATGGCATATCTTGCGATTGTGGGTAGTTTTTCTGTTAATGGTGTAGCTGAGTTACATTCGAAGTTATTGCAAGAAGGTTTATTTAAAGATTTCTATGAATTATGGCCAGAAAAATTTAATAATAAAACCAATGGAGTAACACCCCGGCGTTGGTTGGCTGCTTGTAATCCTGATCTGGCAGAGTTTATTACTGAGACAATAGGTGATAAATGGATTACTGACTTATCTGAATTGCAAAAATTAGAAAATTTTCTTGACGATAAGAAATTTTGTAAAAAATGGTATGAATTACAACAAAGCTCCAAACAAAAGTTAATTAATTTCAAAAAAACCGAGCATAATCTCGATCTTAATGTAAATGCATTATTTGATGTTCAGGTAAAACGCTTCCATGAATATAAACGTCAGTTATTAAATGTGTTGCATGTGATACATCTGTATGACCGTATCAAACGCGGAGATACTGCAAACTGGACAGATCGTTGTGTGTTGATTGGTGGTAAGGCTGCTCCTGGTTATTACATGGCGAAGCGTATTATTAAGCTCATTAATAATGTTGCTGAAATAATTAATGCTGATCCAGATGTTGGTGAAAAATTAAAGTTAGTTTTTATGCCGAATTATTGTGTTTCAGCAATGGAAAAAATATGTCCTGGAGCCGATTTATCTGAACAAATTTCTACCGCAGGTAAGGAGGCATCTGGTACCGGTAATATGAAATTTATGATGAATGGCGCGATAACTATTGGTACGCTGGATGGTGCTAATATAGAAATTCGGGAAGAAGTGGGTGATGATAATTTCTTCTTATTTGGCTTAACTGAATCTGAAGTTGAAGAAATGCGTCATCAGTACAACCCAATGGGAATTATTGAGCAGGATGAAGATTTGCAACGTGTCATGCACTTGCTTGAGAGTGGGCATTTTAACCAATGTGAGCCAGGTATTTTTGATGATGTCATTAGTTCTATTAAGAGTTCGGATGACCTGTGGATGACTATTGCAGATTTTCGTAGTTTTGTGGATGCTCAAAAGCTGGTTGAAGAAGCTTATCAGGATAAAGAACGCTGGACGCGTATGAGTATTATGAATACTGCTAATAGTGGTAAATTCTCCACGGACCGCACTATTCAAAGTTATAGCGATGAAATCTGGAATCTGCAGGCAATCGCTGTTAAATAGATAACAGTTACTTCGGTTACATATTTAAGCCCAATGTATTTTAATCAATACATTGGGCTTTTTTGTCTGAAAACTAGTCGCTTAGATGGGTTGTAAATGTTTAATATTGTTCTTTTTGAGCCAGAAATACCCGCCAATACCGGTAATATTATTCGTCTTTGTGCCAATACAGGTGCTAAATTACATTTAATTCAACCCTTAGGGTTTGAACTGGACGACAAGAAATTGCGCAGAGCTGGGTTGGACTATCATGAGTGGGCTGATATAAAAGTACATGCAGATATTGACGCTTTTTTAAACCATGAGCAATATGCCAAAATTTATGCCCTGACCACTAAAGCTAAGCAATGTTATGCTGACGCTACATTTCTTCCAGATGATGTTTTGATGTTTGGTCCTGAGACACGAGGTCTACCTGACAGTATTTTAAATGCTTTACCTGAGCAGCAACGACTTCGCTTACCAATGTTGCCGGAAAGCCGAAGTCTGAATTTGTCTAATACTGTGGCTGTAACAATCTATGAAGCATGGCGTCAGCAAGGTTTTGTTTGATACGTAAAACGGGCTTTGGTCCGCTTTGTCAATCCTAATCAAGATTCAAGCATATCACTGAAGAAATTTAGCACTTCACAGGCTTATATTTTGCCTAAAACCGAAGGTTTCCACCCTCCTCATCAATATTAGATAAGCTTATTTCCTCGTCTCCAGCAGAGAAATCATTATCTGCCCCTAGTTTAATCATCAAGCGGACTTCATTTTTAGAATCAGCTGCATTAATCGCATCATCGTAACTAATTTTCCCTTGAGTATATAAATCATAAAGAGCCTGATCAAAGGTTTGCATACCTAACTCTCGGGAAGATTTCATCAGTTCTTTTAATTTATGTACCTCACCTTTGCGTATAATGTCAGAAACTAGTGGTGTACCTAACAGAATCTCCATGACAGGATAGCGGCCTTTGCCATCTGCCCGCGCAACCAGTTGTTGAGCGATAATTGCTTTTAAATTAAGAGATAGATCCATGAAAATCTGATTATGCATATCTTCAGGAAAAAAATGCAGAATGCGATCAATCGCCTGGTTTGCATTATTTGCGTGTAAGGTAGATAGGCATAAATGACCAGTCTCGGCAAAGGCTAAGGCATGCATCATGGTTTCACGGGTACGAATTTCACCAATAAGAATAACATTAGGAGCCTGACGGAGGGTGTTTTTTAAGGCAACCTCATAGGATTCAGTGTCCATGCCCACTTCACGTTGAGTAACAATGCAGCCTAAATGTGGGTGTACAAATTCGATAGGATCCTCAATGGTAATAATATGCCCGGAGCTGTTCTGATTACGGTACTTAATTAAAGAAGCTAATGATGTCGATTTACCGGTACCGGTGGCACCGACAAAAAGAACCAGGCCGCGATTTTCCATAATGACAGCTTTTAAGGTATCTGGAAGATGTAAGCTTTCTGAGTCTGGAATCTCAGTTTCTATACGCCTTAGAACCATGCCAGCAGCGTCTCTTTGGGTGAAGGCACTGACCCTGAAGCGCCCTAGTCCTTTGCGGCTGATAGCAAAATTGCATTCTTTGGTATTTTCAAAATCATCGCGTTGGCGTTGCGTCATGATACTTTTTACTATCTGTAAAGATTGTTCTTCAGTTAGTGGTGTTTTTGAGACATCTACAATTTTACCGTCAATTTTTAAAGCAGGGGGACGCTCTGCAGTAATAAATAAATCAGATGCTTTTTGTGTGCACATTAATGCTAATAACTTATCAAAATCCATATTGTTCACCTTGTTTAACGAAACATTTCTTTACTAACGGCTTTAGACATGGCTGCTTTAGAAGTGATTTTTCCCGAATCAGTTAAATCTTTTAGATTCTGATCCAGAGTCTGCATTCCGTCACGGCGGCCTGTCTGAATGGCGGAATACATCTGTGCGACTTTGGCTTCACGAATCAAATTTCGAATCGCAGGAGTGCCGACCATAATTTCATGGGCAGCGATACGTCCGCCACCTATTCGTTTTAATAAAGTTTGTGAGATAACTGCTTGCAGTGACTCAGATAGCATCGAGCGAATCATTTCTTTTTCAGCAGCTGGAAAAACGTCAATAATACGGTCAATGGTTTTTGCGGCCGATGTGGTATGTAAAGTGCCAAAAACCAGATGGCCTGTTTCGGCGGCAGTTAGTGCAAGACGTATTGTTTCTATATCGCGCATCTCTCCGACCAATATAATATCAGGATCTTCGCGCAGTGCTGATCTTAAAGCAGCATTAAAACTTTGTGTATCTCTATGCACTTCTCGTTGGTTGATTAGACATTTTTGGCTGGTGTGCAAAAATTCAATCGGGTCTTCAATGGTTAGAATATGCTCATAACGGTTAAGATTAATATGATTAATCATGGCCGCTAAAGTCGTTGATTTCCCTGAGCCTGTTGGGCCAGTAACCAAAATTAGGCCACGAGATTTTTCAGTGAGTGTCGTAAAAAACTTCGGTGCATCCAGATCTTCCAGAGAGGAGATTTCTGAAGGAATTGTTCGAAATACAGCAGCTGCGCCGCGTTCCTGATTAAAGGCATTAACACGGAACCTGGCTAAACCGGGTAAAGCAAAAGAGAAATCTGTTTCAAAAAACTCTTCATAATCACGCCGTTGCTTATCATTCATAATGTCATAAATAAGCTCATGCACCTGTTTATGATCGAAAGCATCGATATTAACGCGACGAATATCGCCATCAACTCGTATCATCGGGGGAAGGCCCGAAGATAAATGTAAATCCGAGGCACCATTTTTAACAGAAAACGCGAGTAATTCGGCAATATCCATTGAGACTCCAGGCAGAAATAAGGAATAATTATAAAGTTATCCGTCATACCTTAGCTTATGTCTTTAATTTTTTAAAGTAGTAGTGTTTAATAAAGGTAACTCAATAAAGATTGCGTACCTTACGAATGACTTCTATTGCTATAAAATTAGACAAGATCAATGCTGATATCCGCCGAGCGGAGTTTGATGTGCAGCGGCCTGCATTTTCAGTACAACTGCTCGCAGTCAGCAAAAACAAGCCAGCTGAGGATATCATCAAAGCTTATCATGCAGGCCAGAGAGCGTTTGGCGAAAGTTATCTGCAAGAAGCTTTATTAAAACAAAGAGAGTTAAGCTGTTATCAGATTTGCTGGCATTTTATTGGCCCGATACAGTCCAACAAAACTCGACAAATTGCGGAGCATTTCAGCTGGGTACACAGCATCGATCGATTAAAAATAGCCAAACGTCTGAGTGAGCAGCGACCAGAAAAATTGCCACCATTGAATATATGCCTGCAGGTCAATATAAGCAATGAATCAAGTAAATCAGGGTTTCAACTCGATGAGCTAGCGGATTCAGTTGAACAGGTTTCTAAACTAGCTAATCTTAAATTACGAGGAGTAATGGCCATACCACAACCCGTCGCTGAGTATGAGCAGCAACGCAAGCCGTATCACCTGCTGTATCAGGCCGTAAAGGCATTAAATAGAGCTGAGTTAGATACTTTTTCCTTTGGTATGACCACTGACTTAAGGGCTGCAATTGCTGAAGGCTCAACGATTGTACGAGTTGGAACAGCACTGTTTGGCGCCAGAAATTAAATCCTGTAACTGGGAAACAGTGCTTTGTTTATCCACCCTGTTATTTTCTGTCATCAGCCGTCATCAAACGAGCTGCTAGATCATGATCAGAAAATTTTTCCAGGGCATGACCGACCTGACTGCAAATTCCACCTTCCCTGGTATAGTGGGTACTGAATTCATCAATAAAAATTAACACAGTATGGTCAATCAGATAGCCTTCTGAAAAATCAAAGATAAGTGTTTTTCCCTGATCCAGATTATTTAATGCTTTTTTGAGCGGGATGAAATTTGAAAATAAGGCGGAGCCTATTATTTTGATTACCAGAGTATCAGAATCTTTTTGCTGGATAGTAAAATGGATTTTAAACATATTATTCCACCAGACACCCCGGGAGAGGTGAATAAGCAATTTTACCCCTACACCGATTAAAACGCCGGCTAGCAGGTTAGTTGCCAGAACGCCCATAATGGTAATAACAAATAATAATAACTGCTCAATACCAATATCTAACACATGTTGAAAGGATTTCGGGGATGCCAGACGGTAGCCTGTATAAACCAGTAGCGCAGCTAAAGAAGCGAGTGGGATACTGTGAATTATTTTAGGAAACAAAACAACAAAGACCAGTAAAATCAGGCCATGAAAGAAATTTGACCAGCTGGTTTTAGCGCCATATTCGACATTAGCCGAGCTACGCACTAATTCAGCAATCATTGGTAAGCCGCCTAACATGCCCGAAATAACATTACCAATACCTACGCCTGATAAATCTCGATCTAAATTAGTAGGACGCTTATAAGGGTCTAACTTTTCGGCAGCGGTAGCGCTGAGAAGACTTTCTAGGCTGGCAACCAGACAGATGCTGATAACGACAGCCCAGAACTCAAAGGTTAAAATTTTTGAAAAATCAGGGAAGTAGAAAAAATCAATAAAATTTTCCGGAATGGCAACCAAGAATTGTGGCTCAATCAAATGCTTATGCATATCGACATTCTCAAAATGAAAATGCTCATATTGCAAACCAAAAAACTGTCCTAGTCCCATGCCGACTAATAACACGAGAATAGGTGCAGGCACTTTACCTAGTTTTGTCTGTTTTAGAAATGGCCAGACTATTAAGATCGCAAGACCACTGAGGCCGATAATTGCAATCTCCGGGCTAGGGTTCATTATACTATTAGGGATTTGCATCAGCGTGGAAAGCAAACTCCCGGGTTCTGGTGCGGCACCTAGCATGACATGACTTTGTTTGCCGATAATAATGATGCCCATAGCCGATAACATGCCTTGTACTACAGCGGCAGGAAAAAATGAACTGAATTCCCCCGCTTTATAAAGTCCCATTACTACTTGTATTAAACCTGCAATCATAATAGCTGCCAGTGTATAGCGATAGCCTGAAAGCATATCGCCATCACTTAAAGATTGTACCGCACTTAGCATAACTACAATTAATCCGGCACCAGGGCCGTTGATGACAATATGCGAGCCGTTTGTATAGGAGACGATTAAGCCGCCAACAATTGCGGTAATAATACCAGCGGAGGGTGGAAAGCCGGAGGCTACGGAGATACCCAAACATAGAGGTAAGGCAATTAAAAAGACTAAAAAACCAGCTTGCAAGTCACTACGCCAGTTTTCTTTTAGGCCTTCCAGTCCTGTTTTAGGTAATATTGAGAATTTTTTCATAAACAGAGTCAAAATAATAATAAAACATCAAGTGTAGCATCTAAACTGATAAAATCAGATGCTAATGATTGAATAGAGGTGCCGGTTTATATGATAATTTTTGATTGCTCTTTGTTAGAAAAGTCGCATATGGCTGTAGCTGCTTTTATTTTGCCCGTTGCAATGATGTTTGTTATCACTGATGCGCTTTAACCTGGGGGATAAAGGGCGCATATGCAACGTAAACTCACAGGTTGCTGCTGAAGTAGTCAATGCATAACAACAAATTTGGTTGACTGGGCTAGTTGAAAATGAATTAAGCAAACTCAGCTTAGGTATTCCTTCCTGGGTGGCGAAAATAAAGTAGGCGGGTAATACTACGATTTTAAGTGGGCAGGCGCTAAATTGAATATTACTTTAGAGCCAACTAGAAATCCTTTTGAGACATAATTAAAGATAAAAAAACCAGCTGGCATAGATTTTTTGTGTAAATACATAAAGCTAAAGGCGGCCAGGCTTTTAAAGTATATGCTACATCTCTAGCTGTTGGATTAATGATTTTATTTTTAACAGGATTTTTTTTGGCAAGGAAGATAACTAAATATCGACGCTTATTAGGATCTGTAGCGATGGGAATACTGCTATGTATCGTAATACTGGCAATTAAATATAATATACTTTCCCTTGCTAGTAACTCTATCCTGAGACTGGGAAAGTTTAAAAAGTCCCAGCTTAGAAAATGTTAATTTGAATGTATATTGAAATATTAGGAAAGTTTATGAGTGCGTATAAAACGAGTAAAAAGGTGAGATATATCACTTCAATTATTTTTGTACTATTTATGGCATTTATTGTCGGTGGATCTTATTTTGCTCAGCAAAATCAGGCTGCAAATGAAAATGTGACAGAATATTAAACAACATTGACACCCATGCAAAAAAAACTAATCCTGATTGACGGTTCCTCTTTTCTGTTTCGTGCCTATCATGCTATTCCCCCCTTAAGTAATGCAGATGGATTGCCAACCAATGCTATTTTTGGCGTTGCAAATATGCTGAAGCGTTTAATGAGCGATCATAAAACGGATCATTTTGCTGTGGTGTTTGATGCACCCGGTGGTACTTTTAGAAATGAACTTTATAGTGAATATAAAGCGCACCGGCCTCCCATGCCGGATGATTTACGCGTGCAAATCCAGCCTTTACACGACTTAATTATAGCGATGGGTATTCCGCTGATAATGGAAACCGGGGTGGAAGCGGATGACGTGCTGGGTGCCTTGGCTCAAATGGCCGTGCAGGAAGGCTTCCATGTTGTTATCTCAACAGGTGATAAGGATATGGCGCAATTAGTGACCGAGCAAGTTACTTTAGAAAATACCATGTCCAATACAACTATGAACATACAAGGCGTCATTGATAAGTTTGGCGTAACCCCTGCACAAATCGTCGATTATTTAGCCTTAATGGGTGACAGTGCTGATAATATCCCCGGTGTGCCAAAAGTGGGACCAAAAACAGCAGCAAAATGGCTGGTACAGTATCAAACGCTAGAGAATTTGATAGCCTGTGCAGATGAGATTAAAGGCAAAGTGGGTGAGAACTTGCGTGCAAGCATTGCTGATTTACCTCTATCCAAGCAATTGACGACTATCAAATGTGATCTTGATTTGCCCTATCAGATAGAAGATCTACGCTGTAGCCAGGCAGATAATGTAGAACTACAAGAACGCGTTGCAGCCCTGGGTTTTTCTGCATGGTCAAAAATATTGCAGCAGGCACCCGCTGCTCAGCAAGTAGTGACTCCTGTTTCTGGAGAATCGGTTGAGACTGAAAGAAAAGCAGCAGAATATACAATGATTTTGACCTGGGCGCAGTTTGGTCATTGGTTAAATAAGTTAATGGCTGCAGAACTATTTGCGTTTGATACTGAAACGACCAGTCTTGATTACAGTGTGGCAGAAATTGTTGGTGTATCCTTTGCAGTTACAGAGGGCGAAGCGGCATATATACCCTTGGCACATGACTATCCGGGTGTTCCTCAGCAACTACCACGCGCAGAGGTACTGCAAAAATTGAAACCTATCTTAGAAGATCCCGCTCGGGCAAAAGTGGGGCAAAATCTAAAATATGATAGCAATGTGCTGGCCAATTACGCTATAGTTTTACAAGGGATTGCGCAGGATACCATGCTGGAATCTTATGTACTTAATAGCACGCTAACCAGACATAATATGGATGATCTGGCAAAAACCTATCTGCATCGGACAACTATTCATTATGAAGATGTAACAGGTAAAGGTGCGAAACAGATTGGTTTTTCTGAAGTTCAGCTAGAGGAGGCTGCGCAGTATGCAGCAGAAGATGCGGATATTACTTTGGCCCTGCATCATTGCCTGGCTCCGAAACTGGCAGAACATCCAGCGCTAGTCGACTTGTATCAAAACATAGAAATACCCGTTTTAAGTGTTTTGTCACATATGGAATGTAATGGCGTGTTAATTGATAGTGATATGCTGGCGCAGCAAAGCATGGAGCTAGCGAATCATATTATGGCTATAGAACAGCAAGCACACGAGCTCGCTGGACAGAGTTTTAATATCGCCTCACCTAAACAAATTCAACAAATATTATATGATCAATTACAGCTCCCTGTTTTAAAGAAAACCCCGAAAGGTCAGCCCTCGACAGCAGAATCAGTGTTACAGGAATTAGCGGAAGAGTTTCCTTTGCCAGCATTAATCTTAAAACATCGGAGTATGAGTAAACTGAAATCGACTTATACCGATAAATTACCGCTACAGATTAGTGCGAAATCCGGCCGTGTACATACTTCTTATCATCAGGCCGTTGCAGCGACAGGCAGGTTATCATCATCTAATCCTAACTTGCAAAATATCCCGGTGCGTAGCGCAGAAGGGCGCAGAATTCGTCAGGCTTTTATCGCACCGGAAGGATATAAAATCGTTGCAGCTGATTATTCACAAATTGAATTACGCATTATGGCCCATTTATCGGGTGATAAAGGCTTGCTAGATGCCTTTTCCAAAGGTGAAGATGTACATAAGGCGACGGCTGCCGAAGTATTTGGTGTTAGCCTGGAGCAAGTGACTGCAGATTTGCGTCGTTCGGCGAAAGCTATTAACTTTGGCTTGATTTATGGAATGTCAGCTTTTGGTCTGGCAAAACAGCTAAGCCTGGGACGTTCTCAGGCACAGGAATACATCGATATATATTTTTCTCGCTACCCGGGGGTTAAGCAGTATATGGATGATACTCGTGAATTAGCGAAGGATCAGGGATATGTTGAGACGTTATGGGGGCGGCGATTGTATTTACCTGAGATTCATTCTAAAAATGCAGCACGTAGGCAATATGCAGAACGAACCGCAATAAATGCGCCTATGCAAGGAAGTGCAGCGGATATTATTAAACTGGCAATGATTGCAGCGGACACCTGGTTACAAGATGAACTCATTGATGCAAAAATGATTATGCAAGTGCATGATGAACTGGTATTTGAAATAGCGGATAGTAAAGTTGAGGATTACAGCGCCATGATCAGGACACTCATGAGTGAGGCAGCTGAATTAGATGTGCCCTTATTAGTAGATATAGGCGTAGGGATAAACTGGGATGAAGCCCATTAATAGGGTGGAGAGCGGACTTTAGTCCGCTTTGATTTGGCAATTAATTGGCTGATGCCGCGTTACTAGTGGCCTAAAGTGTTCTTTAGGTGGAGTCGGCAGGTTATTCCGCCTGAAACCAGGTATCTAATAACTGATGAATATCGTCTATACCATTTCGCTTTAACGCAGAAAATAATTGCAGCGATACAGAAAGTTCCTGCTCCTGTAGTTCTCGTTGCACTTTAAACAAAGTATTTTTGGCTGCACCATGATTTAATTTATCGGCTTTGGTTAACAAAATATGCAAAGGTTTTTTACTATAGCCGCACCATTCGATCATCTGCCAGTCAAATTCAGTTAGTGGGTGGCGGATATCCATGACCAGAATTATCCCATATAAAGATTGACGCTCATGTAAATAGGTTTCCATCAATGCATGCCATTGTCGCTTAACTTTCTCTGGAACCTTTGCATAGCCGTAACCGGGGAGATCAACAAAGCGTTGTTGCTCATTCAGGTTAAAAAAATTTAGTAATTGCGTACGGCCAGGTGTCTTACTGGTGCGGGCTAAAGATTTTTGCCGGGTTAAAGTATTCAAGGCACTGGATTTTCCAGCGTTAGAACGGCCTGCGAAAGCGACTTCTCTGCCTGCATCAGCAGGAGCAGATTTTAAATCAGGTGCGCTAAGGACAAATTTAGCCTGGTGATAGAGAGGGTTCATGCGTTTCTCGTGTAGAGGGATTAATTAAAATAGAGTAGAATTCTAAGCACTATTGTACATAAATTAGCTTATGATTATCTTATTCCGAGAGGGGAATCTAATGAAGAAAAGTTTAATGGCGGTTTCAGTTTCGTTTGCTTTACTTAATATGTCTTGTATTGCACAGGCAGCGGGAGATATTAAAGCAGGTAAAGCGAAAAGTGGAACTTGTGCCAGCTGTCATGGTGAAAATGGTAATAGTATGATGCCGCTGTTTCCAAAATTAGCTGCTCAAAACGTAGGTTATCTGGTGCGACAAATGCACGCTTTTAAAGATGGTACACGTAGTGATCCCACAATGGGGGCTATGGTTTCAGGGCTATCTGATCAAGATATGCAGGATATTGCAGCTTTTTATTCTGCACAGAAAGTCTCAAAAAATGCATTACCACAAATTAATCCGGATGATCTGGATGAGATTGATGATAACGATGCACTAACAGCAGATGAAAAAACGGCTGCAAAGCAAGCCCTGCAAGATCAGCAGAAGGCCAGGGTGGCAATGGGTTATGATGTATACAGAAATGGTGATCTGGAGAATGAAATATCAGCATGTATAGCTTGTCATGGTCCAGAAGGGGAAGGTAATGAACCTGCTGCGTTTCCAGCTTTAAGAGGACAGCATGCTGATTATTTAATGAAAACTTTAACTGATTTTAAAACGGACGTGCGTAGTAATAACCCCGACAATATGATGCATATGATTGCGAAAAAAATGACTGAAGAAGAGATAAAAGCAATGTCTTATTATGTTTCAGTGATGAAATAACGGCTAGAGATTAAGAATAGAGGAAGATACAAAATGTTAAAAAATGTCATTAAAACAGTCTTGTTAAGTTTAGTTATTTTTAGCGGTGCAGGTTTTGCAGCGGGCAAAGGATATAAGGATCTGTCTGCTCCTCAACCAACTCAGGACCCAACAAAAGTCGAAGTGATTGAGTTTTTCTGGTACGGTTGTCCACACTGTTATCAGTTTGAGCCTTCTCTGGAAAAATGGCACTCCAGTTTACCTGCCAATGTAACGTTTATACGTCAACCTGCAGTCTTTAGCGAGCTATGGGGCAAACATGCAAAAGCTTACTTTACTGCGGAAGTTTTGGGTGTTGTTGATAAGGTGCATGCTGATTTTTTTCATGCCATACAGGTTGATAAGCAACCATTAACCAGTGAAGATGAGCTGGCAAGATTCTTTGTTGCCCATGGTGTCGATGAGGCTGCTTTTCATGATGCCTATAATTCATTTATCGTTGATACTAAAATGCGCCAGGCAAAAACTATGGGGCCGCGTTATGGGATAACAGGTGTTCCAGCAGTCGTTGTTAACGGCAAGTATCTGGTTAATAGCCGTACAGCTGGTTCACATGAAGACATGATCAAGGCAATAAACGAATTAATTGTTCAGGAAAGTAAATAGCTAGAGAGGACGTTAGTCCGCTATTGATCACATCAGAAGTTTTTGTGTTGGGATTGCGGACTTGGAATCCGCAATCCCTGAGCATCAAGATTAAAGAATCCGATTACTATTTTTTTCATTCACTAAATCGGTAGGGCTTTCAGTAGCAGCAGGTTTTTCGCTTTGTACTACTTCTGATAATGGCGCGTTTTGTCTATTTCCTTCACCAAACATAATTGCGGCAGCCATTAATAATACGGATGCAGCACCAATAATGATATATCTGCTTGGTTGATCCATCCAGAATAATAACCATTTAGGTTTAAGCAAACCTACCACTAAAATACCGATTGCTAAAATTAGAAGATTAAACGCCCAGATAATCATGATTTTTCCTGTTACTTAAAATAATAAGGGTATATTGTACTAATTTAGACATGAAATAAAATAATTTTTAAATGGAGCTAAATGGATGGAGTGGTTAAATGCAAATATTGCCTACTGGCACTGGTTGATTTTTGGTCTATGTCTCGCATTAGCGGAGATTATGTTAGTCAGCTTCGTGGCATTATGGTTTGGCTTAAGTGCGATTATTGTCGGTTTATTATTATGGGTCATTCCTTTTTCATTTACCCTGCAATTATTGATCTGGATAGTTTTATCTATTTTTATCGTGTTTGCCTGGTTTAGGTGGGTTTCCCCACATTTAAAAAATAAAACCTTCTCAGGCATGGCTCGGGAAAGCATGATAGGGCAAATAGGCTCTGTAATAGAATATAATTCAGTACATCAGGGACGAGGCACTTTGCGCTTTCCAGCACCTATTCTTGGTAATGATGAATGGCAATTTATTTGTACTGATATGGTTGCTTTAGGTGATCGCGTGATTGTGCGCGAATTTTCTGGTAATACGCTGATAGTTTCAGCAAAATAACAAACGAGGATTGAGTATGGAAGGTTTATCTGTTGTTGGAGTATTAGTCGTACTGGTTATTGTTACGGTCATAAAAGGCGTGAGAATAGTCCCGCAGGGCTATAAGCATATCGTACAACGACTAGGGAAATATCATTCAACTTTGACCCCGGGACTAAATTTTGTCATTCCCTATGTGGATTCAATTGTTGAAAGGTTAACCACCAAAGACATCGTGCTGGATATACCCTCACAGGAAGTCATTACCAAAGATAATGCAGTTATAGTTGCTAATGCCATAGCCTATATCAATATTATTTCGCCAGAAAAAGCAGTCTATGGTGTAGAAAATTTTGTGCTTGCTATAGAAAAGCTGATTCAAACTTCATTAAGAGCGATTATTGGCGAAATGTCTTTAGATGATGCCTTGTCTTCCAGAGACCATATTAAACAAAAATTAAAAGATGGTATCTCTGATGATATTGCTGATTGGGGTATCACCCTTAAAACAGTGGAAATCCAGGATATTAATCCGTCAACCACAATGCAAGCTTCGATGGAAGAGCAAAGTGCTGCTGAGCGTCAGCGTCGAGCTGCGGTAACGCGAGCAGAAGGTGCAAAACAAGCGGCTATTCTAGAAGCGGATGGTCGTTTGGAAGCATCACGCCGTGATGCACAAGCAAAAATCTTGTTAGCAGATGCGAGTGGTAAAGCGATAGAAAGTATTACTGCGGCACTTAAAGATAAAGAGCTACCGGCAACCTATTTATTAGGCGAAAAATATATCGAGGCGATGCGTGAATTATCTGAATCAGATAATTCTAAAACGGTGGTTTTACCTGCTGACCTATTGCATGCAGTGAAAGGTATTTTGGGTAAGTAGTTAGCATAAAGCGGATTTGAAATAATTAGAATGTGTTCACGCTGGGTTTCGTTAGCTAAAAACTATAGAATTTTATTAACCCCTACATTCTTAAGTTAAGCATATGATGTGCTTGGGGTACGAAGCACGTCTTCGCGAGTGATGCGCTTCCTGACGTCAGCACATCCAATATAGCTGGCTTCTCTAAATCTGCCTTAATAATAGTGACTGAGAATGACAGCATTTAAACCACTTATCTGTAGTAAACCAAATAATTGTAAGATTAAAAAATAAGGATATTTCATGCACCAGACGCTCGGTCGAGTTATACAATCAGCAAGCAATATTATACTGGGCAAAGAACAGCAAATTCGGCTTTCGCTCTGTTGTTTATTAACGGGCGGTCATTTACTGATTGAAGATATACCCGGAGTCGGAAAAACCACTCTCGCGCATACTCTGGCAAAGTTAATGGGCCTGGAGTATCAGCGTATCCAGTTTACCAGTGACCTGTTACCCGCGGATATTATCGGCGCTACCATTTATAATCCCGATCAGCATCAATTTACATTTCATAAAGGTGCGATTTTCAAACAAATGGTTTTAGCCGATGAAATCAATCGTGCGACGCCTAAAGCTCAAAGTGCTTTATTGGAAGCGATGGAGGAGCGACAAGTTACAGTGGAAGGGCAAACATATCGCTTGCCGCTGCCATTTTTTGTCATTGCAACTCAAAACCCAAGCCATCAACTAGGCACATTTCCTTTGCCGGAATCGCAATTAGACCGTTTTTTAATGCGTATAGAATTGGGCTACCCTGATCATGATGCTGAACGAGAATTATTGACCGGGCAAAATCGTTATAAATTAATTGCAACACTCGATGCACAATTGCCTGCCGAAAAATTATTGTACATGCAACAAGCAGTACAGGACATTTACGCTTCGCCTGCTTTACTGGACTATATACAAGCTCTGATAAAATTCACCCGCGAGTCAGAAGAATATCATACCGGCTTATCGCCCCGGGCAGGATTGGCTTTACTGAATTCAGCAAAAGCATGGGCCTATATGCAGCAACGAGAAGAAGTGATACCAGAAGATGTGCAAATGGTCCTGGGACCTGTTGCCGGGCATAGATTACGCGCTGGATACAGCAATTCAGAGAATATTGTTGCCCCTTTGCTAGCGAATGTTGCTATCCCTTAGGGGGATGCTTTACTCTCTCGTGTAGGAGTTGTTTTTTTAGATATGAAATCCACGCCATCTTCACAACCTATACGCCTAAGTTATAGGCGAATTTATATATTGCCTACAAAGCGCGGACTAGGCTTCGTGTTGCTGATTACAATATTATTGCTAATCGCATTTATTTATAATAATAATCTGGTTTATTTGCTGTGTTTTTTACTTGCCAGTCTGTTTTTTATCACCATTTTACATACCGTCAATTCACTGGAAGGCCTGCTTATAAAAAAAACGCAGTGCCCTGACATCTTTGCAGGTGAGTTTGCCACCAACAGTCTGATAATTGATAATCCCGGCAATACCAAGCGTTATAGTATACAACTAGGCTTGGCACAGGAAAGTATGCAGTTTTGTGATATCAACGCGCAGCAAAATATGCGCATCAGCCTGCCTCAAAAAGTTAACCAGCGCGGTTGGTTTGTGCTTAGCCGGCCTGTTATTTTTAGTTGCTATCCTTTTGGCTTGTTTCGCGCATGGCACCGCTTAAATATAGAAATTAAAACATTAGTTTATCCACGCCCAAGTATGCAAGATTGCCCCTTGCCTGAAAATAACAGTAGTCAGGGTATGCAAGGCAATACAGAAAAAGGTCAGGATGATTTTTATGGGCTACAGCGCTATCAGTCGGGCGATGGTATTCGACATATTCACTGGCGCGCCTATGCCAAGGGGCAAGGCTTATTTACCCGACAATATAGCGGTGTACAGAGTTCAGAAATCTGGTTAGATTATGAGCAAACTCAGGGTTCAGACCATGAAGAGCGTTTAAGCCAGATGTGCCGCTGGGTGTTAGAAGCAGACAAGGCAGGGATGGAGTATGGGTTTAAGTTAATGGGACTTATAATAGAACCAAACCGGGGCAATCAACATGCTACACAATGTTTAACAGCATTAGCTCTGGCGTAGAGCGAATTTCTTGACGTTAAACGAGAACATAGAGCATTAGATTTCCCAATAGACAGCCAGTAAGTTAACTAACTCCACTCTTTAATAAAAAACCTATGCTCAGTTATCGTCATTCATATCATGCAGGCAATTTTGCCGATGTATTAAAACACAGCGTATTAATTCATATCCTTGAGCATTTAAACAAGAAACAAAAACCGTTCTGTTATGTTGACACTCATGCCGGTGCAGGAAATTACTCATTAGTGAGTGAGCAGGCAGAGAAAACGCAGGAATACCAGCAAGGCATAGGTGCGCTATGGCAAAAATCCGAACAGGCAGATCATGCTCCTGCAGCCATTATTAACTACATGAATGTGATCAAAGCATTTAATACTCAGGATGAATTAACTCGCTACCCTGGTTCCCCTATGATCGCCAGACATTTAATGCGCAGTCAGGATCGTTTATTTTTATATGAGCTGCACAATACCGAGATCGAGCTACTGCGCCAATCGGTCAATAAAGATAAGCGTGTGCAGATAGCGCATGAAGACGGATTTAAGCGTTGCATTTCTAATATGCCCCCTCAGCAACGCCGCGGCCTGGTGCTTATAGACCCTTCCTATGAAATGAAAACGGATTATAAGCAGGTTATAGAAACACTGGAGCAGCTATATAAACGCTTTACCACGGGAATTTATGCGCTTTGGTACCCGGTTGTGGAACGGCTGCGTATCGATGAATTAGAGCAAAAAATACTGTCCAGCAGCTTGCAAAATGTACAGCTCTTTGAGCTGGGTCAGTTAGCTGATAGCCAGGCGCTCGGCATGACAGCTAGCGGCATGATTGTAATAAATCCTCCCTGGACATTAAAGACAGAAATGCAAAAAGCTTTACCTTATCTGGCAGAGCAGTTAGGGATAGCTAATCAAGGCTATTACCGTATAAAACAATTAAAGGATGAATAATCGTTTATGCAACAGACCATTAATCAGCGCAGCATTATTTTTCTACTTATCTGTATTGGATTAATAGCACTTCCGCATGCCTTGCATGTACCTCTGCCTGTTTTTGCATTTTTCTCAGTCTTGTTAGTCTGGCGTTTTGTTTGCGTCTGGTATCCTGCCTATTTACCAAATCAGTTGCTGATTTTTTTATTATTACTCAGTGGTATAAGTTTACTGGTAATAATGCATCAAGGTGTCTTCGGTCGTGATGCAGGGACCGCTGTTTTTCTCGTTGCCTTAGCTATGAAATTGCTGGAAATTAAAACCCTGCGGGATGTCTATTTAATTGTCTACCTTGCATTTATTGTCGCAGCAACGCAGTTTTTGTATTTGCAGAATATATTGATGGCGGCTTATATATTGTTAGTCTGTGTCAGTCTACTGGTTACGCTGATTATTATAAATAATGCTAATCAGAGTAATTTGGCATCATTAAAAACAGCAGGGAAGATTTTATTTCAGGCACTGCCATTAATGATTATTCTGTTTATTTTTTTCCCTCGGGTAGAAGCACCTAGATGGTCTTTTTTACAGAATGAAAATCAAGCGAAATCGGGACTTAGTGATACTCTAGAACCCGGTTCTATTAGTCAGTTAGGTTTATCGGGTGAGCTGGTGTTTCGAGCAAAATTTATTGGAGATTTGCCTCCGAATGCAGAGCGTTATTGGCGAGGGCCAGTGTTTTCTTATACCGATGGTAAAAAGTGGACGCAAACTCGAAATACTTATTTTAAACGTTATCTGGATAAAGTCAGTTTTACTGGCAAGCCTTATCAGTACCAGTTGTTAATGGAACCACAAGCTAAAAACTGGGTATATGGCCTGGATATGCCAGCTACTTATGAATGGCCGTTACAAGAAAATGGTAATCACCAGCTACTTAGCTCTGAACCGCCAGGAAAAAGAGCCGAGTACAAGATCACCTCTTATGCTCAATATAATACGGGTTATATTACCAAAACAGAACTGAGTGATAATTTACAACTGCCAAACCAGGTTGAAAGCAGGGTAGAAAAGCTAGTTACCCAGTTAGGCGGCTTTAATGCACCCCCTGAAATATTTATTAATAATCTATTCGCATATTTTCGTAATAATGAATTTTATTACACCTTAATGCCGCCCTTGATGAATGAAAAGCCGATAGAAACTTTTTTATTTGATACTCGAGCGGGTTTTTGTGGTCATTATGCGTCAGCTTTTGTTTATTTAATGCGTGTTGCCGGAATTCCTGCGCGGATTGTCAGTGGTTATCAAGGCGGAACATTTAATGCCACAGGTGATTTTATTGAAGTCAGGCAAGCGAATGCCCATGCCTGGTCGGAAGTATGGATTCAAAATAAAGGCTGGGTAAGATATGATCCAACTACCGCAATTGCGCCTGAACGGATAGAACAGGATGTCAATATCGAACAGCAGATAGCTAATAACGCAGTCAGCTTTGCCCCGATACAGCTTGATAGTCAAACGCTTTCCTTATTAAGGCAGGCGCGTAACTTATGGAGTAGTGTTGATTATAACTGGCATCACTGGATTATTAATTATGATCGCCGCCAGCAATTCAGTTTTTTATCCGGGCTTGGTATAGATACCTTAAGATCCATGCTTTATTGGCTAATGGGACTGGTTGCCGTAGTCACGATATTTTTAGCTATATATGTGTTGCGTAAACAAACGCCCGTATTAGATAAAGCGCAGATTTATTACGCTAAAGCCTGTCGAAAATTAGCAAAAACCGGTTTGATAAAACAGGCTAATGAAGGAGCAAATGATTTTGCTCGTCGAGTGAGCGCTCAACTACCCGATATTGCCGATAGCTTTGATCATATAACTCAACTCTACGTACAAATTCGTTATGCGAAACAAACAGAAGGAGTAACACTGGAACAATTAAAATCCAGTGCATCAGCATTTCGGATAAATAAAAATAAAGGATAAGTTGTCTGTAGAGCGAACTTTAGTCCGCTCATAAAAAAGTGATTGAACTACGTAATGCGCGAAAAACAAGAAAGGCCTGTCTTGTTCCGGTAGTGGTAGTGGTACGAGAACGCCCGCGCTCAACAGTTTTTTTCCAGCATATAGGATAAACAATGAAATTAGTAACATTTAAACACCAGGGTATTAGTCGAGTAGGCGCGGTTGTTGATGACGTCGTTGTGGACGGTTTGGCGCGAAATAATATACCGCAAAGCATGCTGGAATTTTTAGAAACAGGCACGGTTGCTATGGCAGCTTTGCAGGAATTAATTGATAGACGTCAAGCACGTATTCCCTTAGACGAAGTTAAATTACTCGCGCCCGTTCCCAGGCCCGGGAAATTTTTAGGTATCGGTCTTAATTATGCCGATCATATTGCCGAAACGGCTCAGGAAAAACCTGAGTATCCGACGTTTTTTACCAAGCAAAGTAGCTGTGTAATAGCTGATGGCGATGCAATACATCTGCCTGCAGTCTCAGAAAAACTGGATTATGAAGTTGAACTTGCTTTTGTTATTGGTCAGCGTTGCAGGCATGTACCCCTGGAAAAAGCTGATGAAGTCATTGCAGGTTACACTATCGTTAATGATGTTACTGTACGTGACTGGCAGTTTCGCACACCCACCTGGACGATAGGGAAATCCTTTGATACACATGGGCCCATGGGGCCGTGGATAGTGACCAAAGATGAAATTATGGACCCGCATAATTTAAGCTTGAAAACCTGGGTGGATGATGAGTTACGCCAGTTTTCCAATACCAGTCATATGATTTTCAATATTTATCAAATGATCGCTTATTTAAGTCAGGCAATGACCTTAGAACCTGGCGATGTAATATCCACAGGTACACCAAGTGGCGTAGGCGTAAAAATGCAACCTCGGGGCTATATGAGGGCCGGGCAAGTGGTAAAAATTGAAATTGAAAATATTGGCAGCTTGTCCAATCCTGTGATTAATGAACCCGAAGGCTTTGTTGTTACAGGCTAAAGTTATTTACTAACATTAATACTCTCAAGGCTGTTGGATATATTTTGCTGCCATGGTTTTTTTATGCTTATTCAACAGCGATGTTTGCCATGCATCGAATGCCTACCGCGTATCTGGCATACGCGGGTATCTCATTCTGCGCTTTTCTCCACAAAACCGTGAAATGGTGTATGGTCACCCAACAGGTGACAAGCATTTACAATCATTATATTTTATATTCAGTCACTTATAATGTTTTATAGCGGTCAACTGCGGTTTCCAGGTTGAACTATGCCCTTACCAAAACGAGTACATCCGGCGATCTGAGACATGGGTAAGGTGACAAAAAACAATTGTGTTAAATTGAGAACATTTAAACTGAGTTTTTTCGGCTGCATAATTCAATGCCATTAAAGATAATTAGCTTACAGGGGTTTACGTATTCTTTGAGAAAAGTCCACGCTATTGTCTGCATCATTAGCGCGCGTATTGATGTGTGCTCGCCGTTGTAACTCAGCAAAACTGATACGCTGATCTAATTTCCCCGACTCATAAAGATACTGTGGTACATAGCCGCTTAATAAAATTTTCCAGGAAAAAGGCAGAGGTTCCGGATTGATAAGTGAATGCATCCAGATACCTGTGGTGCAATTATTAGTCATTGTATTATAAAAAACAGGATGCTCACTGAGGCTATTAATTTCATGCAAATACGCCATTAACAAACGCAGCGCTTCAGCCTTGCTACCTTGCAACTGATAGAGATAAACCTGTTCTGGTGGATCGTGTCGGTAGGTGGTACGCAAACCAATAACATCACGCTCATCAGCGACAATATAAATCAGTTCGTATTGGCGGAAAAAGCCTTTAATTGTTGAGTATGCTTCATTTTGTTCCTTGCGCGCCTCAATGGAAAAGGCCAAATGCTTTCCATCACTGAACCGAAAGCTCATAATGGTGTGTGCAATCGCCGGCCCCATCCAGTAAATAGCGAACAAATCCGCACCTTCCAGCTTGTTTAAATCATAACTTTGCTGATAATAGGCCGGTTGATAGTCAAACTCATTGCGATAAGAAAAGTTACGAATATTATGCACTGTCACCCGATCATCATCAAAAGTTGCATACGCCAGCGTAGCTACATCTTGTTGCCACGGCCGGTCATTCCTCGGTGCTGTAGTTAACCAATTGCTTAATACAGCAATAAATAACACGCCGTGTATAGCTAACAACCGATAGCGCACGGCAGGGAAGTATAGCCCAACAAGAGCGACCAGGCCGGACACAGCAAAGCCAGCAGCGAGGAAAATTTGCAGCGTCCCGGTATGCGAATCGCCAAAATATAGCGCACAAGCGCCCCACGCCGTAGCACCGGTTATCACAGTCGCAATGAAGACAAACTGTAATATTTTTAACATAGACTTTGGGTGAAATAAAGAGTTCTTGTGGGATCAATATTGGTTACGTCAGTTGTAACAAACGCGATACTCAAAAAGTACACCTTTTTATCCAGGAAAATAATACGTTTACGTAATGTCAGGTCAATCAAAAATTTAATATAGCACCTATCATGTCAATCTGCGCAGGCGATCATTTTTTTCCGGATCATTTAAAGCCGCACGGCGCCTAACTAGATAAATATTAATTTAACTCTTTATCCTTCCAGAACTTTGTACCCTGAATGGTCGCTTGTGCAGCCAGGCCACTTTTTGTGAATTGATATAAGAAGATACCCGGTGCAACTTCTATTGCGACTGAAACTGCACCACCTTTGTTGTCAAGTTTTGCTGCCGCATCCGCCTGACCTTGTACGTTCCAGCCAATATCAACAAAACGATCAAAAACCGTTTTGTTGGCAAAGACAAATATACCGCGAAAATCTTTAACACCCAGTCCTACGCCGACACCCGCAGAAAACATTTTCATATAGGTGTCTTTGCCTGTTTTATTATTGCGTGCCACACCGTAACCCTGACCTGTTGATACCACAAATACATTGATGCCCATGTTATTAAAAACGGCATACCCATAGGCACTGGCAATATGCGTCTTTGCCCCTGGTGCTAATTTATATAGTTCGGCTAAGTCTGTAGATCTCATTTTATGAATATAACTGATTTTATCAGCTTTGGTGCTGCCTTCGGGTCTGGCACAACCATTTAAAACAAATAGCGCTGACAGCATAGCAAGCAATACGATAATAGGTTTTAGTCTAAACATTTAAGTGTTCTCCATAAAAAAGGAAGGGTATATTGTTTTTTACACAATTCATTTTAGTTAAATTCGTTGTTAGGAATCTGGCACTAATATACTTTGTGCAGTCACGGGTGCGGTTGTATAGAGCGCTGATTTTAGTCGAGAGTAAGGCGCTGAAATAGACGCATCGCAAGCGGCTATCGGTTAAAATCGGTTGCTAGAAAACCGCATATGGGCCGCGCGAAGTATACACACTAATACATCAAAGACCTAACTGCATGGTTCGAGTCACTTTTCCAAACGGCCTCAAAGGCACCAGAATGATAGTTACTAAATTACAGCAAAATATCAATGAAGCAAATCTTAAATCATGATACTGCAAATATTAAAAATACAACACTAGCGGTATTATGAATTGACTTGGCTAAACAAGGTTTTTATATACATGGTGTTGAAGATAAAGATCATTTCATGCTCAATAAAAAACTCACTTGAAAGCAACGCAATGGCTTTATCGCCAGATAACCAGCTTGATTAATAAGCCTTGAAGCATGTGGCGGATATCACAGACCGAGTGCGTATACTAACTGAATAGCGACATGCTGTGCTGTATGCCGTTGATACTGAGCATTCCTGACGAATCTCTTTTGTAGTTGATTTGCCAATAGTTTCGCAATTCGGGATTTGAACCCTCGTTTTCCTTAGTCGGTAATCGGTCATCATCTTAACAGCTCAAGAAACCGATCTACTTGATCAGCCTCCGTCGCAAAGCAGGTTACCAGGCGCACCAACACTTCGTTCTGGCTTAACAGGCCTGGTTTTGCGCGTGGCGGATTCCACTGATAAAAAACGGCACCTTTTTCCTGGAGTTTATTCGCGTGCGCTTTATCCACAATAGCAAATATTTCATTGGCTTCTGCATGCCACGCTAATCGTGCATGTGTAGAGTTAACGATACCCTTTTGCAAACGTTCAGCCATAGCATTGGCATAACGCGCCATATCTAACCAAAGATCATCATATAAATAAGCATCAAATTGTGCAGCGATGAAGCGGCTTTTAGAATGCAGTTGCGCAGCGCGTTTACGGATATACGGTAAATCTTTGGCCAATTCCGGACTCATGAATACCAGTGCATCGGCACACCAGCAACCGTTTTTGGTTGCACCGAAAGAGACGATATCCACACCCTGTTTCCAGGTCATTTGTGCAGGTGTTAGTTCCAGCGCAACCAGCGCATTTGCAAACCGCGCGCCATCCATATGCAAGGGTAAGCCGTAAGCCTGGGCAATCTGCGCAATACCGGCAATTTCATCAGGCTGATACAGCGTGCCAATTTCGGTAGCCTGGGTGATAGAAATGGCCATCGGTTGTCCCGCATGTACAAAATCAGGTGGAAAACGTTCGATTTCGGCTTTGAGGTTAAGCGGGTCGATTTTACCGTTTTCCCCGTCCACTGGTGCCAGACGAGCACCATGCGTGAAAAACTCCGGTGCGCCACATTCGTCTTCCAGCATGTGCGCTTCGCGGTGACAAAAGGATACTCCACCTGGACGATTCACGGCAGCTAGTGCCAGCGAATTAGCCGCGGTGCCGGTGCTGACAAAATAGACCGCAACTTCACGTTCAAATAGCTCGTTAAACTTTTGTTCGATCTTGTGATCAAGAGTGCCTGCGCCATAAGGCGCTGAAAATCCTGCAGAAACTTCCAGCAACCGTTGTGCAATCGCAGGGTGTGCACCGGCCCAATTATCGGATGCAAAATTCATAGTGAGTGTCATGGGGTATTTTAAATAACCTGAGTTCGGGATAAGAAAAGGTGGGTGGTCTTCTAAAAAGCTGAAAAAATAGAAACAATCAGGAATTTATTTTTCCAAGACGGCCCAATGCCAAGTTTAACCCGATTATTTTGTGATGTAGATGATTTTTGTAAAACCTTTTTACCCCAGAGCCAGTTTTTTTTCTCGGTAATGAACGGTATACAGCTGAAATTGAGAGCTTGAAAGGGCGGAGGATGACAAAAAAAGGGGAAGACCTGTAAGTTGGCGGAAGGAAAAAGTAAATAATTTAAGTTTACTCTGACCTAGGTTATTCAAGTTATTGTAAGATTTTAACTAAAATATATGCATGTTAAAATGGACTCTAAAGTTCTTAGCTTAATTTGTCAATCAATTCGCAATTCGGTACCTGAACATCCCTCTGGAATTTGCAAGTTATTTTTCTAAATCAACTCATAAATTTGACGCAATTATCCGCCTCTCTACAAATCAGAGAAAAAGATATACCTGAATTCAATCCATCATTATCATACACGTCAGCATAAGTGAACACTTCTCATTAGCTGTTAAGCCGTCTTTTCATTTATACTCGCAAGTTCAATGTAATCTCGGTCATGACGCAACATAGACCAGATGACTCGTGATATATGTCGCCCCAATGCCCGAACGGCGTTGTTGTGCGTCTTTCCTTCGGAACGTTTTTTATCATAGTAAGCGCGAGATTCAGGCACATAAGCCATGTGACGACAAACTGCGGTCATCATCGCTTTACGAGCTCGGGTATTGACGTGTTTAGGTGATTTAGTTCCTTGGTAGCCTCCAGATTGTTTGTCCAGAGGTGCCATGCCGATATAGATTGAAAAGCTACTCTGTTTCGGAAAGCGGTCTAAAGTACCGATTTCACCCGCCAATTCGGCACTACAGACCAAACCAAAGCCAGGAATCGAATCAATATGCTGAGCATATGCAGACTTTTGAATCTGTGAGTCGATTTTTGCATCCATGGTTTTAATTGATGCCATCAAGGCTAACAAGCGGCGTGCATCCTCTTGGATCATCGGGCCGACTTCTTCGATTTCATTAGAAAATTCTGCCTGTTTCTGCCAGTCAAGAATGAGGTTGAGATATTTCCGGCCAACCCCTTGAATGGCAAGCAGGCTTTTGGTTTGTAGTCGCATTAATTTTGTCAAATCATCGCGACAAGTTAGAAAGTGCAGAAACCATAGATTATCAATACTTCCTGTCATATCCAAAAGCGTCGGGCAGGTGGCTTGCAGGTCAGGCTGTATACGGTTTTGCAGAGCAACCTTTTCATTGATCAACTGACGTCGCCGCCGTGTCAGACGCTTTAACCGACGATTGGCATCGGGTACCGGTAGCACTGCCTGCAGAACACCTTTAGCGAGCGGCAAATGATCCTGAAGTTGAAACAACTCAAGCATTTTGTGAGTATCAACCAAATCAGATTTTGCGGGTGCGGGAAAGATCTCTTTAAACCGGGCGAGCTTGAGGTTGTTGACGTTGTAAAGCTGATAGCCGTGGCTCTGAATCTGGCTATCCAATGGTCGAGCCCAGCCATTGTAACCTTCCATAGCAACGTCTACAGGTCGGTTGTATAAATGCTCTTGCCGCTCAATACGGCTAAAAAAATACTGAAACCCTGCTGGTGTATGCGTAATCGAAAATTCGTCCAGAATCCCTCCCTCAGAAAGGCCAATAGCCACATAATGCTCGTGACTACCGATATCAACTGCAACTTGTAAATGGGCTAAATTATGAATGTTCATGACGGTCTCCATAGGTCAACGTTAACAGTGGATACAACACCATCCTGCGTCTCGTCTACTTAGTAGAGCCACAAATGACCCCAAAAAAAGCCACATGAAATCACTCGGCACCATCCCAATAAAGACGTCTCGGACGGCGCAAGTGGCGGGGGCGGCATTTCAAGTTCGAGCCGTTACCCTAAAGTACGACGGACCCCGTGAGCCACACCCCCACCAAGTTCAATTTTACACCCCTGGCAAGATGCCCGCCACTTGCTTTGAAGAGAATTCCTGGTTGCCAAATAATCAAAAAATTCGGCTTGCACTTGTAGATATAAATATATAGATAACTTTTCCTATAAACATCATATCTATTACTCACTTGTCATTTCTCTCCATAATTCTATAGTAGACCCCGGTTTTTTATCAATTCGCAATTCGGTACCTGACCCGAATGGCACTTACTTAAGAATAAAACACATAAATCACAGTGAGTTACTTTATTTTCTTCGGGTGTCCATTCTTTCTAATCACTGCTCTTGCTTCTTCTCTAGGTTTCATTAACAAGGAAAAAGGCTTTGGTCTTCTTTTTACTGCACGAGGTTCTATTCGACCAGAACGATTTCCAACCCGCTGCTGAGCAATTAATACAAATAATGATTCTTCAATGACTCCTGTACCAGTAAGAGCCGTCTGTTGAGTCCATGCCAACCACAATTGTAGTGTATGCTTAAAGCTAAGCTGGCGTGGTAATATATCGGCTAATAAAGCCGTTTGAGCCATCAATAGTCGAATCAGATTATAGGCCAGAAAATAGACCCATATTTCCTTTTCACTCATTTCGGGTGTTTTACAGCTGAGCGTTTCCATGCCCATCGTCGTTTTTATGTTCCGGAAATCAACTTCAATCTGCCAGTGTTTTTTATACAAAACCCTGAGTTCTGGTTTCGATGCTTCTTTAGGGCATAGCAATGTTGTTATGAGTATCTTGCCATGAGTGCTTAACTCACGGATAAGTAACGTTTTCGGTGCAACATCATAGTGCGCTTGTGTCATCCAGTCTGGTTTGATCTTTGGTTTGGTTAGTTCGATTAAGTGATCTCTGGTGCCTATTCGTTTGCCTTTCCTAAAGTCAGTTACCCGTTTACGCGCGCCCATTTGCTCAAAGACGGCATCAATGCCTTTTTCACGCAGTGAAGCTAACAAAAAATAGGTACCATAAAAAGCATCGCCAAGAACAAGGTCTCCCGTATCAAAGGTGTCTATAATATTACGAAGCAAACTTTGCTCATCTGAGCCTTTTCCATTGAACCGTCCTATCGACGCATTTAAAACGGCCCCACTTGAAAGGCAGATAACGCCAACCAACCGACAAATTGGAAAACCAAGTCCTGGTTTTTGACCACTCTGCTGAGGATATACTGCCTGATTTTCAACGGTGTCGGGCATTGTTACAGTGGTTCCATCAATTAAATGTACACGCCTTCCATGCCAGCGCCATTGCTCAGGGATTTGACAGTTAATGAGCTCACCTGTCTGGCAAACTAGGTCAGAAACCATTGCTAATGGCAAACGCTGTCTTGCTCGACAATAACCACCCGTAGAGGTACTAACAGGTGCAAGGCCACCAATGATACGTTTTATTGCTGCATCATTGACCGCTTTTTGACAGGAGCGATCTTCACTCAAGGCTTGTGCTAAAAAATTGAAAGTGTTTCTGTGGGCGGATAAAGTCGCTCTCGATGTTCAGGTAATAAGGTGTCAATTCTTGATAGCAGTTCAGGGCAGGTGAGCAGGTTAAAAAATTGATACGAATCTGTCTTTTCTGCACATTTTTTTATTCTTTGTTGCTGGCAGCGTAAAAATTTGTTATTAATAAACATTAAGGCAGGTTTCTCGGTGATGGCTAAGTTGTTTTGTCGCAATCAGTTTATCATCGAACCTGCCTTTTTTAATATTTTCAGTAGCTTATATCTTAAGTAAGTGCCATTCGTACCTGACCCCGGTTTTTTTAAGGGTAATGGGGGCTAAACTTAAGCCCCCAAGTGCTCATGCCTCCCTAACAATAGTTCTTCTTGCTGTTTACTGAGCCTGAACGATAGGAGGTGGAGCCCAGGTGCCCTTGCCTACCGGAAGGATGGAGGGTGCTTCCGTCTTAGGCCAGTAAAGGCGCATGACTAGATAGATGGGTCCGTCAGGTGCCGGTAACCAGTTAGCTTCTTTCTCTTTGCCCGGAGAGTCCTTCTGGATATAGAGCGTCAACGAGCCGTCTGCGTTTTTTTTCATATCCGGTAGCATCGGCGAATTGATCAGGTAACGATTGATCGGGTTCTTAATCAACAGTTGTGTTGTCCCATCGTACATGGTCGCAGACCAGAATGCATTTACCGGAGGGTATTGTCTGTTGGCGAAGGTGAGCGTGTAATTGTGCTTACTGCCATCAAGCAACTGCCCGTTTGTGAGGGTTGTGGCTAATGGATAGGCCGCCTCAACGGCTTCGTTTCCGTAGATGCCTGCTTTCGCGCCAGCGGCGCGCTTCAACCAGTCACCAGCGAAAAATGCGCGGTCGCCAAAAAGTGAGCTCATCTTCCAACCGTTGATAGTTTTTAGTTCTGTCCCAAGGTATTTCTCGATTTTGGCTTCGCCCTCTTTCATACCTAGCTCCACTTCAAGCTTGTGAGCGAGAGAGAGATCCTTAAATTCAAAAGTCTTGCCAGCACCGATGCCTATACTTGCTAGTTTAGCGCGGATTAATTGCTCTTCAGGTCCTGGTGGCGCGAACTGCAAAGAAAAATCAAGATATTGAAAAAAGTTGCTCTTGACCATTTCTTTGTCAATCTTGGGAAATTTCACCGGTGCGGCAGGCGGCGCAGGCTGGTTCAGATAGGCAGAGAGTGTCTGCACCTTATAGCCAGCCTGTATTTTCTCGACATTCTTCATGTCAGCTGGGTTAAACAACTGAGTGCGATAGGCTGCAAGCGAGAACCGTGTGGAGGATCGAAATACCTTTTTGATACCTGCGGGCGTCTGGCCTTTCCAGTCAGGGCCTACCACGAGATAGTCACCCGGCTCGGTTCCGGTAGCGCGACTGCCGATATAGCCATAGATGAAGGTATTGCCGTCCTCAAGCATTACCGAATAATAGCGAGTTTTCTCCACCGTAGGGACGGATAATACCACCGGTTCGGCATGCAGGTCTAACCACGCCAGGGAATAGGGTGTATCACTGTTAGGCGTAACGATAGCTGTGTCCTTGTAGGTAAAGACGTGCGACTCGTTCTTGATCTGATTGAACGGTGCCTTGAACTGTCCTGAATTTCTGTCCACTGCGTAATCGTACATTACCGCGTAGTTCATTACGATAGGCAGGCCATAGATAAAAGCTTCCTCGGCAATAGCCTTGGTTGCTTCGATGCCAGGTAGGTTAATCCCTAGCCTTTTGTCCGCCATTTCAGCTGCCGCAATGGAATCACTCTTGGTACTGCAGCCGCTTAGTAGGCTAACGCCGATTACGAGTACAAAGGCATTAATAAGAATAGTGTATCGTGTAGTGTTCATGGTATTCCTTTTAGCTATAAAATATTGATCAACGTATATCTCTTTTTCCCAATTGGGGTTTTATCTAATTACTTTGCTGATCTCTTCAGGCTGAGTCGGGCTAAATAATTCTTGTCAAGCAAGCTTAGTTTGCTTCTGTGGCTCATTACGTTGCCGGTTTTTTAATTCACTGTATACCCACGGCCACGTAAACAAGTTTGATAGGTTTGTTGAAATTGGTCCGGCGCTGCTTTTTCCTTCATACCAACCGCCTGGTTCTAATTATGCTGCTCGGCGACCGCCTGGCGTTGACGAAAAAAACCTCCAAGGGCACCGACAGAGGTGCCTATTGCTGCGCCTTTACCAGCATCTCCACCTATGGCGCCTCCGACTGCACCCAGTGGCAGCCCCTTTGGCAGAAGTACCAAACAAAGCACGCCCCATGCCACCTTGTGGTTGCTGGTAAGACTGAAGGCTGAGCGACTGTTCAGCGGTCTGCTGTGGATTGACACCGGTCTGCTGTTGAGCCCATTGATGGCAAGCCCCTTCGTCTTTCTGTTGCTGTTGTTCGTTCTGTCCCTTACTTGGGTAGATATACATATTTGCTTATACGGGTATGCTCAAAAAAGTAAATATTAAACTCGCTATTGCGATGGAACTGGTTGTCTTGTACATGAAAAATACCTTCTGATTTATCAATTAAATGAATGTTTAGTGCTTCCGGTGCCAGGCACTTTTAATAACGCTTGTTTCTTTGTGCTATTCAATTTCCTTATTATAACTATGTAATTTTAATCCTGCTGTATTGATAGACGTAAGCCTTAATTTATAAGATATGCCTCCTTTGTGTTACTACCGTTAAGTGGTGTGACTGGCATGATAGTCAGCTAGCTGGTGGAAGTCCAGCCTTTGCCCTGTGAGAAGGGAAAAAGTAGGCGAAAGCAAGGGTGTCCAAAGAAACTCCCGGTAGCTACCCAACAGGGAAACACGGTTATTGGGAGCCAATGCGGAATCTGAAGGAAGCTCTAGCCAAATCGATCACCTAAACGAAAGTGAACCTTCGTAAGGCGGCAACAAGGGGATAAGGTGCCCGCGACCACCGAAGTCCAATATTCTCACCGTAACGTGTTGTTGTATTGAAGGTAGGTAGATCGAGAGATAGTTGACTATCTTACCCAGTGAAGAGCCGTCGGCTTTGGGTCGGAGTAACTGCGACTCCTTAAGCCCTAAGCGCTACAGTAATGTAGACGTTATGAACCGAGGGTTTTCAGATGAAGCCATAGTAATCGTAAAGTTTGGTGCCGATGAATTCATGGTGACATGAAGGAGGGTAAAACATCAAATCAGCAACAGGACGTTGGAGGTGAAGGGCGGAACACGTAAGCGGCCATGGCCGTTGATTATAAACTGATGGACTGAGATCAGCCTAACAGGAACAACCCTCTATTCGCGTCGTAAACAGTGAACGAATCGGTTGTGCGAGATTGAAGAAAGCCCATTGCAAAAGAAAGAAAAAAAGTGAAATGAACGAACACGACCTATTTATAGAGGAACCCAGACTTTTCGACCAGTTATGCTCAACCTTATACTTGGGCGTCGCTTTTAAACAGGTAAAGAAAAACAAAGGTAAACCCGGCATAGACGGAATAACCATTGCAGACTTTGAAACTCGTTTAGACGAAGAGCTAAGTCAGTTGCAAGAGGAACTCGCAAACTGGACTTATCAACCCTCGCCAGTCCGTCGAGTAGAAATAGCCAAGCCGGGAGGCAAAGGTGTACGACTACTCGGCATACCGACGGTACGGGATCGAGTGGTACAAACAACATTAAAGCTACTGCTGGAACCGGTCTTTGATCCGCATTTTTCACCGCACAGCTATGGATTTCGCCCAGGGCGAAGCCAGCACGAAGCGGTACAAGCGGCACAACAGATAGTGAACAGTGGCAAGCCCTACGTGGTGGATATAGATCTATCCAAGTTTTTTGATAGAATCCATCACGACAGGCTGATAGCCCGAATGGGCGAGAAAATATCCGACAAACGGATACTTCGCCTAGTCGGAAACATGTTGCGTAGCGGCGTCATGATCAATGGCATCGTCAACCCCAGCAAGGAAGGCGCAATGCAAGGGGGCTCACTCAGTCCC
>NZ_LPUF01000003.1:300000-588402 GCF_002072955.1 Methyloprofundus sedimenti | reverse complement strand
TATAATAACTGCAACACCTCTTTAAAGGGTTAGATGGTATAGTTTCCGTTGACTAAAACCTGAAACTAAAAAGAGGTGCTCAATGAACACGTTTAACCATCTAACCCAAGAGGAAAGATTTTACATTTATACGCAACTAAAACAAGGCGTTTCTAAGAATCAAATAGCCATCACATTGGGGCGTCATAAATCGACTATTGGACGTGAAATTACGCGTAATACAGGTCAGTGTGGTTATCGTTACAAGCAAGCTGAGAGAATAGCTAAACAACGCCATATTGATAAGCCCAAAAACATCAAAGATGACGGCTGAGTTACAACAGATAATAACGCCTTTAATCAAAGAGAAATGGAGTCCTGACTGTATTTCAGGACGCTTAAAACAACAAGGTAAGGACTCCGTCAGTCATGAGACTATTTACCGTTATATTTTAGCTAACAAAGCAGCCGGTGGCGATTTGTATACTTATTTGAGGCATCAAGCCAAACCTTATCGTAAGCGATATGGAAAAAATGATTATCGCGGAACGATACCCAGCCGTGTTGATATTGATGAGCGACCACAAGTGGTTGATGATAAAACGCGTTTAGGTGATTGGGAAGCAGATACTGTTATCGGTAAAGGACATAAAGGCGTATTGGTGACGCTGACTGAACGGGTCTCAAAGCTCAACTTCGCCATCTCAATTGAGCGTAAAGAATCTGAATTAACGAAAGAGGCGATTATCAATGCTCTTGAGCCTTTTAAACGTTGGGTTCACACGATTACCTTTGATAATGGACGTGAGTTTTGTGGGCATGAAGCCATTGCAAAAACACTCGACTGCGGCACTTATTTTGCCAAACCGTATCATTCGTGGCAACGAGGTTTAAATGAAAACCACAATGGCTTATTAAGGCAATACTTCCCTAAAAAAGAACCTTTGGATAAGGTAACTCAAGATGAGGTTGATAGTGCAATTACAGCACTTAATCATCGTCCAAGAAAAGGGTTAAATTACAGAACTCCATGGGAAGTATTTTGCCAAATAACGGGGGTTGATATAAATAAATCACAGGGTGTTGCATTAATTGCTTGAATTCGCGATGCTTAACCAGCTGGGTAAGTACAGAAGCCACAGCTTCGGGAGTGGCAGGTTGCGGTGTATCGATACGAAAACGTTCGCCTACGAATTTTCCTGTTCCGGTATCAACAATGGCTCCTTTAATCCCGGAACCGCCGATATCTACGCCTAAAATTTTCATGTTAAGTCCTAAAAATGATGGAAATTATCTTCATTGTAAATAAGGAGGCTAACATTGCAAAGCCTTTCAACTTTTTAGCAAAGCCAGCAGATATTCAGCGTAATCACGGATAAGAAAAATATTGATATGTTTACCAATTTTAGAGAGCAATTTATTCATATTCAAAAAGGGCAAATTAAGCTTTGAATTATACGATGTCATAAAAACTGTAATGTAGGCTACAAAAGATGTATAAAATTTGCCTATAACCGCTGATTATAGAGGAGCTACTCAATTTATATACTGATTTACTTTCATTCAGTTAGCCGTGAAAAAGGTGCTTCTGTCTGTATGTTATTCATTAAATCTTGTTAATATTTAACGAGATTTAAACCCTCTAAGAGTATAAACTCTTAAATAATGGTCCAAAAATGATAATCACACGGCATAAATAAATTGAACCGTTTCACAAAAGAGCAGAAAGGGGTCTGACCCCTTTAGTTGCTATTTGGGAGTGCGTATGACATACAAAACACTTAAGATTATTTCAGTTACCTCTTTTATTCTATTATTAGCTGGTTGCGCCAATAATAATGTCGCGGTGAAAACAACTAAAATAGTTGCTACAAACAAAGTGAAGCAGGTTTTATATGCACAGTTTTCTGAATGGAAATCTGTTAAACATCGATTGGGTGGTTTATCTAAGGATGGTATTGATTGCTCTGGTTTTGTTTACCTTACTTATATTGATAATTTTTCTATTGAGTTACCCCGTACTACTGAGCAGCAAGTAAGAAGTGGCATAAAAATTTATTCTCAAGATAACTTAAAGGCAGGTGATTTAGTCTTTTTTAAAACCGGTATATGGCAACGGCATGTCGGTATTTATCTGGAACAAAAGAAGTTTATGCATGTATCTACTAAGAAAGGTGTATCCATCTCTCACCTAGATAACTCTTACTGGCGAAAAAGGTATTGGCAAGCGGTTAGAGTTTTAGGTTCATAATGTTGTGGCGTAACGCAATAAATCAACTATATAGTATTTCTCAGCAGAAAGGGGTTTGACCCCTTAAGTTCTGGACCCCTTTAGTTCTGGGCTCAGCTTCAGCACTTGCAGAAAAAGGGTATATTGCTGTCTATCCTGTAATAGGGTGGTGGAAAGAGCGAGCCAATTTTGAACGCTGGGGTAAATCGGCTCGTTATGCATTAGTTGTCAGTATTAAAACACCGGAAGTGGAAACAGATATTTATACTGCTGTTGAAAACCAAATAGCCGTTCCAGTGACTATTTGATTTGAAAGTGCTTTAAACTAATTCTCCTTTAAAAGCCTTATCAAGAATCGCAGGCAGCAAGGCATCCAATTCGGTTTGGTTATCTGCTTGAGCTTTTTTAATGTCGGCCACTTTTGCTTGAAGAGAATTGAACCAGAGTTGTTTATCGTAATCAGGAACTGGGACTGTTAATTGTTCTAGCTTTTTTAAACCTAATGTTCGGTTTCGACCTGCTCCTCCTGGGGAAGCGTCTCTTATTTTTTGGCTATGTCACCGTAAAGTATGGAATTTCATATAACAAGAGCGTATAAGTAAATAAAGCCCATGTAAATTAAGGAGATAGTTATGAAAGCCCCAGAGTTTTTAGAGTTCATTTCCGAAATAAATCAACTTGACCACCATCAACGCACTGTTCTAACGAAAGCACTGGATCAACTAGAGGACGAACCTAAGGTTTTTGATTTAATTGAAACAATATTTGATAGCAAAGGTAAATGCCCTCATTGCTCCCATACCGAAAGCCACAGGCATGGAATAAAAGATGGCCTTCAGCGCTACCGCTGTAAAGCCTGCAAAAAGACATTTAATGCTTTGACAGGAACGCCTCTTGCTCATCTACGCCTCAAGTCAAAGTGGCTTGATTACTTAGGAGCTATCGCAGAATCATTGACTGTCCGGCAGGCAGCTAAAGAAATTAATGTGCATCGAAATACAACCTTTCGATGGCGGCACCGTTTTTTAAGCTGGATTCAGCAGGATCGTCCCAGTGCTCTTCATGGCATTACAGAAGCTGATGAAACCTACTTACTTGAGTCACATAAAGGAGAACGCCATCTCAATCGTCAACCAAGGAAACGAGGGGGCTGTGCGACTAAGCGAGGGATTTCTGATGAGCAAATTTGCATTTTAATTGCTCGTGATCGCTCAAAACAAACCGTAGATTTTGTGACAGGTAATGGCCCAATAAGCAAAATTGTTCTTGATACGCATTTAAAGCCAATACTAGACCAGGATGCCCTCCTTGTGAGTGATAGCAATCCAACTTATGGTGCATTTTGTAAAGCTGAAAAAGTATCTCATGAAATCGTTAACATGAGTCAAGGGCAGCGGGTGACTAAAGGGGCCTATCATATACAAAATGTCAATGCATACCACCACCGTTTTAAATCATGGCTAGACCGCTTTCATGGTGTAGCCACCAAGTATTTACCTAATTATTTGGCTTGGTGCAGAATTATGGATCGGAACCACAATCTAACCCCTGAGCAATTGTTACATTCTGCTCTGGGTGATTTTCAATACTTAACGGTGACATAGCCTATTTTTTCGATACCTTCATCAGTTAAAAAATAGAAACAAAGAAAATCAGACGTTGTTATTTTATCTTTGGGAACACAGGTAATAAAACGGTGTGAACCTGTACGGTTTTTATCTTCCTTTTTAACGACCGCGATTGCCCCTTCCCATGCAAAAACATTACTAAATATCAGATCACCAGGAAGAATGTGATAAAGTTTTTTCGTTCCTACATCAATACCATTCAAAACTGGTTTATGAAAGGTGCCTTTACCAAACGACCTGACACCTAATTCTGGATATTCACCGTCAATTCCGATTTCAATTTTACGGCGCACAATTGGACTTACCTGCTCCATAGTTTGATATTCAGCACCTTCAATAATTTGGTGAAAGGCACTTGATAGCATTGCTTGAGCATCATCTAAAACTTCTTGGCGAAGTCGCTTAGCGTCATTGATTTTTTTGGACACAGACTGAATATTGGAAACGATTGATTGTTGCTCGTCAATTGAGGGTAAAGGTAATTGTAAGTTTAGAAAAAAAATTCCTTATATCGGTTTCGGGTTCCAGGAGTAGAGCCAGAACAATCTGCCTCTACATGTTTTTGGATATGAGGTAACGCAAACCAATAAACTAAATATTCTGAAATTATTTTTTCATTATCAAGATTAAAAATGGGAAATTCATTGGATACATAACAGCCATCCATTTCTGCTGGAATGAGACCAAATGATCCCTGCCAAGCAAATAAACGACTGTATATAAAATCACCTTGCTTGACTTTATTGAGTTTGCTTGCTGAAACTTCAGTTCCTTGTTTTGTTTCTCGTATAAACGGTCCAGCAATACGAGAACGCATTCCTAACAATTGATACTCTTTTTCTGGATCAACTTGTTCAAATCGATCTATTTGTTGAACAAAATCTCGAACTCGATGTTCTTTTGCTAATTCTTCCATCTTTTTAAGAGAGTAAAGTTTGAATATTTTGCAAAATTTCGAGAACATGTTGTTCTTTTTCAATAATACTATTTGCCAATTCTATCGGTGCTCTATGCTCCAGAGCCTCTAGGCTATGCGGGTTTTTTATATCCAGATTAACGCTGATCAATTGCTGTTTATCATCATATTTCAATATTTCCTGTGCAGTAGTTTTCCAGGCGAATTGATTCACTTCCCGTTTTTGCCACCATTTCAGGCAATTAGTAAATTCATCTGTTTGAATGGGCTTGGTTTTGGTGTATTTTTTGCGGCCTTCTGGGGTAGGAATCTGGTAATACCAAATATCCTGTGTTGGCCCCGAACGATCAAAAAACAATAAATTAGCTGGAATATCGGTATAGGGAGCAAATACACCTTCCGGTAGGCGGACGATGGTATGCAGATTAAAGTTTTTCAGTAGTTCTTCTTTTATTCGCGCGGCTACACCGTCACCAAACAAAGTGCCGTTGGGAACAACAACAGCTGCACGCCCACCATTTTCAGAATCATGCCCCGGGCGTTTGAGTTTACGCATAATCAATTGCAAAAACAGCATGGCTGTCTCTGCCGTTTGCATATCTTCTGGAAAGTTACCAAGAATGCCTTTTTCTTCTTCGCCGCCAAAAGGCGGGTTGGTCAGGATAACATCGACACGTTGTTTATCACCGATTTCACGCAATGGAAAACGTAAACTGTTTTGTGGATCAATACGCGGGTATTCCAGTCCGTGTAATAAAAGATTCATTTGCGCTAGTAGATAAGGCAACGGTTTGGCTTCGCCACCTGAAATGCTGCTATTTTGCAGGATTTCTCTGTCTTCCACAGTTTGGCATTGTTTTTCCAGGTGGTTGTATGTTTCCACTAAAAATCCGGCTGTGCCACAGGCTGGATCCAGTATTGTTTCGCTTAATTCTGGATGTATGGCTTCAACCATAAACTGCACAACGGGTCTTGGGATATAAAACTCACCAGAGTCACCTGCTGCATCTCGCATTTCTCGTAACATGGTTTCATATAAACGGCTTAACGTATGCATTTCATCTGAAGAATTGAAATGTATACCGTTAACTTTATCGATCACATCACGCAATAGATAACCAATAATCATTCGGTTATGCATATCTTTAAAAACGGTCGCGATGACATCACGGCGGTCACCCCCGTTTTCACCTTGTAAGGCACGCAAATAGGCAAATAGACCAGTGCCTCGTGTACCATCAGGGCGCATGGCTTCATCATTATTAATAAAGGCAATAAGATCATCGCCAGTTATTCCGCCTTCGATTGCAGCCCAATCTCGCCAACGGTAAGGTGCTTCTATGGCAGCTTGAAATTTTTTACCTTCCAATACAGCTTCGGTTTCCCGCATTTGTTCCAGATCATCAAGAAATTTGAGGAACATGATCCATGTGAGCATAGGAAGACGATCCAGGTCGCCGTTTAAACCTTTGTCTTTACGCATAATCTGACGAGCAGATTTAATGATAGAGCTCAATTGTTGAGCAGTAGTCATTGATTTGGAGGTTGATTTGCTTTTTGCCATTGTTTTTTAATTGATTGGCTGTTTTATGGTGAATAAATAGGGATTACTCACTGCTTTACATTGTCAGGTTGCTGAGAGGAATGTACGGTGAGGGTCATTCCCATAGAGAGAAACGTTTATTTTATCGTATTACTGTGAGTAAAGTATCTGTTGTAAACGGTCAACAGCTTGTTTCATTTGATTAGCGCCACCAAACAAGTTAGCTATCTCCATAAAATTACCATGTTCAGAAATGGGGGGTACTTGTAAGGAGTCTGGAATACTGAATTGTTTGGGACCATACTCAGTATATTTATCCAGTAGCGCATTTAATATTTTTCTGGCTTCTGTTTTATATTGATCAAAAAAGTCTGGCTGATTTTTTCTGACGTAATCTGCACGTTGTTTTCTTGTTCTTAGTGGTGCGTTGAATGCGATATGGCAAATCAAATCTAAAGGATCTGCATCGGGTTGTTCTGACGCTTTTGATAATTCAGTGTAGTGAATACCTCGTTCTTCCAGTTCTAATAATACTTCTTCGCGTTTAATCGGGTCGGCCCATTGATCTCGTAATTCATCTGAAGAGGAAAAAAGGGTGCGTACTTTTTCGGCAGTATAGTCGGTATATTGCACAACGCGTAATTGCTTGCCTTCAGCATCCAGTTCATAAACCAAGTGAGAGGCGATTTTTATACTGCCGCCATCTATATAGTATTTTCTGGGTTCACTATTGCCACCAACTTCACCCGGTCCAGTGGTACTTGTCCCAGGTTGATATTCACCGGGTTCTTCGCCTTGGCCATTTTCGTTAGTTTCATCAGTCAGGTTTTCTTCAGTTTGCTCATAGCCCTCTGTATCAATAATAATTTCTTCTTCGATATCGGGGTAGCCATCGAATTCAGGGTCAGCAAAATTTTGTGTTGCCGAGCCGGTGTAATCGATAATATTGAACCAGAGTTTGTCGTAATCTTTTCTCAGCCGTGTGCCTCGTCCGATAATCTGTTTAAACTCGCTCATTGAGTTCACGACTCGGGCTAATACAATGTTTTTACAGGTTGGAGCATCAACCCCTGTAGTCAGTAGTTGTGATGTGGTTAAAATGACAGGTGTAGTCGTTTCCAATTCTTGAAACCGGCTTAGGTGACCTTTGCCAATTTTGCCTTCTTCTGAAGTTACTCTAGCAACATAATTTGGATGTTTTTTGACTAAATCACTATTCAGGTTATTGAGTGCACGACGCATTTCATCTGCATGTTCCTGATCTACACAAAAGACGATAGTTTTAGCGTAACGATCAGTTCTTTTCATAAACTCAGATAAATGCCGGGCTATTGCTTCCGTTCTGGAACGTAACGCTATAACACGTTCAAAGTCCCTGGTTTGGTATTCTCCATCAGGAATTTCTCGGCCATAACGGTCTACTTCATCTTTACTGGGACGCCAACCTGCTGCATCTACATCTGTGATAACACGATGTACTCTATACGGTGCTAAAAAACCATCGTCTATCCCTTGCCGTAAACTGTATGTGTATATAGGGTTCCCGAAGTAACGATAGGTATCTCTGTTATCATCCCGCAGCGGGGTTGCTGTCATCCCGACTTGATACGCTGGTTTAAAATATTGCAGAATTTCCCGCCAATTACTATTACATTTCCCGTATTAATGAACTGAATTTTAATGTACTATAGCTTTCCCAGTTCTCCGTTATCAATCATATTTTTGTGCCAGCCCCTTACTCAGTCGATATTCGAAAAAAAGTGCTCAATGCTATTGAGATAGACAAACTAAGTAAACCTGATATAGCTAAACGTTTCGCTGTTTCTTATTCTTTTGTTTATACCTTATGGCAACATTACCAGGAAACTGGCATGATTGCAGCCAAAAAAGTAGGCGGGCATGTTGCACCAAAAGTAGATGAAGCGGGTGCTCTTTAGATAAAAGAATGGCTAATAAAAAAGCCTGATTTGACACTAAATGATCTTTGTGACCGATATGCTGAACACTTTGGTATTAGCATGGGGAAAAGTTCAATGGATAGAGCTCTTAAGCGTATGAATATTCGATATAAAAAAAAGTCCGTACGATCCAGCTAAATATTGTGACCGAACTAAAAAGCTAAAAATAGACTATTGCACTGAAATCGCCGATATATCGCTCGATAAGCTCATTTTTCTTGATGAAATGGGCGCAGGACTGAATCTCTCACCTCTTTATGGGCGAGCACCGTCAGATCAGCGTGTTTATGATGAAGCGCCGGTTGCTAAAGGGCAGCGTGTAAGTATGGTCGGGGCAATGACATCAGCCGGTATGAAAACCGCCTTAAATTTTGAAGGAACCATGACAGGACTTGTATTCCTCTACTTTTTGAAGCATTTTCTTTGCCCCTTACTCGCTGAAGGTGACTATGTTGTGATGGATAATGCCTCAGTTCATAAAGTAGATGAAATTAAGGATCTTATTCAAAAGACAGGAGCAAAGCTTATTTACCTACCGCCTTACTCACCTGACCTTAACCCGATTGAATTAGCATGGAATAAAATTAAACAGTACTTACGCAAACAAAGACCACGAACCGTTGAAGCGTTATATCAAGCTTATGCCGAAGGGTTGAAATGCATCAGTACAGATAATGCTCAAAGCTTTGTTAATCACTCAATGAAGTTCGCTATTTAAGTGGGATATGTAATATCATCACGAGCACTACCTCGGTGACATTCATCAACAATGATTAAATCAAAAAAATCGGGTGAAAATTCCTTGTAAAGACCAGGGCGTCTTTCGTCTTTGGCAATCGATTGATAGATGGCAAAATAAATTTCGCGGCTTTTGGTGATTTTTCCATTTTCAATTTTGTAACGGGCATCACCAAATGGTGTAAAGGTTTTGTCTTTCGGATCATCCACCAGTACGTTTCTATCAGCAAGAAACAATATGCGAGGTTTTCGATATTCATTCTTTTTATTCCATCGAGCATTCCACAATTTCCAGCAAACCTGAAAGGCAACAATGGTTTTTCCTGTCCCTGTTGCCATGGTAATCAATATGCGTGATTTCTTTTGAAGAACAGCTTGAACTACTCGGTTAATAGCAATCTGCTGATAATAGCGTGGCACATAACCTGTAACATGGTGATAAGGTGAAAGTAAGGTTTCTATGGATTTATCCGTTAAACCTTCAGATTTGTTCAGTCGAGAAAATAAATCGGAGGGAGAAGGGAAAGTTGGAATATTTGATTCTTTGCCAGTGATGAAATCAAATTCTAAAATTTCATGTCCATTAGTCGAATAAGCGAACTTTAATCCTAATATTTCTGCATATTCTTTTGCTTGCTGCATTCCTTGACCAACAGCCGCATCTTCTGGTTTTGCCTCAACAACAGCAATAGGAAAGTCTCTGTTATAGCGAAGTATATAATCTGAACGTTTTTTATCACCGCGCTGTACATGGTTGCCAGTAATCTGGATACGCCCATCGGTGAAAGTGTACTGTTCAGTGAGTGAATGCGGGTGTGTTTCCCATTCGGCCTCACGAAGTTTTGGTGTTACATAAATTCAGCAGGTGTCAGCTTCATTTAATGCCATTTCTATCCCTGTTTGTTGTATTCGGTAATTAATAATAGCATTTTATCTGGATTAAACTAACAAATGTCATTATTCTTCAGATATTACTTCCCGAATTCATATAATAACTGCAACACCTCTTTAAAGGGTTAGATGGTATAGTTTCCGTCGACTAAAACCTGAAACTAAAAAGAGGTGCTCAATGAACACGTTTAACCATCTAACCCAAGAGGAAAGATTTTACATTTATACGCAACTAAAACAAGGCGTTTCTAAGAATCAAATAGCCATCACATTGGGGCGTCATAAATCGACTATTGGACGTGAAATTACGCGTAATACAGGTCAGTGTGGTTATCGTTACAAGCAAGCTGAGAGAATAGCTAAACAACGCCATATTGATAAGCCCAAAAACATCAAGATGACGGCTGAGTTACAACAGATAATAACGCCTTTAATCAAAGAGAAATGGAGTCCTGACTGTATTTCAGGACGCTTAAAACAACAAGGTAAGGACTCCGTCAGTCATGAGACTATTTACCGTTATATTTTAGCTAACAAAGCAGCCGGTGGCGATTTGTATACTTATTTGAGGCATCAAGCCAAACCTTATCGTAAGCGATATGGAAAAAATGATTATCGCGGAACGATACCCAGCCGTGTTGATATTGATGAGCGACCACAAGTGGTTGATGATAAAACGCGTTTAGGTGATTGGGAAGCAGATACTGTTATCGGTAAAGGACATAAAGGCGTATTGGTGACGCTGACTGAACGGGTCTCAAGGCTCAACTTCGCCATCTCAATTGAGCGTAAAGAATCTGAATTAACGAAAGAGGCGATTATCAATGCTCTTGAGCCTTTTAAACGTTGGGTTCACACGATTACCTTTGATAATGGACGTGAGTTTTGTGGGCATGAAGCCATTGCAAAAACACTCGACTGCGGCACTTATTTTGCCAAACCGTATCATTCGTGGCAACGAGGTTTAAATGAAAACCACAATGGCTTATTAAGGCAATACTTCCCTAAAAAAGAACCTTTGGATAAGGTAACTCAAGATGAGGTTGATAGTGCAATTACAGCACTTAATCATCGTCCAAGAAAAGGGTTAAATTACAGAACTCCATGGGAAGTATTTTGCCAAATAACGGGGGTTGATATAAATAAATCACAGGGTGTTGCATTAATTGCTTGAATTCGCGCTTTATATAACTCACGTTAAGAGATATTAGCGTAAGTAAGATGTCCGGTTTTTTGACAGCCAGAAGGTGGACGGCTGTTTGACCAATTTAAGGGATCCCTAAGGGTCAGACTCGATTGATAATCACTTCCATCCAACTGCATCAAAAAAAGAAACAATTTATTGATATTTACGTATATTATAAATAAATATTAAGATCTTATAGTAAGCCTGTAGTTTAAATAAACCCATTTTTTAATTTTAAGAGGACTTACTCATGAATGATTTATACAAAGATATTTTAACTGGACTGATATTTATAATTGGTTTGTTCGGCTTTATTTCCGGTGAATTTATTATCTCATCTGCTTTATTCGCCACTGTAGCTATTGCCAGTAACGTAAATGTGAACAGTAAACGAGGTAAAACAGGCAGCATCGTATGATGTTAAAGGCCGTTTTTGTACGGCTAAATTTTAAATCTACTAAGGCTTCCACAGACTCACGTCTTGGAAGCCTTTTTTATGCCTTAAAAATGACTTAAAACATCAGGCATAGCAGAAGAATTGCCATTCCCTACAAACTTCAACTCCACAATCTCCCCCCCCCCGAATAACGCTATATCCAAATAATCAGTTAATTCCCCAACCCTATACTGGGTTTACATGACAAATCCATGAATCAATTGCATCCAATTAAGAAACAAAGTATTGAAAATTATAAACATTGCAAAATTAGAATAATCCCATATAGTTATATGTGTAGTTTAACTACCCCCATTTTTTAATTTTAAGAGGATTTACTCATGAATGATTTATACAAAGATATTTTAACTGGATTGGTATTTATGGTTGGCTTGCTTGGCTTTATTTCCGGTGAATTCATTATTTCATCAGCTTTATTCGCCACTGCAGCTATTGCCAGCAACGTAAATGTGAACAGTAGAAGAGGTAAAACTGGAAGCATCGCATGATGATAACGTCCGTCTCTGCACGGGCTGATCAAGATAAATTTAAGACTTCCACAGCTGTATAGCCTGGAAGTCTTTTTTTATGGATTACGAATTATTTAAAACATCAGGCAGAGAACCAGCACTTCCACTACCAGAAATACTCAACTCCACCACCTTATCACCCGGTCTTATCCAAAATCGCACCATCACTTTTCGGTAAAAAACACGGCCTGATCCCCAATTGCGGATTTATTGATTGATAAGCTAGCAAATAGATTTATAAGCAACGGATCTAAGCTATTAATCGGTTTCAACAAAATATTTTGTTTTTTATACTGTATCTAGAGCTTTTTTACGGGCGCAGTTCAGTGTACCAGGTGCCACTAAAAACCAGTAAACTCCTGGAGGGACCGGGCATACCGGAAAAGATGATTTTGTGAGAATAACTGACCTGAAATATGTTATCGAATCGCTATTATAAATTTCTATGATTTGTATTGGGGCATGTGTCATTACTCAATTTTTTTAATCACTGTATGCAGGCGGCGCACGCCGATAGCGACTATCACTAATACGAAGGGGATAGCGATCCCTGAAATCAGATCGGGTTTTATATCAATTAACTGAGTGCTGAGTATGGCTTTTGCAGCTGAATGGATCAAGCTAATGATATATGTGGTAATAGCAACTATAGATAAACCTTCCACAGTTTCCTGAAAACGTAATTGAATTTTTGCGCGTAAATCCATGGAGGTAAGTAGCGCCTGGTTTTGGCGTTCTATGGAAATATCAACGCGTGTGCGTAGTAATTGACTGGCATTGCTGATTCTTTCCGAGAGCAGGCGGAAACGTTGTGCCGTGGATTTACAGGAGCTAATCGCGGGTTGCATGCGTTTAGTTATAAACTCACCAATATTTTGTATGCCTTGTATTTTTTCTTCACGGATATCAATAATGCGTTGTTCTACAATTTTGTAATAGGCTGCAGCCGCACCAAAGCGAAACTGGCTATGCGAAATATCGCTTTCGACTTCTGCTGCCAGCAGTGTCATTTGGTCCAGTAATAAGCTGTCATCACAATCTGGCTGTGCCATTGTCGTAGTGATTTGAGATAGGCGTTGTTCGTAATCGCTTACTTTAGGCGCAAGTTCATGTGAGATAGGAAAGGCTAACAGTGCCATTACCCGATATATTTCAATTTCAAACAAACGTTGTAATAAGCGCCCGGCTTGCTGCGATTGCAGTTTTTTATCGAATATAATAAAACGGCTAAAGCCATCATTATGTATACGAAAATCAGTGAATGCGGTGGCGTCACCGCCCGTCATTTTTGCACCGACAATGGTATTGCCTGCAAAATATTGACTTATATTCTCAAGATTCGGTGTCTGATCATTGGCCGGCATAATAACCGTATGTATAGCAACAATGGTTTGACCCGTCAGTTTATCTAGCCAGTCAATCGGCGCAAAAGATAATGCCGGCTTGGCAAAAGGAAAGTCTGTATTAACATCGTTAACATAAAAGCTGTAGGTGCTAAATTCATCATGCTGCTCCCAGTGAAAAAGAAAATTATCAAAACGGGCAATAAAGTGGCTAGCTTCAATCGGCGGGGGATTGATAGCAAATCTTTGACATAGGCTAGCCAGGTGAAAACGTTCCTGGGCTTTTTCCTGTTCATTGAGAGTTAATGCAAGATGGCTTGCTCTTGCGGGGAGCTCCAGGGATACAGGAGGGCGGGCATGAATCTCATTATGCAAGGTAAAGCGTTGCGCGTTATTTTCGGGAATAGGTATTAGCTTAGGCTCAGTTTCTGATGGGTATGTTCTGTTCATATAGAGCGTGGCTTTTGCCCGCTAATATCTAAATTTCAATTAAGGCCGACTGAATTCACGTACTATAAGGCGCTATCTGAGCGCTTTAAAGCCTATATCGGTACGATAATAAACTTTATCCCAAGTGATTTTGTGGCTTAAAGCATAAGCCTTCTGTTGTGCTTCCCGAATAGTATCACCTAAGGCACAGGCACATAAAACTCTTCCGCCATCGGTGACCACTTTGCCGTCAACCAGACGGGTGCCAGCATGAAAAACTTTGCTGTCACTCATTTCAGCCTCGGGTAAGCCACTAATCACATCACCTTTTGGGTAGCTGTCAGGGTAACCTCCTGCAGCCAGCACGACACCTAATGCACAGCGCTCATCCCATTCAGTACTGATATTGGCCAGATCCTGGTTTAATGCCGCTTCACATAAAGTGACTAAATCGCTTTTCAAGCGCATCATAATCGGTTGTGTTTCAGGATCACCAAAACGGCAGTTATATTCTAAAACTTTGAGCTCGCCCTCAGGAGAAATCATCAAGCCAGCATAGAGGAAGCCGGTATAGGGCATACCATCGTCTGCCATGCCTTTTAAGGTTGGGTTAATCACTTCGTCCATAACCCGCTGATGAATTTCATCCGTGACAATCGGAGCAGGGGAGTAGGCTCCCATGCCACCGGTATTAGGACCTTTATCACCATTATCTCGTGCTTTATGATCTTGTGAACTTGCCATGGGGAGTGCTTGTATGCCATCAGCAATAACAATAAAACTCGCTTCTTCACCGGTCAGAAATTCTTCGATAACCACGCGACTTCCGGCTGCGCCAAAGCTATTGCCGGACAGCATATCTTTAACTGCTGCGATGGCTTCGGCTTCAGTTTGAGCAACGATAACACCTTTGCCCGCTGCTAAGCCATCGGCTTTAACCACGATGGGGGCACCTTTTTGCTGAATATAGTCTATGGCTGCGTTCTGGTCAGTAAAGGTCTGATATTCGGCCGTTGGAATCTTATGTCGCGCCATAAAATCTTTACAGAACTTTTTGGAGCCTTCCAGTTGCGCCGCTTTTGCACCTGGTCCAAAGCATTTTAATCCTGCTGCCTGAAAGACATCGACTATGCCTGCGACCAGCGGTACTTCAGGGCCAATAATGGTTAAATCGATATTTTCCTGTTGCGCAAAATTCAGCAAACCATTTATATTTTCTACTGAGATGTCGATATTAATGAGTTTATCTTCTAAAGCTGTTCCGGCATTACCAGGAGCCACGTAAACTGTTTCGACTTTTGGAGATTGACTTGCTTTCCAGCCTAGCGCATGTTCACGCCCGCCGCTACCGACTATAAGAATTTTCATAAATAAACTTTGAATTATGTAGGGTGGGCAAGGTTTTTCTGCACACCATTAAATGACAGGAGGACAGAAAAGTGTTGTCCACCCTACGGTCATATTTTAATGTCTAAAATGACGCATGCCGGTAAAGACCATGGCGATATTATGCTCATCTGCCGCTGCAATAACTTCCGCATCGCGCATCGAGCCTCCTGGTTGAATAACTGCGGTAATACCTGCTTCTGCAGCGGCATCCAGTCCATCTCTAAAAGGAAAGAAGGCATCGGAAGCCATCACTGAGCCCGGGACTGTCAATCCTTCATCAGCGGCTTTAATGCCGGCAATTCTAGCTGAATAGACCCGGCTCATCTGGCCTGCGCCAACACCGATTGTGCGTCCATTTTTGCAATAAACAATGGCATTGGATTTAACAAATTTGGCCACTTTCCAGGCAAATAATAAATCGGCTAATTCCTGTTCGGTCGGTACGCGTTTACTTACGACTTTCACTTCTGCAGCATTGATCATGCCGTAATCTTTGTCTTGTACTAATAGTCCTCCAGAAACGCGCTTATAATCAAGGCTAGGCTCGTGACCGCTATTCCAGAGTCCGCTTTCCAGGACGCGCACGTTTTGCTTTTCAGAAAGCACTTTCAGTGCGGCTGAACTAATGGTTGGTGCAATAATAACTTCAACAAACTGACGTTTAATAATCTCCGCTGCTGTTGCCTCGTCTAACTCCATGTTAAACGCGATTATGCCGCCAAAAGAGGAAGTGGGATCAGTGGCATAAGCTAGGTCGTATGCATCAAGAATAGAGTCTGCCTGTGCAACACCACAGGGATTGGCATGTTTGACGATGACGCAGGTAGGCTTGTCTTCAAAAGATTTTACGCATTCTAATGCGGCATCAGTATCAGCAATATTATTATAGGAAAGCTCTTTACCTTGCAGTTGTTTAGCGCCTGCAATGGAACCTGATGCAGGTAACTTTTCTTTGTAGAAAGCAGCATTTTGATGTGGATTTTCACCATAACGCATACTTTGAATTTTATTAAATTGTAAGTTTAGTGTCTCAGGAAATGCTTGCTGATTTACTTTTTCTAAATAAATTGAAATAGCTGTATCGTAGCTTGCCGTGAGTGCAAAACTCTTAAGAGCAAGGTTAAAGCGCGTTTGACGAGATAATTGGTTTTTATTATTAAGCAGTTCTTTTAAAATGTCTTCATAATCTTCTGGGTCAACCACAATAGCGACATCATTATGATTTTTAGCGGCACCACGAATCATGCTAGGCCCGCCTATATCAATATTTTCAATAGCTGTCGCCAGATCACAATCAGGCCGTGCAACTGTTTCTTCAAAAGGGTAAAGATTAACAATTACCATATCAATTGGCTTGATACCACTATCCTGCATGATGTCATCATCAATGCCACGGCGTCCCAGAATACCACCATGAATCTTCGGGTGTAGGGTTTTGACCCGACCATCCATCATTTCGGGAAATCCCGTGTAATCAGATACCTCGGTAACATTAATATCATTTTCGGCTAACAATTTTGCTGTGCCACCGGTAGATAATAGTTCAATGCCTAATTGGTCGAGCTCTCGGCAAAAATCAAGTATACCGGTTTTGTTAGAAACGCTGATTAAGGCGCGATTAACTTTTTTTTTCATGAAAATCTCTAAAGATAATAGGGGTTAGGATAAGCCGTATTGGTCCAGCTTTTTACGTAAAGTACTACGACTAATACCAAGAATTTGTGCAGTTTTGGTCTGGTTGTAACCCGAGTATTGAAAGGTCGCTTCTAATAATGGTTTTTCGACTTCAGTCAGCACTAGTGCAAGTAAGTCAGTAGTCTGATGACCATCTAGCTGAGCAAGATATTGATCAACAGCGAGCCTGACCTGAACAGATAAGGGGATTGGGGTTTTATTAGCAGTGGTCATTGTATCTATACTTCATTGCGTTGCTTGCATGTTTCAGTGGCATAGTTTTATCGAAAAGGTCAAACGCAGAGTTAACGAGGGATAGTTGGGTCTCTGGGGAATTTGTCTGGTAAATAGGTTTTTTTATCGTAGCGGGTAATGAGCCTAAATGATCGAAATACCAGCCGATATGTTTCCTGCCTATTCTAACACCATTCAGTGTCCCATAAAATAGATACAATTCTTCCAGATGCTGTTGTAAGGTATTTTTTATTTTATGCAAATCAGTCTGAATAGCCTGTTCGCCTGTTTGCAAATAATGTTGAATCTCTTCAAAAAACCATGGGCGGCCTTGCGCTGCACGTCCAATCATAATCGCATCGGCAGAGGTGTAATCCAGGACATATCTGGCTTTTTCGACCGATGTGATATCGCCGTTGGCAATCACCGGGATAGAGACAGCTGCCTTTACTGCTTTAATCGTGTCATACTCTGCCGCACCTTTAAAAGCACAGGCGCGTGTGCGACCATGCACTGTCAGCGCTGCAATACCGGATTGTTCGGCTAGTTGAGCAATTTTAACGGCATTGCGGTTATCTTTATCCCAACCGGTACGGATTTTTAAGGTCACAGGAATATTGACAGCGGAAACCACTTTTTGCAGAATAGTTTTTACCAGATCTTCATTACGTAATAATGCAGATCCAGCGGCTACCGAGCAGACTTTTTTAGTGGGACAGCCCATATTAATATCGATAATCTGTGCACCACGCTGTGCATTGAATTGTGCTGCTTCGGCCATTTTCTCAGGATTTGCACCCAGAATTTGTACTGAACGCAGGCCAGTTTCCCCGGTATGATCAGCTTTTAATAGGGTGCGTTTATGTTTGCGTAAAGCCGGGTTTGAAGCGACCATTTCGGAGACAGCAAGTCCAGCGCCAAATTGCTTGCATAAATTCCTGAATGGACGGTCGGTTATCCCTGCCATAGGTGCCAAGACAAGATTATTTTGTAACTGGTAGGGACCTATCTTCATTTTTTAGCTGGAGAGTTCTTTACGGGGCAATCTATAATACTACGAAACTATCTTAAGTATAAGGAATATTGGGCATTTTTCATTTTTACCTGGAAGTAGTTTACATTTGCCGATAATTATTCAACTCAGGAGTAAAAAAATCTTTAGCTTAATGAAGTTAGCAATTGCTAAAACTATTGCACACCAGTCATTGTGAAAATTGTAAAATGAAAGATGCTAAATATATATTCGAGGATTGAAGCATCTACGTTGCTTCGTGTTGTTGCGCAAGGTATTTTTGGTAATTTAATTTTACTAATTCTGGTGTGTAGTTACGCTCCAGTCTGCGCAAAGCGAAGTGAGCATGTGCCAGGTCCTGAAAATAGCCAATAAATAAAAGATTAATGGTGGCTCCGCCAATAGCACCGATCACCGGTATGGTTTGTGCAGCTATTTTTTCAGAAACAGGGATACTAAAACGAGCTGCAATTTGATTGATGGCTTTACTCACGATAGGCGCACTTTCTTTACTTAAAACAGGTGTGCCAAGTTGCGATGAAGCTTCGGCTAGTCCTTTAGCTAATATTGAACGAATGGCATAGTAGCCGGTCTCAGAACCGTGGCGAGTAGTGTCACTTAGGGCAAAAACTTCCAGGCAGGCCATTTTGGTATTTCCATGACTCAGGTTTTCACCGTAAAAACGTGCAATATCGGCAATTGATCGCAACATAATGGTGGTTGAGATAGGTAATTCTATAGTAATGGCTGTTAAACCAAAAGCTCCGCCAAGAGCACCACTTAAGCCAGCAAAAAATTTGTGCGTTTTATTATAGGGGATACTGCTTTTGCGGGAATTCAAGGTGAAAATTGCACCTTCTAATGATTTTTCTAATGCAGTGCGGGTTATATCATTTAATGAAAGAGAGACTTGCTCGGGTAATATGGCGATAGTTTTCTCTACAGCACTGCCCACAGTTTTAGTAATTTTTGAACTAAAGCTAGGGTTTTCTAATACGTCTGCTGCCCTATGCAAAATAATTAGATCTTTAGAGGTGAGTTTCATTGTAGAAAAAGCATAGCGTTTAAGGAGGAAGTATCCGGAGGCAGTCGATTGGTGAAGGAAATCCCCGGTTTTTATGCAACGTCGACTATTACAACTGTGGTTTGAGATAGTCGACGTTTTATTTGAGGTTGATATTCTATAATTATTTGTTAAGCATCCTTAATAGTTTCTGGTTATTTCATCCTGGCTAAATACTTTATGAAGTGCTTTGAGTTTGCCTGGAGCCCCGCCTGTTTTAACCAGCGGAGCTTTAAGGCATATTGTGTGTAGAATGATCCATTTCCATGCCAGTGGCTTGTTCTGGTTTTTTTGCGATGCCCATCAGTTCTATAGATTGCATATGATGCATCATTTCCTTAAAGCCATTATCGGAAGCAAGGAAGCGTATGCCGTTATACATGGTATTTGCTCCCATCACTATCATCAGTACTGCTGCGAATTTAAGCATTAAACCACGTGCCTTGGTACCTAATTTACCAAAAGCAAAAGTGACCACGAGCATGGTGGGTAAAGTACCAATCCCTAAAGCGAGCATCATTAATCCGCCTTCTATGGGACCTGGAGCCGAGGTTGCATTGACTGCCATGGCAAAGGTGAGCGGGCAGGGCATCAGGCCATTCAGCATTCCTCCCATGCTAGCCCCTAGAACAGAACCGCGTCTTGCAGCAGACATAAAGATTTTATTCAGTATCTTGGTAGGCATATATTTCATGGAAAATTGCCAGGGCGAAAGTCCGACTATACCTAAAGCCAAAATAATGACAAAGAAACCTATGGTGACTTGTAAAAATCCTTGAATATGGCCTAATAAACCAGTTGAAACCAGTGCAACTCCAAGTAAGGCGGCAGTAATACCGACTATGGTATACATGGTTATGCGGGCAAAGTGATAGGCTAAGTAGGGCCAGACACTTTTTTTCTCGGTTTTCATGAAAAAACCCGCTACCAGTGCTCCGCACATACCTGCACAATGCCCACTGCCAAAAAAACCTGTCATTAATGCGAGGGCATAAACTGAGTAATCCAGATTAGCAAAAAAATCGGTCACGTTATTTTCCGTTGATTCGTAAAGAGTTAACTATAACCGAGACTGAGCTTAATGCCATGGCAGCGGAAGCTATCATAGGGTTTAGCTTTCCGACTGCAGCAATAGGAATGGCAACAGTATTGTAGCCAAAAGCCCAGAATAAATTTTGTTTGATAATCTTCATGGTGTAAGTGCTAAGTTCAATGGTTTCAGCTACTTTGGAAATATCGCCATTGACCAGAGTTAAATCCGCGGATTCAATCGCAATATCTGTTCCATGGCCAATAGCAAAGCCAACATTTGCCGCTGCAAGAGCAGGGGCGTCATTGATACCATCACCAATCATGCCGACCGAGCCGCCTTCATTTTGCAGACGATGAATTTCCAGTAGTTTTTGCTCGGGCGTTGCATGAGCAATCACGGTTTTAATGCCGACCTGGCTTGCAATATGTTTAGCGGTTTCGATGGTGTCACCTGTCACCATCAGTGTTTCGATATTTAACCTGTTTAGTGCGGCAATAGCCTGTTTAGCGTTTTTTCTGGGTTGGTCGGCAATACCAAATATTGCGCTTGCTTTACCATTAAACGCTGTAAAGACAGGTGTTTTTCCCATAAGTCCAAGTTCATGAGCATGAGGCAAGAGTTCAGAAATATCTATATTTTGTTCTTCCAGCCATGCCTGATTACCAATCAGTACCTGGTAATGACCTACTTTTGTTTGCAAGCCTCGGCCTGCCGTGACCTTAAAATCTTTTACCTGTTTAAACTCAAAATCGTGTTCTGCCAGTGCATAATTAACAATCGCCTTGGCCAGAAAATGTTCTGAATTATGTTCGGCAGAAGCAAGATGCGAGAGTAGCAGTTCATTACTGATCGGACTGATATTGATAAAATCGGTGACTACCGGTTTTCCTTCGGTAATGGTTCCGGTTTTATCAAAAATAATTGCAGTTAGATGCGTTGCTATTTCCAGACTTTCTCCATTACGGATAAAGACACCACGTTTGGCTGACTGGCCAGTGCCGACCATAATAGCTGTTGGTGTGGCCAGGCCAAGCGCACAAGGGCAGGCGATTAACATTACGGTAACTGCACTGCTAAAGGCAAAGCTAAACGGGGCTCCAGCAATAGTCCATGACGCAAAAGTGAGTGCTGAAATGGCCATAACGCTGGGTACAAATACAGCCGAAATTTTATCGACCATTTTTTGTACAGGCAATTTAGATGCCTGGGCGTGATCAACCATATGGATAATTCCCGCAAGAACGGTATCCATGCCAATGGCTGTCGCTTTTATAGTCAGTAAGCCCGTGCCGTTAACACAGCCGCCGATGACTTTATGTCCAACTTCCTTAATAACAGGAATGCTTTCTCCAGTCACCATGGCTTCGTCAACGGTAGAAATACCATCAATAACCTCGCCATCTGTGGGAATTTTTTCACCAGGGCGAATGAGTAAGGAATCACCTAACTCAATATCATCAATACTGATAGTGATTTCCTGGCCATCTTTTAATAGCGTAGCGGTTTGTGGTTGTAAATCAACCAGTTTTCTAATGGCTTCGCCTGCTTTTCCTTTGGCATTTTCTTCCATATAACGTCCAAGCAGGACAAAAGAAATGATACTGGCGGCAGCCTCAAAATACAGATGCCCTTTGCCTCTTAATAGCGAAGGTATGCTGTACCCATATGCAGAACCAACACCGATAGCGATTAAGCTATCCATATTTGCCCTGCCCATTTTTGCAAGTAACCAGGCTTTGCTAAAAAATGTCCCGCCTGCTGCAAAAACAACCGGAGTTGTTAGTGCAAATTGAACCCAGTGAAAAAGGCGTCCTGAGGGCATTGCCATGCCGATTGCGACCACGGGGGCGCTTAGAACGCTGGCCCAAATAAATCGTTTTTTAGCGCTGGCCAGGCGCAGATGCTCCTTTCTTATAAGCTCCTGACGCTGTGATAGCGTGTCCATTAAGTTTGCTTTATAACCGACTTTGCTGATAATCTCAGCCATATCCTGACGTGATAAACGACCATTTGTAGACGCAATGGCAGAAGCAAAGTTAACGGTTGCGTTATGTACTCGTGGATCCCGTTTTAAGGACATTTCCAGAAGTAATGCGCAAGAAGCACAGCTCATGCCTTCAATAGCCAGGCTAATATCCTGTAGGGGAACGCTGGTATCTTCAATGATATTGCTTTTGGGCAGGCTGATTTTTTTCTTGCCGATATTGTCTAAAACCATATCCAGCAAAGTTAGCAAGTTCTCTTTAGGTAAACTTTTATGCTGAAAGTAGAGCGTTACCGAGCCAATTTCAGGAATTGATTTTATGGTTTTTATTTCAGGACGTTTTTTTAAAATAATCTCAAAAATATAAGTTCGTTCGGGATCTTTTTCCAGAATAGGCACTAAAATCCGAATACGGCTTTTTAGTTCATGGGCGAGCTTAAAATTTTTAGGCTGAAATGATTGAGTCATAGGGGGCTTAGATTTTATTTGCTTTTAGTCGTTTTAGAACGAATAAATAAAAACATCAGGTAGAAAATGGTTAGCCATTGATAGCGATACTTTAAAGGCTCTAATATCCATTTTTTAGTAATTAATTTCCAATGTATCTTAATTAGAAAGAGTACTAAAACATCATTAAAAAAGGTGATCAGGGTTTTTTCGGGGTTAGCGAGAATTTCGGGTTTTTTTTTCAGTCCTAATTTTGCCAAAATGCTGATTGCTTGAGCTGTTTCTTTGGTTTCAGTGTATTTTTCTTTAGCCCATCGAGTGCCCTTCCAGTTAGGCATCTTAAGGTTTTTAGTAAAACGGCTGGATGTTACGGTGTCTGGCTTTGCATTGAAAAAGCCTTTATTCTCCAGGTCGGTGAGCAACTCAATAAGTTGCTTAGCTAGCTCTTGCAGGGAAACACTTTCTTCAGTAAATCGAATAGACAGCTTGCGTTTGTTGCTGAATAAATTAACGCGATATACACCTTCAAAATCACGGATTGCATCTGATACGAAGCTAGCAACTTCATCGCTACATAAGCGTTCCGGAATTTGGAATCTTACATGACCAGAAGATTTATAGCGTAGAATAATTTCTTTTTGTATAGACATGTAGGTAGTAAAACGAGATATTAGAGTGAAGTGGATAAGAATAAACAGCATATTAGACATGCTTTTATTCAAGACACTTAAAAGAAACTTTTTAGAGCACTCCTTGCATTATCAATAGGGCGAACTCAAGTACGCCCTATATCAAGTTACTCTGCTTAAAATGTGTCGTTGTCAGAAAAAGAAGACTTGTTACTCCTGGTCTTCTTTTGATTCAGCAACCATATCTTCCAGGTTTTCTTTTTGTTGCAGCACAAAATCTTTACCTTTATCACCGACTGATGTGACCGAAGAAATAATTTCTTTTCTATATTTGTGTACATAGTAGCCACCTACCATGCCAATACCTACTAGAAGTAGGGGATGTTTTGTAATTTTACTCATAATTGTTTTTCCAGTTTGCGCACCTGCAGACATAACAGCACCTTTGATTAATGTAGTTGAAACTTCATGCCTATTCAATCCATGATGGGCGATATTTTTAGCATGCGACATGGTAGTTGCAGCCGCACGTTTAGCGTGATTGTGAGCCATAGTTATTAGTCCAAATTAAAAGAGAATACAGGTTTATTATTGGGTATCTTCAGGTAGCAAATTATCTTCATTAAGCATTTGGTAAATGCCTTGACAGCCTTCGCAGCAAAATTCTTTTTTACCTTCTTTTGTTAGCAGGGTAAAGCCTGCGACCTCTACCGGAAGCCCGCATAAATCACATGATTTTTTTTCTTCAGCCATAAGTGTTAATGTAATGGTAGTTTAAAACCGATAAGCGTGAAAAAACCTCATCAACATTGATAAAGAGATGCTATTTCGCCTCTTTGCTAAAGTTGACTTACGCTTTGAAAACTGACTATACCAGAAATTGAGAGGGGAGTCCCTACTTTTGCGAAAGTTCATTTTGGGCATTCTTGTCCACAACGCGCGAAATGCTTAACGGGATTGATTAAAAACTGCGTTGCCCTTATTCGCCCTGCATCTACTTATAAATTATAAAAGCATCAAATGGTTGTTTATTTTGTTACCTTAAATGGCTGGACGCACTATCGGAAAGCCGAATGTTTTCTCTATCCAAAAAGACGCCTCGTGAAAACACCCAGATCTACTGCTATCACGGATTAAAAGTTTTTACTTCGCTTAGGCTCCGCTTCCAGGATTTTCAGCGGTAGAGAAGGGCAAGACTACAGGAAGGTAGGTTACTGATTACAATCGACATCCGGAGAGCACGAGTTTGAACGACTTTGTCCATTACCAGAGTTGTGATTACATACTTTAGTCGATGCTTTCATCAGGGCAATACGCATGGCACCCGTTAGGCTCGAGCCCAAGCCAACGCGAGCTGCTATGGCTGGTAATACAATAAATGAGGCGAGTGCAAGGCCAGCACCAAGTAATATTGCACTATTTGAAACTTGTGATTCTTGTTGTAGTGACGGTTGATTGCTCATATTTCCGAATTGATTAATTGTAGTGTTATATTAATCATACAAAAAGTAGGCCAACTATTAACTGACTGATATATAAAAATAAAATATTGTTAAAATAAAAATAAAAGAAAAAACGAGTTATTTGATGTAATATTTATAAGTCACATAACATAGTTTAATTAGTTGATATTAATAGAGCCTGCCCAGCAAGTTGTTCGTGAACGCGGTCAAACAGGAATTCAATCAGCTTCTGTCTTTTTAGGTGCTCACCAAGTAAGCAAGCAATCCTGTCTTTCGGGACACATTCTTCAAATGGGAGTTGTTAAAACCGTCTATAGAAAGGACAGTTACGAATTTGATATTCAATGCGGTCATCAGGTAGATTATACTGTTGCTGTAAACCAATAATTTGAGCAAAGCATTGCATCATTGGGTTTAACTAATGGATCACCCATCTGACCACTCTGTCATTATTTAAAGCTGATTATATTTTGCTTAGGTAAATGACAGAATGGTCCTAATTTACCTTTATCCCGTTTTAGTATTGGGAAATAACAGGTGCTAGCATTCACGCTCTCCTGATTACAGTATTAATTTGGAAGATAAAAGGTGGCCAGGATCAATTATCCTGACCAGGCGGCTGTATTTTAGAAGCCGCCTCGGTATATTATCAACTCAGCAAATATCACCTTTATCTACTTTTTTGATGAAGTTGGGCATATGCGTTCAGTCATCGATTCTTTGTATAGGCCACGCATTAATAAAGAATTGCTTGTGCACAAAACTTTATTTTGTTTTGCCTTCTTCTGCTCTTTGCAGCAAGTACTGACCGTATTGGTTTTTTTCCAGGGGTTTGGCTAGTTCAATTAGTTTTTCTTTAGTGATATAGCCTTGTTCGAAGGCTATTTCTTCGATACAGGCTACTTTTAACCCTTGTCGTTTTTCAATGGTTTCTATGAATTGTGAAGCTTCTAGCAGACTTTCATGTGTTCCTGTATCCAGCCAGGCATAGCCTCTTCCCAGTAATTGTACTTTTAACCGTTTTTCATTTAGATAGAGTTGATTAACCGTTGTGATTTCTAGTTCACCCCTTGCAGAGGGCGTTATTGATGCTGCTTTTTTTACTACATCATTAGGGTAAAAATACATGCCAGTGACGGCGTATTTACTTTTTGGGTGGGTGGGTTTTTCTTCCAGGCTTATGACATTACCGTTTGGGTCAAACTCTGCCACACCATAACGCTCAGCATCAGCAACGCGATATCCGAATACGGTTGCCTTGTTGTCTTTTTTGGCGGTAGCGACAGCTGTTGCCAAGGTTTTTTTAAGATCGTGGCCATAGAATATATTATCCCCTAACACCAGACATACATCGTCATCACCAATAAAGTCCTTTCCCAGGATAAAGGCCTGTGCTAAACCATCGGGGGAGGGCTGTACTATATATTCGAGTTGTAAGCCAATATCTGAACCATTTCCCAGTAAGCGTTTAAAACTGGCTTGATCATCAGGTGTTGTAATGATTAATATTTTTGTAATTCCAGCTATCATTAATATCGATAATGGATAGTAAATCATGGGTTTATCATAAACGGGAAGAGCTTGTTTTGATATTCCCTTGGTAATTGGGTATAGGCGTGTGCCAGAGCCTCCGGCTAATATTATTCCTTTCATTGTTTCCTGGTATAGTAAGTTTAGGTTTCTGTATGAGTGTTTTGGTGATTAATTTACTTTTACAAGTCCGCCAATGCCAATTAAGGCTCCAAAACCCCAACGCATTTGTAGTTTAATCTCTTGATGTATGTCCATGATAGCTTGCACTTACTTTTCAAATCGTTTTTCTATTTATTCAAAGCGCTTTTCCATTTGTACAAAAACCGCTAACATTAATTCATCGCTGATGCTTTAATTCTTCTCCGACACGCGTAGTTCTTTCGCGTAACTCTGGTTCATAACGCACATTTGAATTACTTTCTTCAGAAGTGCCTGCAATAAATGTCTTAAGTAGTTCCATTATTTGCTCACTGTCTTCTCTTGTGCAAGTGCCGTATTTTGGGCTTCTTTGTGTGATTAATAAGCTTATTCTATGGTGAATTTGCTTTGAAACCAAGGGTAAGCTGAATTAATACATTGTTTTTGTATTTGATAGCGCTTGCTCAATAATATTTTTTCTTAGTTATTTATTTACGCTTCCGGTTGCGTTTGAATCGATAGGTAGCGCTTTTGTCCTGCCTTATTACTTCATTTCAGTTAACCGTGTCTGACTAATTGAAAGAAATTTTCCTTGCCGGACTGTTGAAAACACTGAATATTCGATAAACAGGCATTATTTATCTTAAGTCTAAAGCTGTGCTGAATATCCATGGCTAATATATGGGCTAGAATAATGCGTATAACACCGGCATGAGTGATCAAGAGAATATGTTTGCCTTGGTGAACTTTGTATAGAGATTGCCAGGCTTGTATAACTCGCTGCTGGAAGTGAGCAAAGCGTTCACCATTTGGCGGTGGGAAACTTATTGGGTCAAGGTAAAATTGGTCAAGTAATTGAGGGTTAATTTGATCTGCTGTCTTTCCTTCCCAGTCTCCAAAATCAAGTTCTTGAAAAGAAGGGCTAATGTGTAACGGCAATTGTAATTCATGTGATAGAAATTGTGCAAATGCATGACAACGAGTAAGCGGTGAACTGAAGATGAGATCCCAATGAGTTTGAGTAGGGAGTTTGTTGTGCATTTGATCCCAGCCATTAGAACTGAGAGGGTCGTCTGTAATACCACGATAGCAGGACCCTCCCTCGACTTCACCGTGACGCAACAAGTCTATAGTAGTTAATGTCAAGGCCATGATAATTTGTAAGTCGGTTTAGCTATTTTGCACTTAAGAGGGTTGGTTTTAGTCTACTTGTGTAACTAACTTATATTAAACTCATTTTTCTGGTCATGGTAAAGTTTTGTTATTGCCATGACTAGAAAAAAGCTAAAGGGTGTTTACTCCTGAAAGTAAAATCGGTGTTGTTAGTTGGGTATGCTTAGTTATTTACACGTCTATTTTGACAATGCAGTTCGCGCTGATTGAATGGCGGCACGGACTGTATCAGGCGCAGTGCCGCCGATATGTTTACGTGCTGCGACTGAGCCTTGCAGAGATAAAACATCAAATACGTCCTCTGTAATCATTTCTGAAAAACCTTGTAATTCGATCAAGGAAAGTTCAGATAAGTCACGCTCAGAATCCAGCCCCAAACGCACAGCCAGACCTACGACTTCATGTGCATCACGAAAGGCCATGCCTTTACGTACTAGATAATCTGCCAGGTCAGTCGCAGTGGCAAAGCCTTTTTTCGCTGCATTAAACATATTTTCACGTTTTGCTTCAATATGCGGCACCATTTCGGCAAAGGCACGCAAACAGTTTATTAGCGTATCAGCGGTGTCAAATAAAGGTTCTTTATCTTCCTGATTGTCCTTATTATAGGCAAGAGGCTGGCTTTTCATTAGCATTAATAAAGAAACCAGATGCCCTGTTACGCGACCTGATTTGCCGCGAACCAATTCAGGTACATCAGGGTTTTTCTTTTGCGGCATAATAGAAGAGCCAGTGCAAAAGGCATCAGGCAATTCAATAAACGAAAATTGCGCACTAGTCCACAATACCAGTTCTTCTGAGAAACGCGATAAATGCATCATGATAATGCTGCCCGCCGCAGTAAATTCTATGGCAAAATCACGGTCACTCACTGAATCCAGCGAGTTGGCAGAAGGGCGAGAAAAACCTAATAATTCAGCCGTCAATTCACGATCAATTGGATAACTGGTTCCTGCTAAAGCGGCTGCTCCTAGTGGCATAATATTAACGCGTTTAAGGCAATCTTCCAGGCGCTCTTTATCGCGTACCAGCATTTCAAACCAGGCCATTAAATGATGCCCAAAAGTTACTGGCTGGGCAACTTGTAGATGTGTAAATCCTGGCATAATCGTATTTGCTTCTTGTTCAGCCAGATCTAGTAAAGCAATTTGTAAACGTTCGATAACGGCAATAATCGCATTAATTTCTGTGCGCATATATAAACGAATATCAGTTGCCACCTGGTCATTGCGGGAACGGCCTGTATGTAGTTTTTTACCAGCTATGCCTATTAAATCGGTTAGACGTGCTTCGATATTCATATGCACATCTTCTTGCTTCACCGACCACTGAAACTCGCCACGTTGAATTTCTTCACTAATTTGTTGTAGACCTTGGAAAATACTGTCGCGCTCCTTTTCGGTCAAGATGCCAATTTTGCAAAGCATCGTTGCATGAGCAATTGAGCCTTGAATATCTTGTTGAGCCATGCGTTGGTCAAAATCAACCGATGCTGTAAATACTTCAACAAAGGCGTCTGTCGCCTCGGAAAAGCGAGCACTGGAAAGTTTGTCCTTATTAGCGGTAGTCATAATGTAGTTAGGGTTAAAAAAAGTTATCTTAAATTATAACATTGATGTTTTCATGTTCCCAAGATTTGCTTATTGGCGTTATCTAATAATCTAAACAGGGAACTAATGTATTATTTATTTTTAAGTATTTTTGCATCTTATGTTTTGCTTATGAAGCTAAATACTTAACAAGATTAAAGAAAAAAGTTGTGCACATTATCTGTGGATAAGTCTGTGGATTAATAGTAGAAAAGTAAGTCTAACACCCAGCATTGTTACAGTTCTGTTAATTTGTATGAATTTTATACAACTCATTAAAATTAAATTAATTCAATTACTTATGCATATAAAATATATGCTTGTCAGGTTTTATTTATAACTAAAAGACTTAATTTGTGTTTAATTTAGCGATATAGTCAGATTGTGGAGGGATTTAGGTGAATCTGTTTATTAAAGAGCTATAAAATCTATTTAACTGCAGGGATGGAAAATTGAGAATAGGGAGTGAGTTTTATCAAATGGACAGACTAAAATCACCGGTAATCCATTTGTTAAAATAGTCTGACTAATTGTGTTTTTAGATGGAGCTATGAAACCATCTTAAAATCTAAATTCTGCAAACCAAAGGGCGCAAATAATATAATTTTTAGATGATTAAATTGCTAGTCATCAAAATTGTTTTTTTATTTATGATCTGCATAGCTTTGCAGGGTTTAGGCGAAATTGAACTTGCTAATCCGGCAGTTAAATAATCCACAAAACCGTGAGGCGGAGTAGAGTCACCCAGCAGGTGACAAGCATTTACGATCATTATATTTTATATTCAGTCACTTATAATGTTTTATAGAAACTTCTCATTATGGCTCTTCCCGACTTCGCGGGGTAGTCACTATATGTAGTATATTGCTATTTGATTATTTAGGTGCAGGCTGGGTATGATAGCCATCTTTTTAGACGGCAAACTTTAAATAAATGAACCCGATATTGTTACAAATTCCTTTGGATTTACCCGATGTGCAAATAGAGGCATTTGATACTGAGTCTAAAAAAGGAATTATTATTAAAGTCCAAAGTACATGCAAAGGCACAACTTGTCGGCAATGCCATCAGCCTATCGATAAGTTTTATGGCTATGGCAAAGAAATTACGTTACGCCATTTACCGATCTTTGAACAGTCCGTCTGGATTAAGATCAAACCGAAGCGTTACCAATGCCCTTATTGTGATCAAGGCCCGACAACCACTCAGCGCTGTAGTTGGTATGATCAAAAAAGCCCACATACTAAAGCCTATGAACAGTGGATATTGCGCGACCTAATCAATAGCACAATAACCGACATCAGTATCAAACGTGGCATTAATGAAGCGGCTGTTGAAGGCATTATTAATCGTTATATTCGTCAAGAAGTGGATTGGGAGACAATAAAAAGCCTGCCATTACTTGGACTTGATGAGATTGCGTTAAAAAAAGGACATAAAGATTTTGTTGTTATCATTTCAGGGATCAATGAAGGCGGAGAAAAATGCATTTTGGCCGTATTGCCAAATCGCAAAAAGGAAACAGTAAAAATATTTCTACAAAGCATTCCCGTGGAAATTAAAAGAACAATACAACGTGCCTGCGTTGATATGTATGACGGCTACAGTAATGCAGTGTATGAGGAACTTCATGGCGTTGAGGTTGTGGTTGATCGATTCCATGTGACCAAAAGCTATCGAGCCTGTGCAGACAACGCAAGAATAAAAGAGATGAAAACACTGAAAAAGACGCTTTCTAGTGAGGATTATGCCCAACTGAAAGGCGTGATGTGGTTATTCCGAAAATCACTCTGGGACTTGAATGAAGAGCAACAAATTAAATTAATACAACTCTTTAATTATGCGCCAGAGCTTAAGCAAATTTATATTTATCGGGAAGCATTGACGGGTATTTTTAACCGACCTTTAAGTAAAAGTCAGGCAGAAGCTGAGCTAAATTCATGGGTCGAGCAGGTTAGAAATCTGAAGTTGGACTGTTTCAACTCATTTATAGTGACCTTACAAAACTGGCAGCATGAAATCACTAATTATTTTCTTCGCCGTGAAACCAGTGGTTTTGTAGAAGGACTGAATAACAAAATTAAGGTGATCAAAAGACGTTGCTATGGCATTTATGATATAGGGCGTTTATTTCAGCATATTTGGCTTGATGTCGAAGGCCGACGTTTATTCGGATATGCTTAACACTATATGTTGTGGTCACCCCGCGAAATCGGGAAGAGCCCTCATTATCCACGGGAAAATATTAAAAAGTTGCTTTACAATATATTCTATGAACTCGCCTAAACCTGAATTACCAGAGATAAACAAAGAAGATCGCACACCGCTAGTCGATGTGTTATTGGAAATGCTTGCCTGGCAACAAAAGCAGATTGATGAGTTAGCACAAGAGATACTCAAGCTTAAAGGCGAAACCACAAAGCCTAAAATCAAACCGAGTACAATGGATAAGGAGGGTGCCCCAGGAAGTGATGACTCCTCATCAAAAAGGAAAAAAGGCCCAAGGCGCAGTAAAAAAGGCAACCTCAAAATAGATGAAACCCAAATTATTCAGCCGGATGAAATCCCAGAGGGTTCACGCTTTAAAGGGTATCAGGATCGTGTTATTCAGGATATTACCTTTCAAACTCATAACATTCGTTATCGTTTAGCAGAATATATAACGCCAGAGGGTCTTACGATTTTAGGTCAGCTTCCCGAAGACATTCAGGGAGGTAGCTTTGGTAAAAGCCTTATTGCCTTTATTCTCTATCAATACCATCACCAACATGTCACACAGCCATTACTACTGGAACAAATTCGTGATTTAGGCGTCGATATTTCGAGCGGTAAGCTCAGTTATATACTAACAGAAGATCTGGACGACTTTCATGCCGAAAAAGATGAATTACTGAAGACGGGATTATCCGTTTCTAAATATATTCATACAGATGATACTGGCGCACGGCATAAAGGGCAAAATGGCTATTGCACACATATTGGCAATGATTTTTTTGCCTGGTTCAGTAGTACAGAAAGTAAAAGCAGAATCAATTTTTTAAACTGTCTATCACAAGGCAAAACAACGCTTTATACATTGAACACAGGTGCCATTGAATACATGGCACAAAATAAGCTGTCTGTTGTAATCTTGGCGACACTGGAAAATATCAGTGTCTGCATTAACACGGCACCTGACTGGTGCGAATGGCTGGATCAGCAAGGCATCGTTAAACCTCGGCACAGAAAAATAGTCACGGAAGGTGCTTTGATGGGAGGGCTGCTAGACCAAGGCATTTCCTCTGACTTTTCAATTATCAGTGATGATGCAGGGCAGTTTAACGTCTTTGATCATGCCTTGTGCTGGATCCATGCCGAACGAGTGATTAATCGCCTGATTCCTTTAAATGACAGCCATACCAAGGCAGTAGATGACGCACGCGACCAGCTTTGGTCGATTTACCATGACCTGAAAGCTTATAAACTTAATCCTGTTACCGAACAGGCGAGCAGTATCAGGCAGCGCTTTCAAATCCTATGCAGTACCAAAACCTGTTACGAAACGCTTAACCAGGCCCTCGGGCGAATGGGGAAAAATCAACATGAACTCCTCCGTGTACTCGACAAACCCTACCTCCCACTTCATAACAATTTAAGCGAACGGGATATAAGGGATTACGTCAAGAAACGAAAAATCAGCGGGAGTACACGAAGTGATGCAGGGCGGAAAGCCCGTGATACTTTTGCCAGTCTCAAGAAGACCTGCCGAAAGCACGGCATGTCATTTTGGGGTTATTTAAAAAGTCGCTTACTGAAGTTAGAAGGGATTCCTCCGTTATCGGAAGTCATTCGTGCGGCCGCTGCCAGTGGATAATGAGAAGTTACGTTTTATACCAGTCAACTGTGGTTTCCAGAATACTGGATAGTGAGTTAAGCTTATTATAAACAAGGGTGGTTTTTTCAGAAAAAAGACTTGATTACTCACTCTCCTATGTCATTGTGAAGCTCAACCTCATGCTGTTATCTCAATAAATACGTGTAACTGATATGATAGCCGTTCTAAATATAACAAAAATCAACCAAAATGAATTAACTTTTCAATTTCATGAGAAAAATAACTCATACATTCACATTTAAATTGTTGGCTTTATATGTGCTGAGTTTGCTAAATCATGACAGCGAATTGTGTGTAATCAGGAACTTTTATTATGATTAACAATTCTCAGTTAGCACGCTGGGGAATTCTCCCTTTATGGCTTTTACTGACATTCAGTATCTTCTTGCGTACTCCAACACCTATTGATGAGACACGTTATCTTAGTGTTGCATGGGAAATGTGGTTACGTCAGGATTTTCTGGTTCCCTACCTTAATGGTGAAACCTATAGTCACAAACCGCCATTATTATTTTGGCTTATTCAGTTAAGCTGGAGCCTGTTTGGTGTGAATGAATGGGCTGCACGCCTGGTAGGTCCAGTTTGTGCATTACTCAACTTGTACCTGACGCGTTCATTAGCAAAGCAATTATGGCCTGATAAAGAAAAGGTAGCCTTGCTTGCTCCGTGGATTTTAATTGCTACACTATTGTGGACGCTTTTTGCAACTGCGACTATGTTTGATATATTGCTCAGTAATTGTGTATTACTTGGTATGCTGGGTTTAGTAAATGCTACGCAAGGTAAAGAAGTAAAAGGTTGGTCATTTTTTGCTTTAGCTATTGGGCTTGGGTTATTGGCTAAAGGACCCGTTATTTTTGTGCATTTGTTGCCCGTTGCTTTATTGATGCCCGTATGGATTGAAAAAAATCAGTCAAAAAACTATTCTCGTTGGTATAGCTATCAATTTATCGCTATATTGAGCGGTGCTTTGATCGCTTTAATCTGGGCAATCCCTGCCGCAATACAAGGCGGCGAGGCTTACGCAAATGCGATTTTATGGAGTCAAACGGCTAATAGAGCGGTCACAACGCATATTCATGCACGTCCATTTTGGTGGTATTTTCCCTTTTTACCCTTATTTATATTTCCCTGGGTTGCATGGCCTCGTATGTGGAAGTGTTTAATCGGTTTGCCATGGAAACAGGACACAGGCGTTCGCTTTTGTAGTGTCTGGTTTATCAGTTGCTTGCTGATTTTTTCTCTTATTCAGAGTAAACAAGTACATTATCTTCTGCCCCTGTTACCCGCTTTTAGCTTACTCATCGCTCGCCTTCTAATGAATGCGGAAAAATCCGCTACACTGCTATCTGAATTGGCTTTACCGCTTTGCTTTTGTGCTGTAGGACTGTTCTTAATATTGATGCCTTCAATGACAACATTTGCCAAACTGTCCTGGGTACAAACCATGGATTTTGTTTGGGGTGGAAGTGTTTTAAGCATTGGCTTGGCTTTATTGGGTATAACACTCTATTTCCGCCAGTTATCAATTTTGGCAGTCAGTACCTCCGTTGTGCTTGCAATTGTAATTGGTTTTTTCTGCTTTTTTAACTATACCGGACTTGCATATAACTTAAAACCTGCGGCTGAGAAATTAAAAGACATTCAGGAACACGATATGCCAGTCGCTTACGTGGGAAAGTATCAGGGGCAGTTTCACTTTCTTGGCCGCTTAACTCATGCAATTGAAATCGTAGAAAATGGTCAAGCCCTTAGCTGGGCAAGTGCTCACCCTGATGGCTATTTGATTTCTTTAGAAGAAAAAAAAGCTACTAATGTTAGCTATATCCAGGGCCAACGTGAACGCTGGCTAATTTTTAGAACGGGGCAACAAACACTACAGATGCAAACCAAATAACACAGGTGTTCAACTTATTTTTAATTATTCAATACTGTTTTTTTGCCCGTAAAATAAAATATAAATTACGCGCATAAATGAATAATCCAGATCCCTGTCCAACGATAAATACAGGGTCCTGTTTATGTATTGCATAAATCAGCAAAGTTGTCCCCCCAAAAATACTAAAATACCAGAATAATACTGGTATGACACTTTGTTTAGCTCGTTCGCTTGCTAACCATTGAATCAGGAATCGGGCAGAAAATAGAGCCTGACCTAAAAAACCGATAATTAACCAGCTTGTTTCTTTATCCACGAGTAACCTCAGTTATTTTTGGTAAACTGCTACGTTTTTTTAACCAGACTACACCGAGTAAATCAATAATACCTGCCATTAACCGGTCTAGTGTGCCATATTTTGATTGGCCATGATTACGTGGACGATGATTCACTTTGACAGAAATGACTTGCCCGCCCGTTGCTAATATCATGGCAGGTAGAAAACGATGTATATGATCAAAATAAGGGAGTTGTAAAAATTTATCGCGCAAAAATAGCTTTAAACCACAACCGGTGTCAGGTGTATTATCTTGTAGAATTTTCTGACGAATACTATTAGCAAATCGCGATGAAAATTTACGCCAACCGTTATCATTACGTTTATGACGGAATCCTGCCAGCATCCAGAGTGACTCAGAATTTTCATGCTGCTGTTGTTCTTCGGCAAGTTTGCAGATATCGGCAGGGTCATTCTGCCCATCGCCATCAAGTGTAGCAATCCATGAGTATTGCGCAGCACTGACGCCAGTATGTATTGCACGGCTTTGACCACAACAAACCTGATGGTGAAGTATACGTAATTGAGGATATTTCAGTGCAGCCGTTTTTAATTTTGCTAGTGTTGCATCGCTACTGCCATCATCAACAAAAATCATTTCAAAGGTATATAAAGGTTGAAGTGCTGCAGCAATTTCTGCTATTAACGATTCAATATTCTCTTGTTCATTATGCACTGGAACTACAACTGAGATTTGCATATTAATTTTTATAATAAATAAGTAATTTTCTGTTTATTTCAAGAAAGTTGAAATACTGAGAATAATAGTGGAGGTATCATGAACAATATCGTCGCCAAAAAACTGTGTTAGCTAGAAACAAGCAAACCACATGAAGCGGAATATTGAACGCAGGAGGCTTCTAAAATACAAAACCTGACTTCCCATGAAATAATAACAATGCTTAATCCATTACGTCCACATTTATCTGAGTCGATTCATCAACAAATTATAGTCAATGTTGTCGCGTTCATGACATTGACAAGATAGGGTTGTCTTGACGGACGGAAAAAGGTAGCAGTTATCGCACCGTGCAGTATTTTTTTGAAGGTGCATATAAATATGTCTCAAATTAAGTTGACCACTGATCAAAAATAAGTAAAAGCAGAGTGTTAAAAAGTTTATATTCTGGGAAGCGATGGACGTTGTTGTAACCAAGTATGGGTATCATGTGCATAGTTTAGGGCGTTTTTTTTCTTCACTGTAAAGTCCAGGTTGTGTATAGAGTTTATGCCTTAGTGATATATTCTTGCCTGCTCTCTTAAATTCCGCAAAGGTTGGCCAGTACGCACGGAGTAACAAATACGCTAAAAAGCACAGCACTCTAATCCTAAAGCCACGCCGAAGTAAAGAGGTAAAAACCTTAGACCGCCCAAATGCAGCAAAAAATTCGTGAAATAGTTGAAATTTATTCTTTTTCGGTGGCTAATTGCAATCTCCAATTCGTCAGGCACTGACACTGAGAGATAATGATATCATTGATAAGTTGCTTGATTAATGATGTCTCACTTCAATTTACTTCAAGGCTTACTCAATATATCGGTGTTCTTTAAACCAGAGAAACGAATCACGGTAGGCTTCTTTAACGGGTGTTGGTTTCAAGCCCAGTTCATTTATTGCCCGGGTATGGGTTCCGTATTTTCCGCAATTTAACAGACGAATGGAATGATAGTTAAAGCGCGGATAAACATGGGGGAAAAATTTCCGTTCAATCCAGTCTTTTACGATGGCAATGTTTTGCATGAAAAAGTAGGGATGACCCATCTAGGTTTGCTTACGCCGGTAAATTCTTCCAGCCAGCCCAGTGTTTCATTAATACTGTGTTGTTCACCGGTAAGTAAATAGCGCTCGCCAATAACGCCCTTTTCCATGGCTAGCAGGTGCCCCTGCACTACATCCTGAACAGGTGTGAAATCAAATCCTCCCGGAACTGAGGCACGCATTTTTCCTTGTGCAAATTCAATAATTGTTCTACCGAGCAGAGAAGGCTTAAAGTCCCATGGACCTACAATACCTGATGGATTGACTATCACTGCAGGCAGACCGCGCACAATTTCTTTATAAACTTCGAGTTCTGCAAAGGTTTTAGAAATTTCATAGTCAGTCGTCATTTCATAGGGACTGACTGCCCATTTTTCATTGGATGCGCCATCGGGGTTATTACCTACTGCGCCGAAGGAGCTGCAATGTACGACTTTCTTAACGCCCTGAAGACGACAGGCTTGCATTAAATAGCGAGTACCAAGCACATTAACGTCATACAGTTCTTTGCGGTCGCCGTTACGAATACTGACGAAGGCCGCGAGATGATACACATAATCACAGCCTTTTACGGCTGCGATAAGCGATTGTTTATCTTTTAGGTTGCCGTAGGCATGTTCTACATCCAGCCCTTCTACTTCAATATTACTGCTGTCTTTACGCAAAAGGACACGAACTTCTTCACCTCTTGCTAATAATGCGCGGACTAAATTAGCCCCCAAATGCCCTGTTGCACCGGTTACAAGTGTCGTCATAAAAAATCAAGGGATATTTCGGTAGGGCGGACTTTAGTCCGCAATTTGAGAGTTATAAGGCGGGCTTTAGTCTCCGCCATACCTTAGATCAGCTCAGTTTATAACAGGTTGTTATATACCAAGCTCTTTACTTTCTTCCAGTATTTTGCTTTCTTCTTGCATGCGGTTGTATTCGCTGAGTTCTTTTTTACTCAAGCCAGCACCTGGAAAAATATAGCGTTCTTTAGATTCTAGCTGTTCCTTTTTACGCAATGCTTCGGTGTGTATATATTCATTCCATTTTTTAATACTCAGCTTCTGAAACTCACCGACGATAGGATTGAATTCAAGATGCTGAATATGTGGGTGTCGTTCCTGACCCAGCATTTCTTCTTGCAGAATATACACATCTTCTTTAAGCAGAGGAACAATATAAAAGAAGTTGGCTAAACGAATGACCGTTTTACGTAAAAACTTGGGAACGGGTTTATTGATAAAAGGAATTTCCAGTGGGCCTAGTAAGAACACGAAAAAACAACGCGTAGTACGTTCATCCATGGGTGTCATAAAAAGCCAATGTAAATATTTGTCAGCCGTATTCGAGCCTTGATAGGGGTAGTGATACCATAAGGTCATATCTTCCAGGCCTGCGCCTTTTTTTTCGCCTGCGGTCTTAACGGCACTGCTTTGGCTCATGTCGGTTTCATAATCTACATAGATTATATCGCCTTCATGTCGGGTGCCTAATAAGTGTGGATCAGTAAAGGGTTTAAATTTACGGTGCAAAAAAGCATGGTTAAAGTCACATACATTTTCCAGAATCATGCTGAAATGAGCCTTAAGCGTGAAATCCAGCGGTACAAACTCCCAGGGCTTATCTTGTGTAAGCTGAGGTACTTCGGGGATGGATACTTTATCTGCCAGTGCAGGATCACCAGGAAATACCCAGATTAAGTCATATTTTTCCTGTACCGGGTAAGAATTTATTTTGATATTAGGTAAGCTGTCTTTTGCCTTACCTTTACCTAATTCGTGAGATATACCAGTGCATTTGCCGCATCCATCAAAGCTCCAGCCATGGTATTGACAGGTAATTTCATTGCCTTGAACGATGCCTGAAGTCAATCGTAGTTGGCGATGTGGGCAGCGGTTTTCTATCGCATTGACCTTGCCATCTTCGCCACGATATAAGGCGATAGGGCTTTTCCAGAAAATTACTTCTACAGATTGGCCTTTTTTAAGTTTGGAGCTCATTTCCATGGCATACCAGTAATTACCGCTTTGGCCAACAGATCTTACTTGTTCGCGGCGACTTTTAGGTTGTTCTTCTTCAGTATTCATAATGATCCAAAAAAATAATGTCTTAATATTAATATGGTTATTATAGCAGGAAGTGGGGGTGCTATTTATTAAAAATGGCGATACGAATCATGACTAAAAAACCTTTTATTTTTTGCAATAGACTTGCCTCTGGGCGTATTTTTTCATGACCTGGGAGTGGATGGCCTTTAGCCAATTTGCCTATTTTTTCTTTGACGGCAGGGTCTAGTTTACCTGCAGCAGCCAGTTCGAAAAACAAGGCTTTGGTATTACCTAGATCAAAGAAATCTCGTTGCCATTCCCATTTGTAATCGCCACCATAACGAAACCAGGAGCCGCCTGTGCCTTCTACCATATAATGGGTGCCATCGTCTCTTTTAGCCGGGGACACTTGTGTCCATAAACCGATTACTTCACCTTGTTTTTCATCAATCAGAATTCGGTGGTACGGATATTTCCATTCTTCAAAGCCTTTCATTTGAGCACCAAGCGCCCACTCTTCAATTTGTTTGCGATTGCGTGCGACAAATTCTTCATTTGGTCCGATATTCCAGCGGTATTCAGCATTGTCGGTATACATGGCACCTAAATGCTTAGGCCAGTTACCATCATTTTCGGCTTGGCGATTCGCTTCTAACCAACGTTCTACCATTTCTTCAAGTTCGACTCTTGGGTATGCGGCCATGTTAATTCCCTAATCCTGTATTATTTTTATTGCACTTGTAGGGCAGTATTCTGCTGCCGCTTGTGCTTTTTTGAGTAAAGTATTGTTTGGTGTATCTTGTAATATGCTTAATTTGCCTTTGTCATCAACCTGAAAAATTTCAGGTGCTTCCGCCATGCAGTTTGCATGTCCCTGGCATAAGTCCATATCGATATCTATTTTAAAGCAGTTAAGTTTGGTAACGGTGTTAGCAACAGTGTCCTTGCTTGCAGTGGCTGTTTGCTTGATATTGCCTCGTTTGGTGTAGCGCACCATGCAAGGGGAGCCAGGCTGGACGACCATTTGTTTATAATCGTCTTGATAACTTTCGGGAGTGCCAACCAGTTCAAATTTATAACGGCGTAATAATATCGCATAAATAGCTTTTAGCTGTAACATGGCAAAGGCATTGCCACTGCATTTATGACGTCCTCCTCCGAAAGCGACCCAGCTAAAGGGAATTGCGTCTTCCTGGCGTTCTTTGGTAAAACGTTCCGGATCAAATTTTTCCGGATCAGGAAATATCTCCGGTATACGGTGAGATACACGAGGGGATACGCAGACATATTTACCTGCTTTGATAATATAATCTTTAAATTTCAGATCTTTAGCGACTTTTCGAATCAGAAAAATCAACGGAGGATGCAAACGCAAGACTTCTTTAATCACGCGTTCAAATACTGGGATTTCACGTAAAGACTGAAAGGTGACTTCGCCCTCATGCCCATATAAAGTATCAAATTCTTGCAGCACTTTATCCATATATTTAGGATTTCGTGCAAGTTCAAGTGTAATCCAGGCAGCTGTGCCAGCTGTAGTATGATGTCCGGCAAATAAGGTGCCAATCAGTAAACCGGTAATTTCATGCGGTGAGAGAGGGCTTCCATCGTCATAGCGTACATCAATCAGCATTTGAAAGGCATCATCGCTTTTTTCAGTTTTTTGCGCTCTTTTTTCGATAATAGCGGTTACTAATTCTTGTAAACGCACACGTGCTTTATCTCGACGGCGCAATATAGGAATAGGTAAATAAGGAAAAATAAAGGCTAGCGGGTGCATGCCATTTTCCAGATCATGATAAAGGTGTGCAAACTCCTCATTTAGTTCGTAGCGGAACTCATTACCTAATAAACAGTGACTTGATGTATAAATTGTCAATTGTTTCATAAACTCAAGTATATCAACTTCGCCAGAGTCACCCCAATCTTTAATGGCTTCTTCTACCTCCTGTACGATAACTTTAGAGTAGGTGCGCATGGGCTTGTCGCGTAATACCGGCATCAGCATTTTTAATTGCTGGTCTTTGATATGCGGTGGCGCATCAAAAACCACACCTTTACCAAAAATAGGTGTCATGACTTTGTAGGCTTCATTTTGATCAAGCTGATCATCCGGTGCACGAAAAAATGCTTCATTGCCTTCAGGACCGGTTAGTAATACCATTTGCTGATGAAACAAACGAAACTCCCCAATTTCACCTAGTTTGCTTCTTAATAAGGTCATATAGTCAAATGGATTTTTCCCAAATTTAAGCATATGGCCAATAAGCGGGAGACCGCCTGGCATTTTTTCAGGTTCTTTATTGGTTGGGCTTGGTTGTTCAGTCATAAAAATTTCGCTTACTGGGGATTTGCCGCACTTAAAGTCTATTGTTAATAAGCAATAGACTTTAAGTGCGCCGTTGAGTTTTGAATTATAAATCTTGTCGATTTTACGCTGTGCTTGCATAATGTACAAACTATCTTGTTTAGATACCTGATTAGAGTAATGCGTACTATGGATAATATGCTTATAATAAATAAGGTATTGTTAAAAGTATTTTGCAGGTTCAATTAAAAGAGGTAAGCGATGGATAAGGCATCATTTGAAACAAAGAGAAGAAGAAAGTTTTTAGTGCAATCAGTTATCTGGTATGTGTTTTTAATCTCGTTAACGTATTTTTTACCTGAGGTGATGCTTTTTTACGTTATTTGTGGCGCTTATGATGTAAGCCGTAACGGTAATATCAATGGCAGAGTGTTATATCGATACTTTTTTGGTAATGGCGTGCCGACATGGGCCTTGTCCCCTTTTAATATTTTGATGGATATTGTTACCTTGCCTTATATCAATAAGAAAGTGTATCTGTTACAAGACCTGCCTGATGAGTGTCGGCTGGAAATCAATGAATTATTGGATGTGGTCAAATCTGAAAACGTAGTGGATGAACTGTCTAGTCGGGCAGAGAAAATCAGGAGAAGTATGATTTTCTTCAAGTGGTATGGTAAGAATGTTGATAATTTTTATACTGTTCCTGCATTTCATAAAGACTATAAATATGTCAGAACAATAGGTGTTTCTGTTTTTAATAAAAAAGAATCAACAGATGAGCATTTTGGGCCATTAAGAACAACTTTAAGAGTGCTTTATAATATCAATGATATTAGCAGTCAGGATGCCTATATTAAGGTAGGTAATATAGAGAATCACTGGTGTGAAAGTAAAATGTTCATTTTTGATGATACTTTACAACACCAATCCTTTAATGAAACTGATGAGCCTCGTTATTGTTTGTTTGTCGATATTGTAAGGCCGAGTAAATGTCATTTTGTAATGGATTTATTTGTCAAACTTGTGGCAACTATAATGCAAAAAATGAACCATATATTTTATAGTAGCTGGGTGCCTTTAAAATAAGGCTGTTGTAATTGATGATAAAGACAGTGAACTCTACAAATCTTGCATGCTAAACATATAGATATTCTGTAATCAGTAGCCTGCGACAATCTGTCACGGTATATTATTGAATCGTTCTGTTATTATATAGATAACTCTTGGGAATTTATTTTCCTTCCAAACAAGAGTCATTTGACCATTTAATACGCTTGGTATTTTCTCTACCAGGCGTTTTTTTTTGCCTGAAAGTTATGTTGTTAAGCTGTGGTTAATTTGAAAAATTATAGACAAGTGTATGGTGTATACAACAAGTTAAGAATTTCAGAGCAGTGCGACAATATGTCGCGCGGCAATATGCCACATTTTCAGTTTGCCATTATCTGGATAAGATAGCTGCAACTCTTAATTATACAAATCTTACCTCCAGTATTATTTTTGTTGAGTTTTTAATGCATTTGGCTACCAAACTAGCTAAGTGCATTTTTTTTGCCTGACACTTTTTGCTGTTATTTGTAAAGGGTATTAATTGACATTACACTACTACGCGGTAGAATTATTGGTTAATTTCGATTTAGGCCAGGAAGGCTAGTCTAGTACTTTAGAAAGTACCTTAATAATATTATTTTACAAAAGTAGGAAGCTATTAAATGAGTCATACCTTATATGAAGCAAATGCGCACCGTGTGCATCGTTGCGAATTAGCCGTTCCGGGATCAAATCCAGAAATGTTTGAGAAAGCATTGAAAAGTGGCGTGGATGTTATTTTTCTTGACTTGGAAGATGCAGTTGCACCTGATGACAAGTTGCAAGCACGTAAAAATGTTATTAAAGCAATTAATGAGCTGGATTGGGCGGGGCATGGGATTACTGTTTCCATACGTATCAATGGCTTAGACACGCAATATATGGTGCGTGATATAGTTGACCTTGTGGAGCAGTGCGGTGAAAAAATAGATACAATCCTTATTCCTAAAGTAGGTGTATATAGTGATGTGTATATGGTTGAATCGATGCTGAATCAATTAGAAATGCAACAGGGATTAACTAAAAAAATAGGTATTGAGTGTCTGATTGAAACTGCACTGGGCATGGCAAATGTTGAAGATATTGCCAAGCAGGGAGCTATAGGCGGTCGTTTAGAAGCCCTGCATTTTGGAGTTGCTGACTATGCCGCCTCTAATCGCGCTAGGACAACAAATATTGGTGGTTTAAATCCTGATTACCCAGGCGATCAATGGCACTATGCTATTAGTCGTATGACGGTTGCATGTCGTGCTTATGGCCTACGAGCCATTGATGGGCCTTTTGGTGATTTTAAAGATCCCGAAGGATTTAAAGATGCTGCGAGAAGAGCAGCGGCTATAGGTTGTGAAGGCAAATGGGCTATCCATCCATCGCAAATTGCTCTGGCAAATGATGTATTTACGCCACCAGAATCAGAAGTACAGAAAGCCAAGCGTATTTTGGCGGCATTAAAAGAAGCAGCAGAGCAAGGTAAAGGAGCTGCTGCTTTAGACGGTCGATTAATTGATGCGGCTTCTGAAAAAATGGCAAACAATGTCGTAAGTACGGCTGCTGCTATTGCTGCTAAAGCATAAAGCAAATAGAATTGGAAAAAGGTCGCTTTTGCGGCCTTTTTTTATTGAATCATTAAATAGTTTTTATAGAGGATGCGATGGATATTCATGAGTATCAAGCTAAAGAAATTTTAGCTGGCTACGGTGTAAAAATTGCCGAAGGCGGGCTTGCGTATAGCCCGGAAGATGCAGTGCAACGTGCCCGCGAAATAGGAGGCAATGTCTGGGCGGTAAAGGCGCAAATCCATTCAGGTGCCCGGGGTAAAGCGGGTGGTGTAAAAATTTGTTTTACTCATGATGAGGTTGAGGCCGCGGCTGAGCGTATGCTGGGTAAACGGATGGTAACCCAACAGACCGGTCCAGCGGGTAAAGTATGTTCACGTTTATATATTGAAGCTGGCACAGATATAGCTAAAGAACTGTATTTCAGTTTTTTGGTTGATCGTGCTCACGAACGTATCGTCATGGTTGGTTCTGCTCAAGGCGGAATGGAAATTGAAGATCTGGCTGAGAATAATCCTGATGCGATTAAGAAGATTCATATTGATCCTGCAGTGGGTTTATTAGATTTTCAGGCGCGCAAAATGGCTTTTTCTCTAGGCTTGGAGGCTACGCAAATTAGCCATGCTGTTAAATTTATAACGGGTTGCTACCGTGCCATGCGCGAGCTGGATGCAAATATGCTGGAAATTAACCCATTGGTTGTGACCAAAAGTGGGAAGTTAGTGGCCTTGGATGCAAAAATGGGTTTTGATGATAATGCGCTTTTTCGTCGTCAAAAAGTAGCGGAGCTACGCGACAAGACTCAGGAAGACCCGCGTGAAATGGCGGCCGCTGATCGAGGTTTAAGCTATGTTGGTTTAGATGGTGATATCGGTTGTATGATCAATGGTGCAGGCCTGGCCATGGCGACTATGGATATGATTAAACTGGCTGGAGGAGAACCGGCAAACTTTTTAGACGTGGGTGGCGGAGCATCGCCTGAAAGGACTGAAAAAGCATTTCGTCTGGTTTTGGCCGATGAAGGTGTAAAAGCTATGCTGGTAAATATTTTTGCAGGCATCAATCGCTGTGACTGGATCGCTGAAGGTGTGGTGCAAGCAGTTAAAAAAATAGATTTGCAGATTCCTTTGATTGTACGTTTATCGGGTACCAATGTAGAAGAAGGGCGTAAGATTATTGCTGATAGTGGCTTGCCGATTATTACCGCAACTACTTTAGCTGAAGCAGCTGAAAAAGCTGTGCAGGCACGCAATGAGCAGGTAGCTAAAGAAGGGGCAGCATAATGGCAATTTTAATTGATAAAGAAACACGTATGATTGTGCAGGGTTTTACCGGAAAAATAGGCACTTTCCATGCGCAGGATATGATTAATTATGGCTCTAATGTTGTCGGTGGCATCACGCCAGGTAAGGGAGGTCAAACTCATCTGGGTCGCCCTGTGTTTAACACCGTTAAAGAGTCTGTCCAACAAGTGGGGGCTGAAGCCAGTATTATCTTTGTTCCTCCGGCATTTGCGGCTGATTCCATTATGGAAGCGGCTGATGCTGGTATTAAGTATTGTGTGGCGGTTACAGATGGTATTCCTACGCAAGACATGATGAAGGTTAAACAGTATTTACGCAAATTTCCAAAAGATGAGCGGATGATTCTGACGGGACCTAATTGTGCGGGAACAATAAGTCCTGGAAAATCAATGCTCGGTATTATGCCGGGGCATATTTATATACCGGGTGTAGTCGGCATAGTTGGGCGTTCGGGTACACTGGGTTACGAAGCTGCCGATCAATTGAAAGAACTGGGTATCGGGATTTCTACGTCTGTAGGTATAGGGGGGGATCCGATTAATGGTAGCTCGCATCGTGATATACTTGAATTGTTTGAGCAAGATGATGAAACGCGGGTAGTGATCATGATTGGCGAAATTGGAGGACCCCAGGAAGTTGAAGCGGGTGTTTTTGCTAAAGCATATATGAGTAAGCCTGTTATTGCTTATATTGCTGGCTTGACAGCTCCGAAAGGTCGTCGTATGGGGCATGCAGGCGCGATCATCTCTGAGGCTGGCGAGGGCGCAGCTGAGAAGGTGGAGATGTTACTGGATCTAGGGGTAACGATTGCACCAAACCCATCTTCAATGGGGGAAACAGTTGCTAAAGTGTTGGCCAAATTGTAAAAAGATATGTTTTGCGCTAATAAGCCGTATCTTGCGTCAGAGTAAGATACGGCTTTTTTATTTAAGGTAATGTTTAGAATGCGCACATTTCAGCGTGTGTAGTCTAAGTGAGGGTTAATGCACAATATCAGGTTTCTTTCAGTCATGGATCGAATGATGATGAGTGACTTACTGAAAACGATTTTTTCAGTGTTGCTTGTTTTAGTCGTTATCATTGTTAGCCGAAATTTTATCAAGATACTTAAAATGGCTGTTGATGGGCTGATTTCTACTGAGGCGATCTTGAGTATTTTAGGTTTGAAAATTGTGCTGGCAAGTGCCGCTTTTATAGTTCCTGCCGTATTTGTCAGTGTGTTGATGGTCTTGGGACGTATGTATAGAGATCAGGAAATGTCAGCGTTATCTTCCGCAGGTGCAGGCGTGGGGCGGCTGTATATTGCGGTGTTTAAAACCATTATACCGGTAGTCTTTGCTGCTGCCTGGATGGCCTTGTATGTATCTCCTTGGGCTGCAAGTAAGGTAGAGCGCATTATTTTTGAAGAAAAACAAAATATTGGTGTACGTGCAATAGCTGAAGGGAAGTTCAGTGAATACAATAAAGGAAATTTGATTTTTTATGTAGAGAAAATAACTACTGATAATGTAATGCACGATGTTTTTGTGCAAGATAAACGTGAGAATAAAGTAGGCATTGTAACTGCTGAAAAAGCCGAAGTACGCACCATAAATAACGATCTATATATCGTATTTATAAATGGAGAGCGCGTACAAGGTAATGCAGGCGAAGTGGATTTTGTTTTAGAAACCTTTGCCGAGTATGCCATGCGGCTGGATAGTAGCACGGAAATACAGGAAAATCCCATTACCGGGATTGATACCACCAAATTGTTGCAAACACAGGACTTAAAAGAGTTGAGCGAGCTGCATCACCGTTTATCTGTTCCCTTTAGTATTATCGTACTTGCTATTATGGCCGTGCCGTTGGCTCAAGTCAGTCCGCGCAGTGGCGTGTATGGCAATCTGGCGGCTGCTTTTCTGATTTATTTCAGCTTTGCTAATTTCGAGAAAGTGAGTGGCAGTTGGATGGTAAATGGTGAAATACCAGTATGGTTAGGTTTTTGGGGCGTATATTTCCTTGCTGTTTTGTTTATTGTAATTTTATTAGTCAGGTTATATGGCCTGGCCTGGGTAATATTGCAGTTAAAAGGTAAGTTAGTATGAATGCATTAGATCGTTATATTATAAAGGAGGTATTAAAAGGTACGTTAATATCTTTGTTAATGCTCTATGCCTTGTTTAACCTGTTTTCATTAAAGGATGAATTAAATTATCGCGGGGTTGGCGATTACGATTTAAAGCATATCTTAATGTATCTGGGATTAATGATCCCGCATTATTTGTATGAATTAATGCCTTCTGCAGCCTTGTTAGGCAGTCTCTTTATTCTGGGAGGCATGGCTAATCACCGCGAGCTATTAGCTATGAGGGTTTCGGGTGTGTCGGTGTTTGGTATCATTCGTTCAGTTATGATAGCCGGTATGATTTTAGTGGTTTTTTCCTTTTTGATTGGTGAGCTTATAGCGCCTGATGCAGAAAAAAAGGCGAAAATCTTACGTAGTTTCGCAAAAACACATTTGCCGGTTGCCAGGACTGTACAAGGCTTATGGTTAAGGGATGGCAATCAATTTATTTATGTACGCGATATTTATACTGAAGGGGATATTGCCAATATTAATATTTATGAATTAGATGATGAGCGACATCTGCAGAAATTAACTTATGCCAAGCGAGGACGTTATCTTGAGAAACAGCAATGGTTACTAAAGGAAGTCAAAACTTCAGCAATCTCTGCGCAGGGCATTAAGTCAGAACCAGTTAATGAAAGTGTTTGGTCTTCGGTTATTGATCCAGAGGTGGTTGATGTGGTGGTTGTCGAGCCAGAGAATATGTCATTGAGTGACCTTTCAAATTATATCGATTTTTTAAAAGAGAACAAACAAGATTCAGCCAAATATGAATTAGCCTTTTGGGCCAGATTAATTAATCCCTTTATTATCCTGGTTATGTTGCTGGTTTCTGCGCCTTTTGTTGTTGGGGTTGGCCGTGGAATTTCTTTAGGTCCTAGAATGATGCTAGGTATTTTAATTGGGATGAGTTTTAATATTATTGATAATGCGGCTGGACAAATGGGCATTGTTTATGGCTTAAACCCGTTATTTGTTGCAGTATTGCCGAGTTGTATTATTTTGCTAGGTGCGTTTTATGCGATTAGCAGGCTGCGTTAAAGTTACAATGTATTTTATCAGTCCTGGGTCGTGTTAGAACCAGCCTGTATGGCTATTTGTCTATCGAAATGATATGAGACTTAGAACTGAGGTCCTGCCAGGTCATCCGGTCTTTTTGCCATAGGCACCAGAAAATACCTAAGCCAAAGACCAGCCAGGAAGCGCAGGCAGTAATATAGCGTATAAAGGCTTGTTTCCAGTTTATATCTGCATGCTCATGGTTGACTAGGCGTAACCTCCATGCACGTAACCCAAGTGTTTGTCCTCCATGGGTCCAGAACCAGCCATAAAATATAAAGCTGACAAATAACAGATATAAAGGGAAAACAAAGCGCGACTGAATTGCTTCGCCCTGATTAAAAGGGAGTATTATTGCAGTGGCAAAAAAGAACAATGCAATGATCAGAATAAGATCATAAAAAATGGCTGCAATATAACGAAAAAAACCTGGCTTTGCAGGGGATGCAAATAAGCCAGGTTTTTTAGACTGTTTAGCCAATTAATTTTTGAAGATCGCTAGTTTCTGACCCAGGAAAAGGCAATAGGCAATTAAAAGAGCGAACATGCCTAAGGCAAATATAAAAGGCGGCTTATGGAAAAGCAGAATAAAAAGGTCAGATAACACTAGGGCCGATAGAAAAGGTTTATCTAGTAGAGCGTCAAAAAATTTTTTAAGCATTGTTCCCCCTGGTTTTGAACCCACTTACATAAGGCTTGGGAGCTTGAAGTGAGTGATAAAAGTTGATTTTTAAGATTAATTTCATATCAACTGCTGATTCTACTATATAATTTGTTTTTATTGTAAAAAATAATACTTAGAGTACACGTGTTTTTTTAATTTATTGAGACAAAAAAATACCTTATCTACAGCAAAGTTTTTTTGTTTTACATAATAGTGCTAAACAGCGCATATACTATAATAATAATAAGTCTTGATAGAAGATTTTAGCAGTCAAATAATGCTTCTTGATTAAGATAATAAAGGAAGAGAAAAATTTTAAGTTTTTTTAAAAGATTAATAAATAAAGCGCAAAACGTGAATCTGCATGACGTTGGACCTTCATCGGAGGTGCAAATTACGCAGGGTTTAGAACCGGTAATTTATACACGCTCCGAACATAATATCTCGCGCAGCCAAATCAGTAGCAATGCCTTGAAAGTATTGTATCGTCTGAAAAATGAAGGCTATGATGCTTATTTAGTGGGTGGTTGTGTCAGAGACTTGTTGCTAGGGCGTGAACCAAAAGATTTTGATGTCGCGACCAATGCGAGCCCGGAACAGGTAAAACGGGCTTTTCGTAATTGTCGGTTAATAGGCAGGCGCTTCCGGTTGGCTCATGTGTTTTATGGTCAAGAGATTATTGAAGTTGCTACATTTCGAGCTTCGAGTGATGAAGAACAGGGTTTGCAAAAAGTTGATCAGGATGGTCGTTTATTACGTGATAACAATTACGGCACTATAGAAGAAGATGTGGTTCGTCGTGACTTTACCGTTAATGCGCTTTATTACAATATCAAGGATTTTTCCATTGTTGATTATGTAGGCGGAATGGATGATCATCGTGCCGGAATGATGCGCTTGATTGGAGATCCGGAGACACGTTATCGAGAAGATCCTGTAAGAATGATTCGGCTGGTACGTTTTGCTGTAAAACTGGGTTTTTCAATCAATGCAGAATGCGAAAAGCCTATTTTTCAGTTAGCTGATTTATTGGCTAATATTCCTGCTGCAAGATTGCAAGATGAGGCCTTAAAATTATTTTTATCCGGCTATGCAGTAGAAACGTTTGAAATGCTGCGTCATTATGGTTTATTTGCCCATTTGTATCCTGCTGCTGAAACGAGTTTGTGTAGCGAAGAACAGGGTTTTCCCAAGCTTTTTATTGCTAAGGCTCTGGTCAATACAGATAAACGTATTGCCGAAGGCAAAAGTATTGCACCCTTTTTTCTTATTTCTACTTTTTTATGGGATGCCGTTAAAAATCAGGCTAATATAAATCTGGCTGAAGGTATGTCAGAATCAATTGCATTTCAACAGGCATCCAGTCAGGTTATTTCCCAGCAATTGAAAAGTACCGCTTTTCCTAAATATATTGGAATGGCGATGCGTGATATCTGGGGTCTGCAAGCTCGTTTTAGTAATCGTAGTGGCACGCGAGCCTATCGCCTGCTAGGCCATCCAAAATTTAGGGCGGCTTATGATTTTTTGCTATTACGTGCCGAAACCGGTGGAGCGGAACCGGAGCTCGCCAGCTGGTGGGCCGATTTTCAGATTGCATCAGAAGTTCAACAAAAAAAGATGATCGCCAGCATTAGTAAAACTTCACCCAAAAAACGCAGACGTAGACGCAAGCCAACTGTAAAAAACCAACAGCATGACTAAGGAAATCGCCTATATAGGCTTAGGCAGTAATCTAGCGGCGCCCGAAGCCCAGATACATACTGCACGACAAGCTATTTCAAGTCTGGAGGGAGTATCAGAGCATGCTTTTTCCAGTTTATATCGCAGCCCCCCCATGGGACCAAAGGACCAGCCGGATTATGTCAATGCCGTGATGGCCATAGAGACAGATTTGTCTGCTATAGCGTTATTGCGCAACTTGCAGCAAATAGAGCTGGACCACGGGCGTGTACGTAAAGATGAACGCTGGGGAGCAAGAACGCTGGATCTGGATATATTGCTGTATGGCCAGAGTATTATTAATCAGCCTGATTTAATAGTGCCGCATTATGGTCTGGCAGAGCGCGCCTTTGTTTTGTATCCTTTACAGGAAATTGCTCCTGTACTTGAGATACCGGGGCGAGGGAAAATATCTGATTTAGTCGCCTCCTGCCCTTTAGGTGGCTTAGTGAGACTGTTCTGATGAGTCAATATTCAACAGTTTCCAGGGCTAAGATAAAAACCATAGCTGACTTGCAGCAGATGAAGCAAGCAGGGCAAAAAATAACCAGTTTAACGGCTTATGACGCCAGTTTTACCGCGCTGCTAGATCAGGCTGGTGTTGACATTCTGCTTGTGGGCGATTCTTTAGGCATGGTTGTACAGGGTCATGCCAGTACTTTGCCGGTGAATATGCAGGATATGCTCTATCATACCCAAATAGTAAGCCGTGGCCGCCAGCAGGCATTTATTATTGCCGATTTGCCTTTTATGAGTAGCGCAACACCATTGCAGGCAGCTGAAAATGCAGCGCTATTAATTCAGCAAGGTGGCGCGCAAATGGTCAAGCTGGAAGGGGCGAAAATTGAAGCTATAGAATTTATGGTGCAACAAGGTATTCCTGTTTGTGCGCATTTAGGTTTATTGCCACAGTCAATTTATCAGTTAGGTAAATATACCGTGCAGGGTAAACTGGAAAAAGATGCAGCAAAGATATTGGCAGATGCTGTAAAGGTTGAACAGGCTGGCGCGCAAATGTTAATAGTGGAGTGCATCCCGGCTTCATTGGCAGAGCAAATTAGCGAACAACTCTTGATCCCGGTTATAGGGATAGGTGCTGGAGTGCATTGTGATGGTCAGGTGCTGGTATTATACGATATGTTGGATATCAGTTTAGGCAGAAAACCACGTTTTAGTAAAAATTATATGCAACAATCAGGCTCTATACTTGAAGCAATTCAGTCTTATGTGGCCGAAGTAAGGGAGCAAAAATTTCCTGCCCAAGAACACAGTTTCTAATATGCTGGATATTGAAAGTATTAAGTGTATACGTACACAGATTATGCACTGGCGTTTGGCGGGCGAGAGCATTGCATTTGTGCCTACCATGGGTAATTTGCATGCCGGGCATTTACAACTGGTTAAGGCTGCAAAAGCAGAGGCAGAGAGAGTGGTGGTTAGTATATTTGTCAATCCTACGCAGTTCGATGAGCAGGATGACTTTGCTAATTACCCGCGTACAGAAGATACCGATCTGGAAAAATTACAGTCCGAAGGTGTTGATATTGTCTATATGCCGAAGCGGGAAGAAATGTATCCCACACAAATGCTCACAAAAGTAAGCGTTAGTCAGGTTACAGAAAAACACTGCGGTGCTGCGCGGCCCGGACATTTTGATGGTGTTGCAACTGTCGTGTGTAAGTTATTCAATATAGTTCAACCCGATAGCGCTTTTTTTGGCGAGAAAGATTTTCAGCAGTTGATGGTGATCCGCACCATGGTGGCTGACTTGAATTTCCCGATAGACATCATTGCGGTACCAACATTGCGCGAAACAGATGGTCTAGCCATGAGCTCACGTAATACCCATTTGAACGGGATGCAACGACAACAGGCAAGGCAATTATATCAAGCACTCTGTCTAGCAAAACAGGCGGTTTTAGAGCAGCAGGCAAGCTTTGCAGAAATAGAACAAGCCTATCTTCGAAGATTAACTGAGCAGGGTTTTAAGCCTGATTATTTCTCCATTTGCAGGAGGAGTGATTTACAGGCAGCGACAGAATTGGATGAGCAATTAATTATTCTCGCAGCTGCGCGGCTAGGAAAAACTCGTTTGATTGATAATATACAACTAGACCTGAATCTCTAATTCCTTCAGTCATGTAGACTTACTGAAGGCATGGTATTAAATTATTGCAGGATTTATAAACTATTACGCTTTATCTCGGCAATTAGCCGAAGATTAATAAAGCATGTCTTCTAGCTATTACATTAAAAATCAAATGCTTAGAAAATGTATTTAGAAAGACAGTAATAGCATATGCTTGTAAATATTGCGATAATTTGGGATAATTGCCAGTTCTGAAATTTCTCTAGACCATAAACTGATATGCAAATTACAATGCTTAAAGCAAAATTACATCGAGCAACAGTAACTCATGCTGAATTAGGATATGAAGGGTCCTGTGCTATTGATGGGCATATACTGGATTACTCAGGGATAAGAGAATATGAACAAATCCAGATATATAATGTCAATAATGGTGAGCGGTTTACGACCTATGCCATAAGAGCAGAAGATGGCTCGGGTATTTTCTCCATAAATGGAGCAGCGGCACGTCTGGCTTGTCCAGGCGATTTTATAATTGTCTGCTCATACGCAGAGCTTAACGAAGCTGAATTAAAAAATTACCAGCCCACCCTGGTCTATTTCGATGGCAAAAACGAAATGGTCAGAACCAGTCATTCTATTCCAGTTCAGGCGGCCTGAAGGCAGGGCGGAATAGCGCTAGCTTTTTCCGCCATTGAAACAATTCCCGATACATTTCACTCTTCCCCTATAAGCAGGCATGCAATAGCTTTAGAGGCTATGAAAGTATTCATCACTAAATCCCCATTTTTTTAAAACAGGGCCTGTTTTGCAAGCTTTTAAAGTATATATTTCTAAAAATGACGTTTTTTCTTAGAAAAAAGTCCTTTTTCCCACTATTTTTAAGCATATTGGCTGTTTTTTAATTTATTTTTTTGTCGTTGGACGCAATAATCCCTTAGAAAATCGACGCCGAGCAGGTTTATTACGCGGACAAAGTTATAACCTAAGACCATTAAACCAAATTCACCACCGCATTTTTCTAATCCACGCATCAAAAAGTGATTTATGCCTGCTCGGTGTTTTAATGTACCAAAAGGGTGTTCAGCTAATGCCGCTCGCTGACGCATTTTATTGGGATCTTTTGCCATACGTTGCTTGTGGTGGTCAACGACTTCTTCATGCTCCCAACGCTCTATTTGTTTTGATTTTGCTTTTTCACTCAGACATTTTTTTTGCAAAGGACATTCCGCACAAACAGCGGCATCGCTTTTGTAACGAATATAGTTTTTGCCACCTTTTTGCAAAGGCTTGCCTCGTCGAGTCAGTTTTTCATCTTGAGGGCAAACATAGCAATCTTGCTCAGTATCATATTCAAATTGTTCACGGGTTAATCGTCCTTTTTCAGCCATGCGCCTAGACTTATCAGGGACAGGGACATAAACCGTGATATTTTGATCTTCACAGGCTTTTATTTGGCTTCCATTGAAATAACCTGAGTCCCCCAGGCCATCAAGATTTTCTGATTGCAAAATGCTCTGAGCCTTTTCCAGCATCGGCGCAAGCTGCTGCATGTCATTACCGTCTTGCACCACGTCCTCGGCAACAATCAAACGGTGTTTGTTATCAACAGCGATTTGAACGTTATAGCCCGCCACCGTTTCTCCGCGTTTGGTCAAAAGCCGCGCATCTTCATCAACTGTAGAAATTTGCTTTTCACCACGGTCTTTTAACTGTTGCTGCAACGCTTCTTTTTCTGCCTTTTTCTATTTGATTATCGCCAGCTTTTCAACCAAGTTGTTATCTTCATTTAACGAGTCTTGATCTAATTTATTATCGGCAGTATCCTGTTTATCTAGTTCATCTTGATATTGGGTGATTTTCTTTTCCAATGCCTCAAGCTGTTTTTTAAGCTTATCCTCGGTGTAAATACCTTGCTTACTGACGTCGCCTTTAAAAAAACTCCCATCCACCGCGACTGTCTCTCCACCAAATAAGGACAGTTCTTTACATAGCAACAAAAAGTCACGATTAGCCGCTTTCAATGCCGTACTATTGCATTTGCGAAAATCGGCAATCGTTTTGTATGTGGGTAACAATCCTTCAACTAGCCACATCACCTCCAAATTACGTCGAGTCTCACTTTCCAATTTGCGACTGCTGCGAATCCCCTGCAAATAACCATATAAATAGAGTTTTAATAAAGCAGCAGGATTAAAAGGCGGTTGTCCTGAAGTGATAATAGTTTCGGTGTGCTGAAATCCTAGTTCCTTAACATCTAATGTATTGACATAAGCGTCAATCGCACGCACAGTATTATTTTGACTGACATAATCCTCAACACGCGAAGGCAGTAACATTTCTTGCTGACGATTGAGGCTGGGTTGGTAGCGACGAGTAGTCATTATTTCAGTTTTAGATCTATTTAATGATTCTAATATTATATCGCATTAAAGTAAGTGAATACTTTCACAGTCTCTTTAGCCATTGTTGTCACTGTCATTAAAAAAATCATCTATCCATCGGAGGCGCATAAGTTCTAAAATCAGATATTATGCACAGCTCTTGCGCAAGCCTATGACTTTTTAATTTAAGATGGTCATCAACTTGAAAACAGAAACAGGCATTGAAAAAAAGTAATTTAAATCGAGTTTAGCTCTTTTGGTTTAACTTTTTTCACGTCAGAAAATGAGCATATTTTGTCTCAAGGTTAAAAGGTTCATGATCTTATTACTTGGAAAGAAACAAAGTTTGGTGTAAGGTCTTGTAATCATGCATATATCGAATTAAGTTGACTGGTCACTTGATTGATAGGTAAATATAAGTTGTTGATTCTAAGCGCTAAAGGTTTTCTAGAAACCGACAAAAGTTTGATTGCAATACCTTGACCCTCTGCGCTGCTTCAACTTGTGCTTACGGCCTGCTGGCTACCGCTCATCGCGCTTAATATTTGGAGTTACCTCCGCCTGCACGATGTTAACTATCTGTTGTGAGCTGCCTTGCCAGAGCGGGACTTTCACCCGCTGGAATTATCGACTTTGCTCAGCCGCCCCCCTTGATACACTAGTTACTTTTAGTGGATTCAACAAACTATTGCTTAAATACTGCATGTTCTTCATAGGAAAACAAGCTTGAGTTACATGAGATGGTATAAAATATCGCCCATACCGGAAAGGAAATAATAAGCTATAGCTCTCCCATTCTCATGCCTAAGAAAACAGAGTCATGGGCTGTGGATATCCTCCACTGACAGTTCAGTATGCGACAGTTCGCCATAAAAACTATTAAAGGTCTATTATATGCTGCAGAGTTTTTTAAATTTTCTTTTCAACACTCAGGGATTTATGCCACATGGTTTCTGCTTTCAGTGGCAACCTGTTATCCTTTGGGTAACTGTTGTTTCCGATCTGCTTATCTTTCTTGCGTATTTATCCATCCCAATTGCCCTCGGTTATTTTGTCTATCAGCGCAAGGATCTAGAAAACAAGTGGTTGTTTATTCTTTTTTCGGCCTTTATTTTTTCCTGTGGCGCAACACATTTTTTCGCAGTTGTGAATGTATGGATTCCTTTATACGCACTCAGCTCTATTATCAAACTGGTAACCGCTCTTGTATCAATAGTAACGGCTATATTTTTATGGCCTTTAATTCCTGTCGTCTTAAAAATTCCCAGTCCGCACCAGCTACAAAGAGCAAATCAGGAATTACAGGATTTAAATACCAACCTAGACAAACAGATTCAGAAGCGTACACAGGAACTAGAGAAAAATCAGATGTATTTACAACATATGGTTTCCGTTACCCCTTCAGTGATTTATATCTTGAAACCTGCTGGTAATACCTCGTCCCCTTTCAAAGTTATCTTTATTTCAGACAAAATTACCGAATTGACTGGTTTTACACCAGATGACTGGTATCAAAATAACACTTTATGGATTGATCAAATACATCCAGATGATGTTGATAAGGTACTTAAAAATATGTCGACCCTAATAGCGCAAGGGCACTTGGTTCATGAATATCAATTTCGGATAAAAAATGGCGCGTATTGCTGGATCAGAGACGAATTGATCATTGTCTATGATAAAAATCATCAAGTTAAAGAAGCCTTTGGTTCATGGACAGATATTAGCGGTTATAAACAGACTGAAGCAGATCTAAGAATCGCAGCAACCACTTTTGAAAGCATGCAGGCCGTTCTGATTACAGATGCTCAGGGAAAAATACTTCGTGCTAATCAAGCTTTTACTAAAATGTCAGGGTATTCATTGGCAGATGTGTTAGGTAAAAATCCTCATATTTTACAATCAACACATCATGATGAATCTTTTTATAAAGATTTATGGGAGCAAATATCAAAAGAAGGATTTTATGAAGGTGAGTTTTGGAATCGTAAGCAATCGGGAGAAATTTATCCTGTGATGCAAAGTATTACTGCTGTTAAAAATAACATAGGGGAAACTACGCACCATGTTTCAGTGTCAAGCAATATTTCGGAACAAAAAGCTAAAGAGATGGAAATCAAGGAACTCGCTTACTATGATGCACTAACCCAGTTACCTAACCGCCGTTTATTAACCGACAGAATAGAACAAGAGTTAAAAGTAGCCCATAGAAATAGCCTGTTTGGAGCAGTGATATTTTTAGACCTTGATGATTTTAAAGTTCTTAATGACTCTATCGGGCACCATATAGGAGATGAATTGCTTTGCCTGGTTGCTGATCGCATAAAATTACATTTACGTGCTGAAGATATGCCAGCAAGATTAGGTGGTGATGAATTTGTTATCTTACTGCACGCCTCTCATAAGCAGGCAGGGCAAGCATCAGATGAAGCAATGATTGTGGCTCACAAAATATTACGGGAACTCAATGTGCCTTATATTCTAAATAATACTTCAATGAATTTTTCATCCAGCATGGGTATCAGTATTTACCCGGATGGTGAATTATCCGCACTGGATGTTATGCGGCAAGCAGATACTGCAATGTATCGTTCCAAACATGAAGGCAAGAATTTAATCAGTTTTTTCGATGTGGCAATGCAACAAAAAGCTGATCACAGAATCCAGATAGAAAGCCAGTTACGAATAGCAATGGCTGAAAACCAGCTGGAACTAGTTTTCCAGCCACAATTTGCAAATAATGGCACTTATATCAGCGCCGAAGCGTTACTGCGCTGGAATCATCCACAACAAGGTATGATTTTACCCGAAGCATTTATTCCCATTGCCGAACAGAGTAACCTGATTACGCTGATAGATACATGGGTGCTTGAAAAAATATGTCAGCATTTGAAAGAATGGCAGGAAGCAGGCTTATGCTTCGGTCATATCGCAATCAACATCAGCTCCAAAAAAATCAAACAGCAAAGCTTCGTGGACGAAGTAAAAAAAATACTGCAGGGAGTCGGTGTATCTCCCCAATCTTTAATGCTGGAAGTAACTGAGAATATTTTTATCGATAAAATAGAAATTATCATTGATAAATTTAAATACCTGAATGACTTGGGAATCCATTTTTCCCTGGATGATTTCGGAACTGGCTATTCCTCGTTGGCCTACCTGAAAGACATTCCTTTTCAACAGCTTAAAATTGATCGGCAATTTATCCGCGATATTTTGCTTGATACTAATGATGAGGCTATTGTTGAAACAATAATCGCGATGGCGAATAAGTTAGATATGCAGGTTATCGCTGAGGGGGTCGAAACAGTAGAACAGTTCAGTAAACTAAAACTTAAAGGGTGTGAATTTTATCAGGGCTATTATTTTAGTAGTCCTCTGGTTAACGCCGAATTTGTTAACCTTATCAGTTAACGAACATTTAAACTGAGCCAGAAATAGCCATTTGGGAAAAACAGGATCAAGCATTAGGTGGTGAGTCAAATCTGTTATTAAGCATGAATATCTCGGTCAAATTCCACCTTATTGATTAATAATCTAATCACAATACCATGCAATTTTTTGACTTTGAAAAACAGATAGATCTACGCGTCAAACGCATAGCTCAGCTTCTAAGGTTGAGATTCTTGCGCTCAATTTTTTGTGTATTTCTTTTGCCAATTTCATGCTCTTTTGTTTCTAAATGTCGTTCATAAGCGCCCCAATCATCAGTATAGTACCGACTGATATTGAAAGGAGTCAGTAAAGATTTTAGCTCTTTAAAAACAGTATCTTTACGTTTGCCAAAGACATAAGCGATCACAGCATTGCTTGCATGATCAAAGGCATGCCATGGCCAACGTTGGTTTGATTTTTTTCCTACAAATGACCACTGTTCATTTATTTCAGCTTCGTCACAGACCAACTCCAGCCTAACATCCAGAGGGTTGTCTTTATTTTTTAGGATGCTGATGACTGTATTTTTGTTAATGCCGAGAACCCGTGCTGTATCTCTAACTCCACTACTATTGATCGCCATTTCAGTGACCATTTTTTTGATGCCTGGCTTACAAGCTTTATAGCGATAATCTAGCATAAAGATTTTAGTCGTACACTTATTATTTTGACAGCGATATCGCTGTTCATTACGTGTGTTTTTACCCGATTTCATTATGGTGTTACAATTATAATTCGTGCAGACAATTCAGATAATTTTTTGATAACATGTCATTTAGAAAATTATGCAATAAATTACTTCATTAGCCTAATATTGGCACGAATTACAGATTTAACCCACCACCGCAAATTGATATCCGGGCTGAAGAAGTGGCTCGCCGTACACCATTTCGACAAACTAAAATAATAGGCGGTATTCTGGAACTCGAGTGTAATGCCCTGTTTGAAGCTGCTGGTATAGGTTCAGCACGGTTGAGATGAGAATTCCAACATTTTGGCTTAAGGGAAATTACGGTCAAGTCTTGCAATTGAGCATTATAAGGGAAGCAAACTTGATGATTTTTCTTGATTTTTTAACTACAAAATCAACTTGATAACCCCGTTATTTTTACGTTATGTGTAATTAATTAAATGAAAAATAAAAGCATGTTCAGCATTTTTATCGGTTTTTTCTTATTTTCCTCATTAGCCTTTTCAGATGATTATATTCAAGCTAATTTAGATAACCCCTTTCAATTCACAATTGGTCAAACTGTTCAGATAGAATCAGAAAATTTAGAAATAAAATTTCAAAAAATTATTGAAGATTCTCGATGTCCTGATAACGTCACTTGTTTTTGGAGAGGAGTACTCATTATTGAGCTTTTCATAACAAAAGATAATCAAGATTTAGGTGCCTTCCCCATTTCTGATTATGACTTACCGGCATTAGCAGAGAAGGACGTTTTCTCTGAAATAAATGTACTGAATTATAAAATTAAATTACTTAACGAAAAAGATGGCGTTGTTGAGATGAAGATAAATAAACACGTAACAAATCAACCCACTGAACCAGGCAGCAGTCATAATGGGCAGGGATAGATATGGAGTTTTTTTAGTGAAAATCAGATAGTAGACCCTGTTTATGCACTGTTTGAGAACGAGTAAACTATATACCATATTGTTTTTAAAGGTAATTTAGTGGGAATGGCTCAGGCTCTGATCCCGAATATTTGAAATTTTTTTTTGAAATAAATAAGCAGGTGAAAGCCTAATAATATGGAGATGATAGCTGCATAAAAAAGCGGTTCGCTTAAGTCTGATTTGACCAGCCATAAATAATGAATGACCGCGCTGATCGCTGCTAAATAAACGAGTTTATGTAATTGAATCCAGCGCTTTGCCAGGCGCTTTTGCATGGCTTTAGTTGAGGTAAGTGCAAGTGGTGTAAGCAGTATAAAAGTGAACAAACCCACTAAGATATAAGGGCTTTGAGGGACTTCATCGATAAAATTTTCCCATGAAAACGATAAGTCCAGAGCGATATAAACCAGAAAATGTAGACAGGCGTAAAAATAAGCAAATAAGCCCAGCATGCGTCGAAAGCGTATTGGCCAGCTTTGGTGTAGTAGTTTTTTTAAAGGCGTGAGCGCAAGACCTATGCAAAGAAAGCGCAATGCCCAGTCGCCTAATGTAAAGTGCAAAGTTTCAATCGGGTTAGCACCCAATTGATTTTGCAGTGTGTCGTTTACTAAAAGTAGAAAGGGCGCCAGGCTAAGAACAAAAACAGTCATTTTTATCCACGCCCAGCTCTTTTTTGAAAGTGGCATTAGAAGTATTTTTTCAGGTCCATACCAGTATAAAGCGAAGCAACTTGTTCACCATAGCCATTAAATAGTTCTGTTTTACGTTTAGGCGTGAAAATACTGGCACCTAATATGCGTTCTCTGCTTTGACTCCAGCGCGGGTGAGGGACGTTAGGGTTTACATTGGCATAAAATCCATATTCTCCGGCAGCCATTTTATTCCACGCAGTGGCTGGCATAGTTTCACTAAAACGAATTTTAACGATAGCTTTAATGCTTTTAAATCCGTATTTCCAGGGCACAACTAAGCGTAGTGGTGCGCCATTTTGCTTGGGTAATTCTTCGTCATACATGCCTGCAGCCATAAAAGCTAAGGGGTGCATCGCTTCATCTATGCGTAGGCCTTCTACATATGGCCAATCTAGGGATTGACTCTTTTGGCCGACCATCACTTCTGGGTTATATAGCGTGGTAAATTCGACAAATTTGGCTTTTGATGTGGGCTTAAATTGTTGCAGCATTGCAGCTAAGGGAAAGCCTATCCAAGGTACAACCATAGACCAGGCTTCTACACAGCGAAAGCGATATATGCGCTCTTCCAGAGGGTTGTTTTTAAGTATATCTTCTAAATTAAAATTTCCTGTATTTTCTGCTTCACCTTCTACCTTTATTGCCCAAGGACTCGTTTGTAGGGGCCTAGCTAAAATGGTAGAGTCTTTTTTGTGCGTGCTAAATTCGTAATAATTGGTATAATTTTTTGCATCTTCGCTGCTAGTTACGGGCAGGTTTGCAGAATAAGGCCCTGTTGGTACTTGAGCATATTTTTTAGTTTGGGCGTGCGCTGAGCCAGGGAGTAATGAAGCAAGAGAAATTCCGGCTGCCGCTTTGATGATTTTGCGGCGATTGAGAAAAATCGCTTTATCAGTGATTTCGCTGTTTAAAATAGATGACTGTTCCTTGATTAACACAATTGACTCCTTGATTACATTTTTCTGTATAAGCTCTAAATATATATTGAAAAACTGTATTTAGCAATGTCACGAGGTTTGGCTGTGACGAAATGATTAAAGGGGGTTGAGGCCCCTCAACTTTTTACCACGTCGAAAATCTGCTTTCTTATTGGCGTTGTTTCTGAAGGTCACAGGAACGCCTTGTTACCTTATCAAAATTGGAAATGAGATCAGTTCTACTGTTACAACATTTATACTATTTTTAAACACATGGCTAGATCTTTAAGATTAGTATTTTCAGGTGCACTGTTTTATGTCACTTCGCGTGGAGATCGTCGTGAGAATATATACCTAAACAGTGAGGGCAGGTACTATAGCTGAGTATATTGGGGCGTGAAAAATAGCATTAACTGAGTGATTCATGGATATTGTCAAATGACGAACCATCATCATTTGCTAATGGATGTTGTTGGCGGTAATTTATCAAGTGGGGTGCGTCAGATAAGTGGCTTATTTACTCAGGCTTTTAATCGTCGATAATGTGAACGTGAGCATTTATTTGGCTCTTCCCGATTTCGCGGGGTGACCACAACATATAGTGTTAAGCATATCCGAATAAACGTCGGCCTTCGACATCAAGCCAAATATGCTGAAATAAACGCCCTATATCATAAATGCCATAGCAACGTCTTTTGATCACCTTAATTTTGTTATTCAGTCCTTCTACAAAACCACTGGTTTCACGGCGAAGAAAATAATTAGTGATTTCATGCTGCCAGTTTTGTAAGGTCACTATAAATGAGTTGAAACAGTCCAACTTCAGATTTCTAACCTGCTCGACCCATGAATTTAGCTCAGCTTCTGCCTGACTTTTACTTAAAGGTCGGTTAAAAATACCCGTCAATGCTTCCCGATAAATATAAATTTGCTTAAGCTCTGGCGCATAATTAAAGAGTTGTATTAATTTAATTTGTTGCTCTTCATTCAAGTCCCAGAGTGATTTTCGGAATAACCACATCACGCCTTTCAGTTGGGCATAATCCTCACTAGAAAGCGTCTTTTTCAGTGTTTTCATCTCTTTTATTCTTGCGTTGTCTGCACAGGCTCGATAGCTTTTGGTCACATGGAATCGATCAACCACAACCTCAACGCCATGAAGTTCCTCATACACTGCATTACTGTAGCCGTCATACATATCAACGCAGGCACGTTGTATTGTTCTTTTAATTTCCACGGGAATGCTTTGTAGAAATATTTTTACTGTTTCCTTTTTGCGATTTGGCAATACGGCCAAAATGCATTTTTCTCCGCCTTCATTGATCCCTGAAATGATAACAACAAAATCTTTATGTCCTTTTTTTAACGCAATCTCATCAAGTCCAAGTAATGGCAGGCTTTTTATTGTCTCCCAATCCACTTCTTGACGAATATAACGATTAATAATGCCTTCAACAGCCGCTTCATTAATGCCACGTTTGATACTGATGTCGGTTATTGTGCTATTGATTAGGTCGCGCAATATCCACTGTTCATAGGCTTTAGTATGTGGGCTTTTTTGATCATACCAACTACAGCGCTGAGTGGTTGTCGGGCCTTGATCACAATAAGGGCATTGGTAACGCTTCGGTTTGATCTTAATCCAGACGGACTGTTCAAAGATCGGTAAATGGCGTAACGTAATTTCTTTGCCATAGCCATAAAACTTATCGATAGGCTGATGGCATTGCCGACAAGTTGTGCCTTTGCATGTACTTTGGACTTTAATAATAATTCCTTTTTTAGACTCAGTATCAAATGCCTCTATTTGCACATCGGGTAAATCCAAAGGAATTTGTAACAATATCGGGTTCATTTATTTAAAGTTTGCCGTCTAAAAAGATGGCTATCATACCCAGCCTGCACCTAAATAATCAAATAGCAATATACTACATATAGTGACTACCCCGCGAAGTCGGGAAGAGCCATTTATTTCAAGGGTGTTACAAAGCAATTTTAGTGCAAAAAGAAGCATGTTTTTTGGACTTAATATGCATTGCAGCTTATCAGCAGTTCCTTTTGCAATGAAAAAGCTTACCTGATCCCAAAGCAAAAACTAAACACCAGATGTTTCTTGGTAGTGAGGTGTCTGTTGGTAAGTATCGACAAGCAGCGGAAAAACCAGAAAATAACGCTAAATTACCCAAAGCGTATAAGAGGCAGTTGCTTTAATGCTTTTAGGTTATCAGGAAAGATATTCTCAGCGTAATGAGGCGATGGCAAAAACTTATTCAATTGAAGCATATACAATGGCGGAAAGAGGCAGATATTTTAAAGTTCACTATATGACAATGAGTCGGGCGGTGAAGAAATATGAATCCCAATAATGTTGTAATATTAGAACTGACACCGGCTAGCTTATTGGGCAAGTTTCTACTTAGGCATAACTTAGTGGAATTCCTTGTCAATCCGGAATTGCCGTAATATTTTTAGAAAGGAGCGAATAATGCACAAATTGACACCGTCGCAAGAAGCAATGCTTGAACTGTTTCAGCAGCACGTAAATGCGGAGCTTGAGGGCGACATAGAAACTACGATGGCCACAATGACAGACCACCCGCATTTAATTAATGTACCACTCATCACCGGAGGAGTGGGAAGGGAGAGTGTACGTGATTTTTACACAAATCATCTAGTGGGGAAATTCTTCCCGCCTGATGTTGAAATGATTGCTGTTTCGCGCACTATCGGAGAAGATCAAATCGTGGATGAATTGGTAATCAGGTTTACGCACACCACGGTTATCGAGTGGATGCTGCCTGGTGTTTTGCCCACAGGAAAGAAGGTAGAAGTAGCATTTGTAGTAATTGTAAAGTTTGAGAGCGGCAAGATCGCACATGAACATATTTATTGGGATCAGGCGAGTGTATTGGTGCAGCTTGGTCTGCTGGATCCGACAGGTCTGCCCGTGTGTGGTGCTGAGGGTGCTCAAAAGGTTCTCAACCCGAAGTTACCGTTACGTGATATCTAGTTTCGTAGTCACATGCAGCCCAACATGTTTACTGACAAGGTAGGTCAACCACCAGTTAGTAAAGCATAATTAGGATCAGAAGAATATTAATCTGCTATGTGTTTACCTTTTGGTATCGTAAATTAGATGATGTAATGGCAAGGCTAAGGCAAGTCACCCCTGTTGGAGTACCGCAACATATCCTACAAAGAGGGAATAACAGGCAGGTCTGTTTTGCCCGTGAAGAAGATATGAAGGCATATTTCAATGGACTCAAGAAGTTGTTTATGAAGCATCAGGTCGATGGCCATACCTGGGTGATGCTGACAAACTATGTGTATCTGCTGTGTATCCCTGGAAAGAGAAGGCTATCAGTCGTTTGGTGCAATCAATCGGTTGCCGGTTTGTTCGTTATTATAATAACCATACCTACCAGCGTAGCGGCACGTTGTGGGAAAGTCGTTTTAAGTCTTGTTTGGTGCAAAGTGAGCGATACCTGCTTGAACTGCATCGTTAAATGGAGTTAAATCCAGTCAGGGCTGATATGGTTGATGACTTCAGTGACTATAGTTGGTCGAGCAATGCTATCAATGCAGGGGACATGGATAGTGAATTACAAACACTACATCCAGAATATCTAGTTTTGGGAAATCAAAACATGAGCGGTTAAGCAACTGGAAGCGAGCGGGTTACATCATAAATAGAAGCATATAGAAGCATTGATCAATCAACAAGTCACGGTAAGAAAACCGGGAAGGCCAAGAAAACGGGATGGTGATGAAACATAAATGTTACGCTGACACCGAATATTTGCTTGCCCCCGATTACTTGACCCCGAATAATTGCGTTGCACAGCTTGGTCGTTATACTTAAAGATTAACATAGAGGAGTATTATTATGAGATCTATTGATTTAGATAAAGCACTAGCAAAAAAATATGCGCTATATGCAATGATGGCTTCCAATGCTTATATGAAAGAGGATAGAACATACTTTCCAATTGAGGATCTTGGTTGGGTTCGGGTTGATTTAGAGGGCAACACAACATCAGAAAACTCTTATACGCCTTCATGGGTAGGAAAAATATTTTCTAACCTTCAATATGATATTTGGGTAAATAATGATGAGAACAAAACGGTTATTTCATTCAAGGGTACAGACGAGAAAATTGATTGGGTAAATGGTAATTTTGCTGTAGGTATATCAATTCCATATAAAAGCGCAAAAAAGCATGTAAAGGAATATATAAAACATCACCCTGATCGCGAGGTTGTGCTAACAGGGCATTCCCTTGGTGGAGGTTTGGCCTTATCTGTTTCCTTGTGGGAAGGAATAGATGCGTATGTTTTTAATTCTTCTCCCCGTGTATTTGATGGAATAAAAAATCATTCATCTCCAGCAACTAGGAAAGTCATTTTTCAAGAAGGTGATGTTTTACAGAAAATTCGTAAGGTATATCCTAAGTTTTTAAAAACTATTCCAGCAAAGGATATCGTACAAACACACTTCAATTACAATGGTATAAGTAATCACAGGGCAGATTTATTGGCCGAAGGGATATTAAGGTGTGCAACGGATGACCCAAAACTTTCGGAACTTGCGCATAAAATACCTCAAAAGGTTGAATGTAACTTAGCATAACAATTTGTTTTCACTCGGAAAAACAAAGCTACGTGGCTATGGTTCCTCCGATTTATTTTTGCGGTGAAGCATAGCGTTATTCTTGTGACTAATCGCTACTAAAAATCAACATGCTCTCTGGAGGAGATTGACATTACTCTTGATTCTTAAACCAGTTAAGCGACGCCAGTGTGTTGCTTAACGGCTTGTATTCAGCACCTACCCAGCCCTTATATGGTGATGCTTGGATAATCGAAAATATCTGCTGGTAATCCATATTGCCCGTGCCTGGCTGATGCCTGCCTGGGCAATCGGCAAATTGAATATGGCCTATTTTATCGGCATATTGCGTAATAAAGTTTGCAGGGGCTTCCTGCATCATTAACATATGATAAATATCATATTGCATTAATAAGTCCGGGTGATTTATTTCCTGCATAATAGCAAACATCTGTTCACTGCTATGGATAATAAAATCAGGCATATCGACGGTATTAATCGCTTCAAACACTGTTTTGATACCCAGGGGCGAGAAAGCATTAATAGCGTAACGCAGGTTTTCTTTAAAAGTCTGCTGATATATAGCAAGCCTGGTCTTGTTCAGACAACGGCCGGGTAAAATGTTAATGGCATTGGGCTTGAGGATTTTTGCATAGGCAACTGCTTCAGTCACGGATTGCTTAAACTGCTGTTGTTTCTCAGGTACTGATGCCAGGCCTTCGCCGCCTTGTAATAAATCATCTGCAGCCACATTAAACAGCACCAGTTGTAATTGATGTTTAGCCAGTTCTTGATGAATAGTGTTCGCACTTAATTCATAAGGGAATTGAACTTCTACGGCGTTAAATCCCTGTTCTTTTGCTGCCTGAAAGCGACTTTGTAAAGGAACTTCTGTAAATAATACACTTAAATTTGCGGAAAAACGGAGCATGAGGATTGCCTATTGCTATAAAGCTGACTTCAGTCTGCTGTTGTAGATGTTATTTGGCATGTGGATTAAAATCCGCCCTACAAAACTTCTTCCAGCGGATTTTGATTTATATAATGACTAAGCTTCGCAAAATCCTGTAATGAAATAGTTTCTGCGCGTAAAGTAGGGTCTATATCCAATGCTGTAATATCAGCTTCAGTAATTAATTTTTTCAGTGAATTACGTAAGGTTTTACGTCTTTGTGAAAAGGCGGTAGTGACCACGGTATTCAACATTTTAACCGAATCTACCATAACCGGTAGTTGTTCGTACGGCACCAGGCGAACGATTGAAGACATTACTTTGGGCGCTGGATTAAAGCTTTCAGGCGGTACATCAAATAAATGTTCCGTCGCGCAGTAGTACTGCATCATAATGCTAAGCCGGCCATATTTCTTACTGCCGGGGTCGGCACAAATTCTATCCACAACTTCTTTTTGCAGCATAAAAGTCATATCTGCAATACGCGGGGTATTTTCCAGCAGATGAAACATTAACGGCGTAGAAATATTGTAGGGCAGGTTGCCTAAAATATGCAGCTTTTCATCCGCTTTCGCTAAAGATGAAAAATCAAACTTTAATGCATCTGAGCTGTGAATGGTTAAATTACTGTACTGTTTAAATTTATACTGCAGTAAGCGTACTAAATCTCTGTCTAATTCAACGACATCAAGTTGTGCGCCGCTTTTCAATAAAGGTTCGGTTAATGCGCCTTGTCCCGGGCCAATTTCTACCCAGTGCTGGTCCTGGTCATAAAAAAGCGAGCCTAGAATATTGTCAATAATATACTGGTCATGTAAAAAATTCTGTCCAAAACGTTTACGTGCTTTATGTGCCATAGTGTATTGTCATCAAGTGCTAAAAATATAACTTATTGAGTAGCCGTTTCTGAGCTGGCAGACATCTGTATCGCGGTTTGCAATGCGAATACCAGACTGCTAACTTCTGCTTTACCGGTACCGGCCAGATCTAAAGCAGTACCATGATCAACCGAGGTACGGATAATGGGCAGGCCTAAGGTAATATTAACTGCTTTACCAAAGCCTTTGTATTTTAAAACGGGTAATCCCTGGTCATGATACATCGCCAGTACAGCATCAGCCTTATCCAGATATTTAGCAGTAAACAAAGTATCTGCAGGGAGTGGGCCTTGTAAGCTAATACCGTCTAGACGACATTGATCTAGAGCTGGCTCAATCACCTCAATTTCTTCCCGCCCTAAATGACCACTTTCACCTGCATGGGGATTAAGCCCACAGACTAAAATATGCGGCTGCTGCAGCCCAAAACGATGGCGTAAATCCGCATCTAGTAAATGGATAACAGTTAATAATGTTTCCCGAGTAATTGCCCTGCTAACTTCGGATAGCGGTAAATGAGTTGTCGCCAGAGCGACGCGTAAACCTTCCGTTGCCAGCATCATCACGGGATGGCCGCCAGTTATAGTGGCAATATATTCGGTATGTCCGGTAAACGCTATGCCTGCATCATTAATAATTCCTTTGTGTACTGGTGCGGTGACCATTGCTGCAAACAATCCATCTAGACAGCCTTTAGTAGCCAGTTCGATTGTTTGTAATACGTAATGGCTGTTGTTTTTATTTAATATTCCACAGTTTACCGGCTCACTTAGACTGCAGGGTAAAACCGTTAATGCGCCTGCGACATGCTGCTGGATTTTTTGTTGCGCATTAAAGAGGTTAATACTCAGCGGTAAATTGAGTTGTTTTGCGCGTTGTTGCAGTAACTCCGGGTCTGCAATAACAATCAGTTCACAGGCGAGTTCATATTGTGCTAACTGTATGCATAAGTCGGGGCCAATGCCAGAGGGTTCGCCTGATGTTACAGCTATGCGGGGGAGAAGTGTTGACACGGTAATTATTAAATGATCAAAACATTATATTTTAGCATCAAACCCAAATGCGCGGTCCTGCATAAATAATAATTTCAGTTGTTCAACACATAAAAATAATATATTATGCAGCCCGAACGAACGTTAGGTAAGCATTGTGAGCACAAAAGAAAATATACTACAGATAGCGGTGACGCTATTTTCTAAACAAGGTTTTGATGGCGTGTCTATGCGAGATCTCGCAAAGTCGGCAAATATGAGCACTGCTGCTGTTTATCATCATTTTCCCAATAAGCAGGCTTTATATCTGCAAGCCATGCATTTTGCCTTTGCTAAACAGGCAAATGCATTTGATGCAGTGTGGCAAGCAGAGCTAGGGGCAGAAGAAAAACTCGGCAGCTTCGTTAGATGTCTAATCGAGGTGTTAACAACAGATATTGACTTTAGACGTTTTATGCAAAGAGAGTTGCTTGATGCAGATGATGAGCGCATGCAGCTTTTGGCGAAAGAAGTTTTTCAGGTACAGTTTAATCAGCTAATGACCGTCATTGAACAAATCAGTGGCTCACAACAACAGGTTCACTTTAGCGCATTAAGTGTGATTGCTCTGGTTTGCGATATTATTCAAATGCAACCACTAAGCAGACATTTGCCAGGCTGGCAGGCAGAGCATGAGCAGGTGGATTTTATTGCCGATCATGTGTTGAATCTATTAATCAGTGGAATTAAATCTAAAGGAAGTTTTTGATGAAAAAAAATACCTTATCAAACGGAGCAGGGGCGTTTACTGTTAATCATCCATGGTGGGTTTTACTGTTGAGTTTAATTTTTATTGGGCTTAGTGGAGCCGGGATAAAAGGACTGGAATTTACTAATAACTATCGCGTATTTTTTGGAGAAGATAACCCGCAGTTATTAGCTTTTGATGCGTTACAGAATACCTATAGCAAAAGTGATAATGTGATGATTCTGGTTGAGCCCAGGAGCGGCGATATGTTTAGCAGGGAAAATCTGCAGGCCATTGTGGAATTAACTAAAGCAGGGTGGCAATTACCTTATTCCAGCCGTGTCGATTCGATTAGTAATTTCCAGCATACTATTGCCGAGGGAGATGATCTGATTGTTGCTGATTTAATCATCCAGCCACTGCAAATGACCGATGAACAACTGCAATATGTCAGGCAGGTTGCCTTGCACGAGCCTTTACTGTTAGATCGTTTAGTATCTAAAACAGGGCATGTATCCGGAGTTAATATCACTATGCAGTTGCCGGGTACCAATCCGATGGAAGCGATGGAAATTGCTACTGTAGTACGAGATATGACGACAGAGTTTAGTGCAAAGCATCCTGATTTGACCTTGCATCTAAGTGGCTTGGTGATGATGAATAATGCTTTTGGTGAAGCTGCCTTGAAAGATAATTCCAGATTGGTTCCTCTTATGTACGGTATTGTCTTACTGGTATTAATCTTTTGTTTGCGTTCTTTTACTGCAACATTGAGCGTTATTTTGCTGATCGTTTTTTCAATTATTAGCGCTTTAGGTTTGGCGATTTACGCAGGTGTAAAATTAACACCGACCTCGGCGATGGCTCCCACGGTTATTTTAACTATGGCAGTCGCTGATTGTGTGCATTTATTAATCACTTTTTTGCATAATATGCGCCTGGGACATGAAAAAAAACTGGCCATGCAGGAAAGCTTGCGTATTAATTTTCAGCCTATCATGTTAACCAGTGTCACAACGGCGATAGGATTTTTGAGTCTGAATTTTAGTGATGCGCCTCCGTTCAAGGATTTAGGTAATATAGTCGCCTTGGGAGTATTGATCGCTTTTGTCTTGTCAATTACTTTATTGCCGGCATTAATGACGTTATTACCTGTCCGCGTTAAACAACAAGATGAATTAGATAATTCTGCGATGCAGCATCTTGCCTCATTTGTCATTAATCACAGGAAATCCTTATTAGTAGGAAATACACTATTGGCTGTGGTTTTAATGAGTTTTATTCCGCGTAATGAAATTAATGATGAATTTGTAAAATATTTTGATGAAAGTATTGAATTCAGACGTGCAGCTGATTTTTTAAATGATAATTTAAGCGGTATTTATAATATTGAACTTTCGATCGATACGGGTTCAACAGGGGGCATAAGTGAGCCGGGGTTTTTAGCGAAAATTGAACAGTTCAAGCTTTGGCTACTGCAACAGCCTGAAGTCGCGCATGTAAATAGCATTACCGATACCTTCAAACGCTTAAATAAGAATATGCATAGCGATCAGCAGGAGTGGTATAAATTGCCAGAAGAGCGAGATTTAGCGGCACAGTATTTATTGCTGTATGAAATGTCTTTACCTTACGGACTGGATTTAAACGATCAGATTAATATTGATAAATCAGGTATACGAGTGATTGCCAGTCTGAAAAACTTATCCACGAATCAAATGCTGGATATTGAACAACGCATCCATGACTGGATAGAGCTGAATTTAAGTGAATATACTATTAATGCCGCTAGTCCGGTATTAATGTTCTCGCATATCGGCCAGCGTAATATTATTCGCATGTTAATCGGTTCATTCGTTGCGTTAGTCTTAATTTCTATGATTTTGATAGCTGCATTTCGCTCTTTTAAATTAGGCTTAATCAGCTTGATACCCAATTTGATACCTGCCGGGATGGCATTTGGAATCTGGGGTTTAATTGATGGTCAGGTCGGGTTAGGGCTATCAGTCGTAACCGGTATGACAATTGGCATCGTGGTCGATGATACGGTGCATTTTATTAGTAAATATCGCCGTGCCAAAGTTGAAAAAGGCTTATCTTCAGAAGAAGCTGTACGTTATGCGTTTTCTACTGTGGGCGTGGCATTATGGGTGACCTCGCTGGTTTTAGTCAGTGGTTTTATCGTGCTTTCAACTTCGTCCTTTTTGATGAATAGTGGAATGGGTTTAATGACAGCGATTACCATTGCGGTTGCGCTGATAATGGACTTTTTATTTTTACCGCCTATTTTGATGACGCTGGATAAAAAGCCTGGCTAGATAAAGTTGGACGGAATTTGGTGGTCAATTCTGGCAAGTACACCCAAAAAACTGATTGTGTATTCGATATTAAGCGAACGCAGATCATCATTAATTTTAGCAGACTGCGAAGTCCGCTCACCTTGTTTTTGATTAGGAGAAAGAGAAAATGAAAAAAATAGTTATTAGTTTATTATTTTGTTTGCTGCCAGCAATCAGCTTTGCAGAGGAAGTAACAAGTGAACAAAAAGGGCTGGAAATCATGCAGGAAGTGGATAAGCGTGATTTAGGCTGGGGGGACATGGCCACCGACATGAAGATGATACTTAAAAATAAAAATGGCGATGAGCATGTACGTAATTTAAAAATGACTACCCTGGAAATGCAGGATGACGGGGATAAAAGTTTAAGTATTTTTGATAGCCCTAAAGATGTAAAAGGCACTGCCTTTTTAAGTTTTACACATGCATTGGAAGCGGATGAGCAATGGTTGTATTTGCCGGCCCTTAAAAGGGTCAAACGGATATCATCCAGCAATAAATCGGGGCCATTTCTGGGCAGTGAATTTGCCTTTGAAGATTTAACCTCATTTGAGTTAAAAAAATATAAATATAATTATCTGCGTGATGAAGTAATTGATGGTATTGATTGCTTTGTGATTGAAACATTGCCGCAATACGAACACTCGGGCTATGCTCGCAGTTTAGTCTGGGTAGATAAAGAACGCTATATTCCAATCAGAATTGATTATTATGACCGTAAAAATGCACTGTTAAAAACACAGACATTTAGCGATTATCAGCAATATTTAGGACAATACTGGCGTGCAGGAAAATCACTTATGGAAAATCATTTAACAGGTAAAAGTACCATTTTACTTTGGGAAAACTACACTTTCCGTACGGGTTTAACAGAACGTAATTTTGATCAAAGCACTTTAAAGCGTTCACGATAATATTTAAACAGCGTAAGTTGTGTAGGATTCTTTTGCCTGGCAAAGAATCTTGCACGACATTCTAATTGTCCATAGAGAATAACAGTTCAAGAGATGTTTAGTGCAAAATAAGCAATGCTATTGGCTGGTTTTATGTCTGCTATGGATTAAGCCACTTAGTGCCTGGGAGCTATCAGGCTATGTCGGGATCGAAGATACGGTCTTTTATGATCAGCCCCTGGATTCCCGGCAATACATGAACTACCTGTCGGGCGTCATAGAAGCTGAACTCTATCATGAGTGGGATAATGGCAATCAGATATTTGCTTTTGTGCCTTATTTCCGGGGCACTCAATATGACAGTAATAGCACCTATTTTGATATACGTGAACTGACCTGGGTGAAAGCGGCGGAAACCTGGGAGTTACGCCTGGGAATTCGCAAAGTTTTTTGGGGTGTTACTGAGTCAGTTCATCTGGTTAATATCATTAATCAGCGCGATATGGTGGAAAATATTGATGGTGAAGAAAAGCTTGGGCAGCCAATGATTAATTTTGCCTGGATCCAGGATTGGGGAACCATCGATTTGTTTTTATTGCCGGGTTTCCGGGAAATGCAATTTAAAGGCGTGGAAGGAAGGCCAAGAAGCCAACCCGCAGTAGAGGGTAGTCAGGCGAAATTTGATAAAAATGGCTTTGAGAGGCAAATGGCCTATGCGATACGCTGGTCACATTCTATCGGCGACTGGGATATCGGTTTATCTAATTTTTATGGTACCAGTCGTGATCCGGTTTTTCTGCTGGAACAAGATGCAGCAGGGCAGGTCTCGATCATACCTTATTATCAGAACATCAATCAAACCGGGCTGGATGTACAGGCAACGATCGAAAGCTGGCTATTAAAGCTGGAAATGTTTGTACGCGTGAGTGAGATTGATACAACATTTGCAACGGTGGCAGGGTTAGAATATACCTTTTTTAATATCGGTGAGACCGGGCTGGATATCGGATTACTGGCAGAGTATCTCTATGATAGTCGCGGCTATTTTGCACCGACAGCTTTTCAGGATGATTTTTTTACCGGAATACGTTTTGCTTTAAATGATGCGCAAGATTCGCAGATTCTGGCAGGTGTGATTGTAGACAGTAATACGTATGCGCAATTTTATAATATTGAAGCCAGCCGGCGTTTTTTTGATAGTTTCACATTAGAAGTTGAAGCGCGTCTTTTTAATGGTGCATCACCTGGTGACCGCGCGTATATGTTTCGCAATGATAGCCATTTCAGATTTCAATTAAGTTATCATTTTTAAGTATTGAGTGATAACTCGGTATGGCTGATACCTTTTGCAACTCACAGGGCGGTGCTTTTGGGGGCGCCTCCTGCAAGCCGCAATTATTAATGCTCTAACGGCGGCTGAGCCGGCCCGGTTGCATTAATAATAACCTGATCTCCCGTATGTAAAATGCCCGGATTATCATGTAATGCATTTTGCCCAAAAAAAACCTGATTATCCCATTTTCGGGTACGTGCCAGAGTTTGTAGCGGCTCTTTGCCGGTAAGCGCTGTATCAGGGTCAATCTGGGGCACAGAGCAGCGTGAGCAGGGTTTAGGTAATCTGAAAGAAATCTCGCCTATACTGATTTTGCGCCAGATATCTTCAGCATAAGCAGTGCAATCGCTAATCACCAGATTAGGACGAAAACGGCGCATTGAAAGTGTTAAATTCATTTGCTGATTTAATAATTCCAAAGATGCCGCAGCAACAATCAGAAAAGGAAAGCCATCGCTAAAAGAGGTCTGATCATTTGCCAGCGCGTATTTCTGATCAACTGTACGAATATTTTCATTCGGTTGATAGACAAGCGAACAAGGGAATTTTAGAAAATCACTAAACCACTGACTTGCCTGTTGATTAATTTTTTGAGCTGCACACTGATCATGCCAGATTGTTACTTCCTGTATCGTATCTGTTACAGGCGGTTCAAGCCCGAGTTTTAAGTCAGTCTGATCAGGCGCAGAAACAACAAGTTGCTGATCTATAATCCGGGTTTTTATCAAAGCCATTTTAGGCAGGCGGCGTTGAGATAAAAACTGCTGCTGTTCATCGACCAGCATCCATTTTCTATCGTATTTTAGTCCGCTCCGGGTGACTTCCCACTGGTCTAGCTGGATACCTGCAAGAGATTTAATGGGGTAAATAAAAATTTGACTTAAAAAGGGCATGGTTTGACACCGAAAGCAGAATTACACAAGGGAATTTATCGCTTCTAATATATAATAAAAATACTTATTGATATATAAACTACACACTCCTGAATTGATTAACTCGAATAATTAATAAAAATGCTCACTGTCCGATTATTACTATTTTATCTACTTTTATTGTCACTGGTATGCAGTAACAAGCTGATTGCGAGTGAGCAGCAAGAAATCAAGATTGCCTATCTCACACAAGAAATACAAGTACCGTCAGCTTTGTCTAATCTTGAGCCTTTTATTACGGATAAGGGTTTGCAAGGTGCGTTGTTAGGTCTAAAAGATAATAACACCACCGGTCAGTTTACTGCTCAGAACTATTTATTAGAACAAGTTATAGTGCCTGTTGATGGTGATGTTAAACAGGCATTTGCTGAAATACTCAAGCAAGGCGTACAACTTATTATTGTGAATTTACCGGCAGAGAAGTTGCTGCAAATAAATCAACTCAATAATAATCAGGCATTACTTTTTGATGTAGCGACACGCACCGATGCTTTTCGGCATAATCAATGCCTAAGCAATGTATTGCATATATTGCCCAGCCGCGCTATGCGTGCAGATGCATTAGCACAGTATATGTTGAAAAAGCGCTGGAATCGATGGTTTCTAGTGACTGGAAATACTGCTGAAGATGCCTTGTATGCACAGGCAATTAAGCGTTCGGCTAAACGCTTTGGCATGAAAATCATTGCTGAGAAAAAATGGCTTCATAGCTATGATGCAAGACGTACCGCGCAGTCAGATATTCCGGTATTTACTCAGGTGGATGATTATGATGTCTTGGTAGTTGCTGATGAACAGGGCTTGTTCGGTGAATATATCAGCTACCGTAGTTGGTTGCCCAGGCCAGTAATCGGCACACAGGGTTTAGTGGCAACGGCATGGCATCGTACCCACGAGCAATGGGGCGCAGTACAAATTCAAAATCGTTTTAAAACTTTGGCCAACCGGTCTATGCAGGAACAGGATTACGCCGCTTATTTAGCTGCTCGAGCCATCGGAGAAGCAGTCACCCGTACCCGGGCAGTAGATGCTGTAGCAGTAAAAGCCTATTTATTAAGTGATCGCTTTAAATTGCAAGGCTATAAAGGCAAGCCGCTTAGCTTTAGAAGCTGGAATGGACAATTACGTCAGCCCGTTTTACTAGCTGCACCAACCTCATTAGTGATTACTGCACCGTTAGAGGGTTTTTTGCATCCGCATAATGAATTAGATACCTTAGGTTATGATCAGCCAGAAACACAATGCCAATAGGAATAAATATGCATACTAAAGTATTAATCAGCACAGGGCTTTTGTTATTTTCAGTAGTAAGTAGCGCAGAAACAGTGTTTGTCAGTCTGGAAAAAGATAATGCTATCGCAGTTGTTGATCCAGTTGCAGGTAAACTTATCAAGACTGTCAGTATAGGACAAAGGCCGCGGGGCATACAATTAAGTCCTGATGCACAGACTTTGTATATTGCCACTAGCGATGATGACACTGTACTTGAGATTGATGCCAATACACTAGTAGTTAAAAACAGACTGCCTTCCGGTGAAGACCCGGAAACCTTTGCTATCAATTCGACAGGCACACGCATGTATGTCTCTAATGAAGATGATAATCAGGTCACGGTGATAGATTTGCTTAGCAGACAGGCGATACATGCAATCGGTGTAGGTGTTGAGCCTGAAGGTATTGCCGTTAGTCCGGATAATCAATGGATAGTGAGTGCGTCGGAAACCACTAATATGGTGCACTGGATTGATGCCAAAACCTATACAATCAAAGCGAATACGCTGGTCGATCCGCGGCCCAGGGCGTTAAGTTTTACTGCGGATGGGCAGCAATTATGGGTGACTTCTGAAATTGATGGAACCTTGATGATTATCGATGTTGCGACTAAAGAAATTAGCCAGCGAATACATTTTGCAGTGCCTGGATTAGGTAAAGAAAAAATCCAGCCTGTGGGTGTCGTCGTTGATAAAAAGCGGCAATGGGCATATGTTGCATTGGGCCCTGCTAATCGCGTAGCTGTTGTTAATGCCCAAACGTATGAGGTGGAAAAGTATTTATTAGTCGGTGCACGAGTCTGGAATCTGGCTTTCTCACCTGAACAGACACGTTTATATACCACCAATGGCGTGAGTCATGATATTTCAATTATTGATTTAGACAATCATAAAGTAACCAAATCCATAGCGGTAGGGCGTTATCCGTGGGGGCTGGCAGTTAAGCCTTGATTAATCGTCTGTAGAGTGGACTTTAGTCACCCTGTTCGACATGTTGTATGGCATCCGGACAAATCGACTTATATATTATCAGGATAATAATGGCTGAAAAATTAGCATTAGAAATAACGAATTTAAATTTTTCCTATGGCAATAAACATGTTCTGCACGATTTGACTTTCACCGTTGCAGCAGGGCAGTGTTGTATTTTGCTGGGTCCGAATGGGGCGGGGAAAAGTACGCTTTTTTCCCTGATTACCCGTTTGTACGCACATAAGCAGGGTGATATTCATTTAGCGGGTTTTAATATTCACAAGCAACCACTAAAAGCATTGGCACAGCTAGGTGTCGTATTTCAGCAAACAACTCTGGATCTTGATTTAAGCGTACAGCAAAATTTGCGTTATCATGCTGCTTTGCAGGGGATGAGTAGAAAAAAGGCCAATCTGGGTATACAGGAACAATTAGAGCGGCTGGGCATGTACGAACGCCGCAAAGAAGTCGTGCGACAGCTGAATGGTGGACACAGACGGCGTGTCGAGATAGCTCGCGCTTTAATGCATAAGCCTGGTGTGTTGTTACTGGACGAGCCCACGGTAGGACTAGATGCGCCGAGCAGGCATGCGATTGTTAAGCATGTGCACCAACTCGCACAGGATGGCGACTTGGCAGTGCTCTGGGCAACACATCTAATGGATGAAATCTATGCTTCTGATAAAGTAGTGCTTATTCATCAGGGCGCTGTAAAAGCTGAGGGTGCTGTGAAAGATATTATTCAGCAGACACAAACGGATAATATTAATGATGCTTTTTTTAAATTAACTCTGGGAAAAGGCTGATGCGCATATTTCATTACTGGTTTGCCCTCTGGGGTATTGTATTTCGCGAGTTATTGCGTTTTGTAAAACAAAAAGAACGGTTTTTATCCGCATTAGTTCGGCCATTAATCTGGTTATTTGTCTTCGCAGCAGGTTTTAGAGCGGCATTAGGCATTGCCATTATTCCACCTTATGAGACTTATATACTCTATGAAGTGTATATTACTCCGGGCTTAATCGGTATGATCCAGCTATTCAATGGTATGCAAAGCTCCTTGTCTATGGTTTATGACCGGGAAATGGGGAGTATGCGTATATTATTAGTCAGTCCTTTGCCACGCTGGTACTTGTTACTGTCAAAATTACTGGCAGGTGTTTTTGTTTCAATACTGCAAGTCTATGTGTTTTTGGCAATTGCCTGGTTTTATCAGATTCAGGCACCTTTAGAAGGCTATTTGTGGTTACTTCCTGCCCTGATGCTCTCAGGGTTAATGTTGGGTGCATTAGGCTTATTGTTGTCATCATTTATTAAGCAACTGGAAAATTTTGCCGGGGTTATGAATTTTGTTATTTTCCCTATGTTTTTTATGTCAACTGCTTTATATCCCTTATGGAAGTTACAGGAATCCAGTGCATGGCTGTATAAATTAGCAGAATATAATCCTTTTTCTCAAGCAGTTGAGTTTCTTCGCTTTGCAATGTATGCTCAATACAACCAACAAGCTTTTGTTTATACAGCAGTTGCATTTGCGCTATTTTTTATACTTGCTATGATAGGTTATAATCCCTCCAAAGGAATGATGAAAGGGAAAGGGCGTTAATTTTAAAGTATAATAAGCAGCTGGTTTTGCATGCGTATAATAAATTCATTTAGTTGACAGAAAAACAACTAGATAAATAATAAAAATAACTATTTAGATAATGAGGAGTCACCCATGAGTGAATACAAATCGACTGAAGATGAAATAGAAAGTATAAAGGAAAATGCTGAAAAAGCAGTAGACGCTATAGAGGATGCTGTTGAAGAAGCAGTAGATGCTGTAGAGGATGCAGTAGAGGATGCAGTAGAGGATGCTGTAGAAAAAGCAAAACCTCCTTTAATGAAATTTAAAGATGAAAACCCAAAAGTATTTTTTGGAGGTATTGCCGCCATCGTAATAGTTGCTGGCATATTTCTCTTTTCAGGTGGCGATTCTAAAAAGTTGCAAGCACCACAAATAGCTCACGCGGTTGGCCAGACATATACCCTGCAGGCGGCTAATGCATTGCCTGATTCTGGTATAACATTAAAGATTTTGAAAATACCTGGGCAAATGGCTGCATTTGATAGTGAAAGTGAAGATGTAGTTTGTAATGCACCAACAGGGACTCGAGCTACTATCACAAGCTTTCAGGAAGCTTTTGGCAAGAAAAATCTTTTTGCTCAAATAGAGATATTGGACGAAGTGGGTGATTGTCGTAAAGGCGTTAAAGGCTGGACATTGACTACAAACTTGAAATAATTTATTAGGGGATATTGACAGGATCAATAATATCGCTATAATAAGCAATTCAATCAGAGCGGGAATAGCTCAGTGGTAGAGCACAACCTTGCCAAGGTTGGGGTCGCGAGTTCGAGCCTCGTTTCCCGCTCCAAAAGAATTAAAAAGCCGCGAGTAACGCGGCTTTTTTATTTCGATTTTAAGGCTGCGTAGCAAAGTGGTTATGCAGTGGCCTGCAAAGCCATCTACGCCGGTTCGATTCCGGCCGCAGCCTCCAAAAATATTCACACAAGACATACAAGAAGCGGGAATAGCTCAGTGGTAGAGCACAACCTTGCCAAGGTTGGGGTCGCGAGTTCGAGCCTCGTTTCCCGCTCCATGTTTATTTCAGTCATATTATCTTCAACCCTATCCAGGGTTAATCAAAAAAATTACATATTGATAAACGGCTTAGCGTAAAATACCTGATAGTAAAGTATTTGGCGCATTCGGTATAATAGTGATTACGTCCTAATTATCGCGTCAAATTATCTTAACACTTTTATTTTAAGAGTTTGTATGGGGTGGGTTGAACTTATTTTTTCTAACTACCTTATTTTTCAAGGAATTGATAGATTTCATTGCGGGCTTGTCAAACGGGTACGTCATCAAGCCATTCTATAAAAATGTTATATGTGTAACCCATAATCATAATGAGCAGATATTCAAAAAAACAACAGGCATCCCCTGAAACTCATGATGACGCTTTAAAAATTGCTAATGCTACACAACGGCCAGGGCAAACAAAAGAACAGACTAAGCTTATAGCCCAAGGTGTTCAGAAGGGCATAGAACAGTATAAAAAACAGCAAAAAGAAAGGTCACGAGAGCTTAATAAGAAGCTTAAAAAAGTAACGGGTAAGTTAAACCAGCTAGATGAAAAACCTGAGCATGAGTTAGATGCAGAAATTATTTATCGTCAAAGTTACCTGGCATGGGTTTTATTACTGTTAAGCTGGGGCGGTTTTGCTGCTTATCTTATATTGACTTAGATTCGACCAGATAACAATTAAATAAGCAGTTTGTCTGATTGATTTTTTTATAAACTTCAAGATAGGCATTATGTTAGCTTTCCCATTCAATATTAAACATCAAGTTTGATACCTTGATCCCACCTGATCATCTAATTACGTTTCGCGATGTAAAGCTTTACATTACGAGACACTGCTGCCATTCAAAATATATACAAATCGCTTTCATAAACTTAAACCACTCTTCAATGCCTAAATTTCAAGTCTCTCAGAATTCTGCTTTTCCGAATTTATTGCAAAAAATATTTTGAATTGATGCATGCATAGGCGGGGTAAGTTCAACAATATTGGATAATATTTTGTTGATACTGTTTATGATTAAGCAGGGCCATTCATCTGTTTCACTAAAATTCATTTAATCAGATTAGAAAGTTAATGAGTCGAATAAATGGATAACGATGAAGAAATCTTTAAGTCTAGTATTAGATTCGGCGACTTTGTTATTGAAACAACTGTTTGCGAATCAAATATCTGTTGAGCCTTGAGTTAACGCCTCAACCGGGTTTATGATTGCCCTGGCGTTAATGAGTGGCGTTTACGGGCGCTGTGCAGAGAGCACCAAGCCTTGTAACAGGCGCAAACCAACGAAAACGCCTTCTGACTGCCCCCTAAAGGCTACTCACTGCTTGTTCAATGCCTCGATTCAGGCCGGAATGCCACCGAGGGCACTTTGATCTGTCTCCAGAGATACTTTCCGGATCGGTGTGGGAGAGACTGTCCTATTGCTCCGCAGACTCGCCTATGTAGGGGGGCAGTTGTCCAGTACGCCGAAGTAAAGCTGCATGTCAGGGAAGAGTAGGTCCCGAATCCGAACATTTTCGGTCGTTAGCGTGCCAAGCTTTTGAAGGATAGGTTCATCTACCAAAATGATGGTCCTAAACTCAATAGATGTACCAAAGGAAATTCAGCTGTCAAAGATCGCTTTAATTTTTTTTTACAAGAACTTGATTTTCCACTGGTAGCTTTTTCAGCGAGCAAATCTTTAGTATGCTGTTTTAAAATGCAAACTAAAGGGCTGCTACCCGTATCATGACGTTTTAGTTTCTTAAGGTGTAATCATATTTCAAGGTATAATTAAAATTACAATTTTGCCATACGCATTCTTAAATAGTTTGCTGTCTTACTACTACGCTTCTTTACTTTTCTCTGAGCAGACTGTAGCTTAATATTTATTCGCTTTATGTTAAAAAAATCTCCCTTTAATCATTATCTCAATGTTATTGCGCTAGTTATTGCGTGTAGCCCCTTGATCTCTTTTGCATCTGCTAATCCCATTGTTGATATTCAAACTACTCAAGGATTGATTACAGTAGAATTAGCCGCAGATAAGGCCCCGCTCACTACGCAAAATTTTTTAACTTATGTCGGTGAAGGTTTTTATGACGATACTTTGTTTCATCGGGTCATTGATAACTTTCTGATACAGGGGGGAGGGTACTCTGTCTCCCTGGAATTAAAAGAAAATCATGAGCCTATTGCTTTAGAGCTGGGTGAGGGTTTGCAAAATATACGTGGTAGCATTGCAATGGCGCGGCTTAGTAACCCGGATAGCGCCAGATCACAATTTTTTATTAATACAGTGGATAATTTATCTTTTGATAACTTAGGTTATGCTGTTTTTGGCAAAGTTATCCAGGGTATGCAGGTGGTTGATACTATTAGTGCAGTGGCGACAGAGTCAGTTCCCACTGAAGCAGGGTTAATACGCAATGTGCCGGAACACCCAATTATTATCGAGGCCATGCGCCCGCGTACAGGGCAGTTAGAGTTTGTACCTTTAAATGCTGTTTATACTGCGGGTGAAGTCGTTCGAGTGCGGCTTGAAGAAACAATGCACAGGCTTGAAGTACTGGATTTATGGGTTGCTGTATTGAGCGGTGATGGTCTTATATTATATATAACCGAGAAGGGATTTTCATCTGCGCCTGCCGTGTTTAAAGAGTTAGTTCCTGTGAATGAAATAAGCCACCCGGTATTAAATTTTACGCTACCACAAGGCCTGACCGGAGAATACGCTTTGCTGGCTGTTTTTAATAAACCGGGTGCGGGGATAGAAGACTTGATGCATAGTTTACGCTCAAATATCGCGCAAATCAGTGTTGATTTTATTTTGGAATAAATTATGAAATTATTGTTTAAATTAATAGTTGCGCTGCTGATAGTCGGGCTGTGTGCTTATCTTACTGCTGAGTTTTTAATGGAATTCTGGTGGTTTCGCTCTTTGAATCTGGGCACTTATTTTATTCTGCGGGAAAGTTATGAGTGGCTGGTAAAAATTGGCACGACTATTCTTTTAACAAATCTTGTTTACTTAAATTTTTCCTATATGCCACGCGCATTATCACTACATAAGGAAAGTGATAATAAAGGTCTGTTAGCATTTTTGCAAAGCAATAAAAAGTTATTATGGCTGATATCTTTTTTGCTGGTTATACCGCTATTAATTCCAGTTTATACTCATTGGGAAAGTTTTCTATTATATTATTTTGGCGCTAAATCCGAGCTTGTTGACCCGGTCTACGCTAAAGATATCAGTTACTATTTTTTTTCCTATCCTGTCTATGCACTGATACAAAAAGAATTACTTTGGATTTTTGCCGTATTAATAGCGCTGCTTAGTTGTTTGTATCTGGTGTTTTATAAGAAACATAAACAGAAGCTACAGGAATTTCCTGCTGCGGCCAAATTACATATTGCCATATTAGTTGCGATTTTGATTTTTCTGCAAATCTGGTCTATCGCTTTAGAACGGATTGAATTGCTGTATGAAGACAGGCATTTACCTGTTTTTTTCGGGCCAGGGTTTGTGGAAATGAATCATCAATTACCACTCATTATTTTAAGTTTTATCTTGTTTTTAGGAACAGCTGTGGCCGCTATTTATAGTCTGTATAGCGGGCAAAAATATAAACTTGCTATGGGTTTTGGGCTTGCTTACTTGCTAGTATTGACTCTTAAACAGGCGGATGTCATACCAAATCTGATTGATGATTATTATGTTAGCTCCAATCCGGTTCAGGCGGAAGCTAAATATATTCAGCGCCATATTAAAGCTACTGCTGATGCGTTTAATTTTGATGATATCACGGTAAAAAATTATCCGGTAGTTCCCACTTTAACGGCCTCTATAAGTAAAGAAATCACTAGCGAATTAGACAATATTCCACTATGGGATAATGATCTATTACTTTCTGCTTTTGAGCAATTACAAAGTATTCGGCCATATTTTAGTTTTTATCAAATTGCTGCAGATCGTTATAAGTTAGGGGGTAAAAATCAACAAGTGAATATTGCTGCTCGAGAAATTGATTATCAGGGTCTTGCTGTTGAGGCACAAAACTGGCGTAACCGACATCTTGTTTATACGCATGGTTATGGCATGCTTATGTTGCCTTCCGATCAACAAGCAAATAAACCCATGCAATGGTTAATCAGTGACTTTGGGCAGGATGTAAAGTTTGATAAATTACGTATAGATCGACCTGAGATCTATTATGGGCTGGCAAAATCAAAATATGCGGTGGTACCCAATAGTGAATCATTAAAGCCTGAAAATAGAATATCAGGTGACATGAGCACTGATTATCAAGGAACGGGTGGTCTGCCGTTATCATCTTTATTTGCTAAAGCAGTGGTCTCAATATTCTTTAAAGATGAGCGTTTGTTTTTTTCTGCGGGCATAAACAACGATAGCCGTATACTCGTTAGGCGTAATATTTATCAGCGTATTAAAGAGATTGCACCTTTTTTAATGCTGGATAACGATCCCTATCCAGTCTTGATCGATCATAAAATATACTGGATAGTTGATGCCTATACCACATCTAGGCTTTACCCATTAGTTCAACCAGTGACTCTGGAAGACTCAGAGCCAGGTACAACAGCGGAAAAATTTAATTACGCCCGGAATTCCGTCAAAATTATTATTGACGCATATAACGGATCTGTTGATTTTTATGTGGTTGATAGTAAAGATCCATTAATTAAAACCTATCAACGACTTTATCCTGGCTTGTTTAAAGAGTTTGCGCAGGTGCCAAAGCCTTTTATCAAGCATTTTAGATACACTATAGCCTGGTTCGCTTTGCAAATGCGCTTATATGCACGTTTTCATCAAACAGACCCAGTCATATTTTATCAACAAAGTGCGGCTTTAGAGTTTTCTCATATAGGTGATAAACCGGGGCAGCCTTATTATTTGACTCTTGATATTGAAGAGCAGGAAAAAACTAAAGCTGTAGAGAGTCAAAAATTTATTGCTGTTAATCTCTTTTCGCCTTTAGGGCTGGATAATTTATATTCGATTGCTATTGCAGGTTGTTTAAAAGCTGAGCATTGTAATGAGCATTATCAGGATGATATTTTTATCTATAAGTTTCCTCAAGATGTTCAAGTAGAAGGGCCTGCACAGGTCAGTGCATTAATGAATCAAAATCCAGATATTTCAAGGCAGTTTAGTTTGTGGAATCAGCATGGCTCTAAAGTTATTCGAGGAAGGATGATTATTGTGTTCGTAGAGCATACTTTACTTTATATTCAGCCTTTGTATTTACAATCGAGTTCGGCAGAGGGTTTTCCTACGCTGGTGAAGGTGCTTGTAGCGCTGGGTCGGCATACGGAAATAGCAGATTCCCTGACTCAGGCTTTTGAGAAATTGCAGAAAAAAATAATGGCCGCGCAAGGGAGGATAGAGCCTATCTCAACATCCGCTGATTAAATGGTTGCGAGAGTAGGTTTTTTCCGGGGAAGCCTTTAGCCTGCACAACATATTGTACTGTTATCTGTGTAGGCTAAAGCCGGTACACCTCAAAGGCTCTGTAATTTAATCATCATCCTTGTCTGCTTTTTTCTCGGGAATGGGCAATAAAGGCACATGGTAGCTTTGCAGAATTGTATTGATTTGCTGCTGGTTTTTGTTGATTAATGCATTTAGCTGAGCTTTACGCTCGTTATCGCCATAACGCACACCCATCGCCATAGAATAATCAAATTTCAGATTTAGAGTTGATTTCATCGGCAGCATTTTATAGGCATCAGGCTGTTGAGAGACGATATAAGCAGCCATAGGTCCCCATAAAATGACCATATCAATATTACCCGCCTGTAATTCCTTTTTTATCATCATGGCCGTGTTGTTTTCACTGTCACCGGTCATGGTCTGGTAGGGAACCCCTTGGTCTAATAATCCGCTTTGTTGTAACCAGGCAGTTCCTGGTCCGCGGTCAAACATGGCTATTTTTAAACGTTCTTGCTTAGCAAGCGGGAGTGATCTGAGTTGTTCTGGAATAGTAATATTATCCCAGCCACGACCTTTAGCAATCAGCAAAACATATGTTGAATGATAATAAGAATCTGTTGTTGCGGTAAAGTCAAAACCTGCTGGTACGCCCATAATGACATCGCATTTATATTGTTCAGTATCACCAATAGTCGCTTTTAAGGTGTTGCGTACAAAGCCAATGCGCTGAGGAAACCAGAAATATTCGACTTCCTGATCTAGTTGTTTAGCAAACAGTTCAGCAATTTTATTTTCATAACCGTCTTGTTTCTTGCTTGAATAGGGAGGGTTCAATGGATCGGCACACACTCGAAATTTTTCGGTTGCGTGGCTGGAAAACGCTACTGCACTTAATATTAAAGCAGAAAGCAGTGATTTAGATGATTGTATGGCTAACATGAGTAATCTTAAATTAAAGTAGGATGTGTAGGATATGCATTGCATACCGTTAAACATAAGTAGATACATAATATACCCTACAGCATAAACAAAAAAGCCCCGGCTAAAATATTAGCCGGGGCTTTTTAGGTTTAAGTTAATCTAAAAGACAGATTATCTTAGTTAGGTAGTGCGAATACAGTAAATACACCACCTAATTTAGTAAAAGAGCTTAAGCTTCTGTATGCTCCTACCGCACCTAGGCCTTCAGAGTTTGAATCAGATTCACCTGAATCAAGTCCCGCAGCGATACCAATACCAGCCCATCCGCCGATACCTGAAAGTACACCCACATATTGCTTACCTTTGTAAGACCAGGTATTTACGTTACCGATGATGCCTGAAGGTGTTTTGAATTTATATAATTCTTTACCTGTTTTTGCATCAACAGCTTTTAAGTAACCTTCTAATGTACCGTAGAAAACTACATCACCAGCAGTTGCAAGTGAGCCAGACCAAACAGAGAATGTTTCTTTGTTAGACCAGGCAATTTTACCTGTAGTTGCATCAAAAGCAGTGAACTGTCCCAGGTTAGTTGTACCATCCGGTTTGCCTGTAAGTACGTCCGCACCTGCCGGCATCATGCTTAAAGTTGCTCCTACATAAGGCTGACCCGCAGTATATGAAACTTCAAATGGTTCGTATTCCATACATAGGTGGTTACCTGAGATATAGAATAGGCCAGTTTTAGGAGAAAATGAAACAGGCTGCTGGTTTTTAGCACCTAATGCTGCAGGGCATGTGCCTACAGTATTAACGTCTTCACCATTAGCTTCTGTACTGTATTTAAGATCCAATACTGGACGACCTGATTTCATATCAATATGTGTTGCCCAGTTAACTGATTTATCAAATTTTTCAGCAACTAACAATTCACCAGTAACACGGTCTAATGTGTAACCAAAACCATTACGGTCAAAATGCACGATAGTTTTGCGCATTGCACCTTTAACTTTTTGATCAACTAAAACAGTTTCGTTGATACCGTCATAATCCCACTCATCATGTGGAGTCATTTGATAAACCCACTTAACTTCACCCGTGTCAGCATCACGTGCCCATAAAGACATGGACCATTTGTTGTCGCCAGGGCGTTGTACAGGGTTCCATGTAGAAGGGTTACCTGATCCGTAATACACTAGATTTAGTTCAGGGTCATAACTGAACCAGCCCCAAGTAGTACCACCACCGATTTTCCATTGGTCGCCTTCCCAGGTGTTAGTACCTGAGTTTTTACCAACAGGGGTAACTTTGCCATCTTTCCAGGTTGTTGATTTTTTAGGATCCATAATAGTATCGCCATCAGGACCCATACTATAGCCTTTCCATACCAATTGACCTGATTTGATATCATAAGCAGCCAAGAAACCACGTACTCCAAATTCACCACCAGAAATACCTGTGATAACTTTGTCTTTAACAACTAAAGGGGCTTGAGTGTTAGTCATCCCTAATTTAGGATCACCATTTTGTACACTCCAAATACGTTTACCCGATTTAGCATCTAAAGCAGTTAAAACAGTATCAGATTGTTGCAGGAAGATTTTACCATCACCATAAGCTAGCCCACGGTTAACCGTATCACAGCACATAACCGGGATAGTAACGTCTGCATCCATCGTTGGCGTATATTCCCAGATAACAGCTTGTGTTGCTTGATCAATCGCATAAACTGTATTAGGGAAAGGTGTATGGATATAGATAACATCGTCAATGACTAATGGGCCACCTTCGTGTCCACGTAATACACCTGTAGAAAAAGACCATGCTGGCTGCAGATTTTTAACATTATTGGCGTTGATCTGATCCAATTCACTATAACGCGTACCTGCGTAGTTGCCACCCCAAGTTGCCCAGTTAGCAGGGTTGCTGGTTAATTTCTCAACACCACTATTTGCAGATGTAATAAAAGGCGTTGCAAGTAAAGCTGCTACAGTTGAAGCAAGTAGTAAGCGTTTTAAAGGCTTCTTCATATAATTCCTCCAAAGATTCTATTTAAAAAATAGATCCGTGTTTGTTGTTGTTAAGACTAATATTAGTTTTAAGCTTAAACGAAGTAATGTTATTTTGATCCCGAGCTACGGGTTATTCCAATCACTTCGGCCTATTAAATTTAATGATTTTGAGGTAAAAGTCAACTTATAACTTAGATGATTGTGAGGGTTAAACTTGATTGCTTATTACGAAATCAGTGTAAGTTATTGGTAAAGCATCATTTATTACGGCATAATTTTCCTTTTGAACAGAATTATTTAGATGACATTATTATGACAGATCGATGGGATACTAATTGATGACTTTACCAGATATTATATTGATTATGTCAGGATTACTGGTGATATCAATGATGGCTGATAGTCTCTGCCGCCATTTACCCATCCCTTATACCGTTTTATTAGTGATATTAGGCATGGCGGTGAACTATTTTGCGAATGATGTGCAGATTTTGAATTTACATCATTTCAGCCAGTTTCATTTGACCTCGGAATTAGTATTGTATATTTTTCTGCCCGCGTTGGTTTTCGAATCTGCATTGTCATTAGATGCGCGTGCCTTAATGAAAAATATAGTCCCGATATTAATGATGGCCATTGTCGGTATGTTGGTGTCTGTGGCACTTGTAGGTTTTGGAGTGTGGTGGTCTTTGAGCTTACCGCTAGTTGTGGCTTTACTGTTCGCCAGTTTGATTTCTGCCACAGATCCCGTGGCTGTTATTTCTCTATTTAAAGAGTTAGGTGTTTCAAAGCGCTTAAATGTTTTGGTGGAAGGCGAGTCATTAATGAATGATGCCACAGCAATTGTGTTATTCAATATATTAATGATGCTACTGGTAGAGGATAACTTTTCGTTTGCAAATGGCTTGCAGGCAGCGGGGGAGTTTTTTAAGGTTTTTTTGGGTGGTATTGTTGTCGGAATATGTACCGGCATCATCGTCAGTGAACTGTTGGTGCGCTTATTTCATGGCAATCAAAGTATTCCAGTGGTTTTATCACTGGTACTGGCCTATTTTAGTTTCATTTTTGCCGAGCATGAACTGCATGTTTCAGGAGTTATGTCCGTTTTAGCGGCGGCGATTACTTTAAACATTGCAGCCTTAAGTCGCCTGTCAAAACAAACCATTGATAGCATTCATGACACCTGGAAATTTATAGTTTTAATCTGTAATTCATTGCTGTTTATTATGATTGGTTTATCAGTTGATATAGTTCAATTGGCTGATTTTTGGCATGCTATTTTGTGGGTAGTTATCGCGGTCTATATCGCGCGTGCAGTGAGTGTTTATGTTTTAATTCCCTTGACTACAAGAAGCTTTTCGTTAGCACAAATCAGTTGGTCTGAGCGACATATCATGTGGTGGGGGGGGCTAAAAGGAGGTTTAGCGATTGCAATAGTTATGTCTATTCCTGAAGCCATGCCAGAGAAGCCTTTATTAATAAGTTTAACATTGGGTGTGGTGCTAGTTTCCTTGCTGGTTAATGCGCCTACGATTCACTGGTTAATGCATTTTTTGAAAATGGATTTATTAAACCAGAGCGAGCAAGCCGAACTTAAACAGACTATGCAGCAAGCGACTCAGTCTGTTGATAAGGTTCTGCATCAATTTACAAGCTTGCATTTACTGGATAGCACGATGGAATCAACGGTTGAGTCCAAGTTGCACCGTACTCTGGATATTGCTCAGATTACCTTGTCTGATCAGCAGTTGCTGAGACATGCGCACTTAAAGGCATTGCAGGCTGAGACAGAAGAGATTGAATATCTGTATGAAATAGGATTGGTTAATTATTATACCTTGGTCACTTTTAAGGATATTTTACGTATCGACGGGCAACACAGTATCGATTATTTGAATGCCAAGGGTAATGGCTGGCTGCAGCCTAGTCTATTACTCGATTTTGAACGCTTTATTATCCATTCTCTGAGCGAAAAAGAGTGGACTCAAGGTTTATTAACGCACTATCAGAGACGCCGTTTTGCAAATAAAATCCTACATGATATTGCTGGCGTATTAATGGCGCATAAGGGTTTGAAAGCAATCAAGCAGATGATTAAAGACGGACTTGATGCCGAATTAATTAAGCCTATTCAGCAAGGGTATCAAATACGTTTAAAACGCCGACAAAATCGCCTGCATTATTTTAGCGAAAATTACCCCTTGTTTTTTCAGCGCTATGAAGCCTATGTATTTCAAAAAGTGGCTTTGCGTTATTCATTGCAATTGCTGCAGAAAAGTCATGATCAGGGGATGATTAGTGCTAAAGTATTGCAGCTTATCAGCCAAAAATTGACCGATTCACTGGAGCAAGTGTCGTTTTTTAAAATGTCATCGCCCCTTGCTAATCGACATGCATGGCTTAATCGAGTTCCCCTTTTTGAAAATCTCCCTGTCGATTTTTTAATGAAAATGGGGCAGGAAGCTGTCTATGTTAATTTTTTACCTGGAGATACTGTTTTTTATCAAGGTGATGTAGGCGAATCACTGTATATTCTTTTAAGTGGTCAGGTCAAGGTATGGATTGCAAATGAGGCAGGTGAAAATCAACTGGTAGCAGAGCGAGGTGAGGGTGCACTTATTGGTATTCGGGCTTTATTAAAAAATAGTAACAGATCGGCAACGGTAGAAGCAAAAACCTATGTGACCTGTTTACGTTTATCAGCTAAGAATATATTGCAATTTTCTATAGAAAATGAAGTCTTGGGCGGGCGTTTACAAAAAATGGGATTATTAACAAAATAATGGATCAGCAACAACAAATTGAGGAGTTTTTTGCCGCCGACGGCAAATTAGCTAAAGTGATTCCTGGCTATTTGCCGCGTGTGGCACAAGTGGAAATGGCAAAAGCTGTCGCCCAAAGTATTGAAAATAAAGAGCACGTTATTGTTGAGGCTGGGACAGGGACAGGAAAAACCTTTGCCTATCTGGTGCCGGCAATTTTATCCGGTAAAAAAGTCATTGTTTCGACGGGAACCAAGAATCTTCAAGATCAGTTATTCAACAAAGATGTACCGCTTATACGCGCAGCGATGACAGTGCCATTTGCTGCCGCGTTATTAAAAGGGCGCGCTAACTATCTATGTACTTACCGATTAGAGCTAGCTATACACTCAAACCTGGGCTTTAGTCGCGAAGAAGCAGCAGATCTGGCTAATATTAAAAAATGGTCCAAGAGCACGCGCACAGGTGATATTTCAGATATGCCCGATGTAATGGAATCCAATCCTGTCTGGGGGCAGGCAACATCGACCCGCGAGAACTGCATAGGTCAGGAATGCCCTGAACATGCAGAATGCTTTTTAATGAAAGCGCGTAAAAAAGCTCAGGATGCGCATTTAATAGTCGTCAATCATCATTTGCTCTGTGCAGACTGGTCAATCAGAGAGACAGGTTTTGGTGAATTGCTGCCCAATGCAGATGTGGTGATTATTGATGAAGCGCATCAATTAGCCGATACCGCATCAAATTTTTTAGGCATGTCCCTGGGTTCAAAGCAACTCAGCGATTTGGCAAAGGATGCATTAATGGAATATTTTCAGGATGCTAAAGACATGCCTGATTTACGCGTGGCCTGCGAAAACCTTGAGCATGAAATTAAAGATATGCGCCTGGCCTTTGGCCTGGATATGACGCGGGGTGACTGGAAGGATATCGAAGCTAACCCCAAAATTATGGACGGATTAAAGCGTTTACAACAACACCTGGATAGTTTGGCTGATCAACTGGAACTCGCTTCAGTGCGCACCAAAGGGCTGGAAAGTTGCTTTAAACGCGCGGAAGAACTAGAACAGCAGTTTAAAAATATCTTACAGGATAGCAGTGGCAAATGGGTGCGCTGGTATGAAACGCATAAAAAATCTTTCACCTTAAATCTAACACCATTAGATATTGCAGCAGAATTTAAAACCTTTATGGCACAGCACAGTGCATCATGGGTCTTTACTTCTGCAACCTTAAGTGTCGCACATAAATTTGATCACTTCGCTAAAAGCCTGGGGATTAGCGATCCCAAAAGTTATAGCTGGGAAAGTCCCTTCGATTTCCCCAATCAATCCCTGTTTTATCATCCCAAAGGCTTGCCTCAGCCGAATTCACCTGAATTCGTTGCAGAGATTGTAAAAGTCGCAATTCCTGTTATTAATGCCAGCAAAGGGCGCACCTTTTTCTTATTTACCAGTCATCGGGCCTTACAGGCGGCTGCGAAAATATTAGACAAACAGATCAAGTATCCTATATTAGTTCAGGGTGACAAGCCGAAAGCTATTTTACTGGATGATTTTAAGCAGAAAGGTAATGCAGTATTACTCGGCACCGCCAGTTTCTGGGAAGGTATTGATGTACGGGGTGATGCATTATCAACCGTTATAATTGATAAATTACCCTTTTCATCGCCGGGTGACCCGGTTTTAAAGGCACGTCTGGAGGCCATGGAAAGGCAAGGTCGAAAACCGTTTATTGAATATCAGTTACCCACCGCTGTCATCGCCTTGCGTCAGGGAATAGGGCGGCTAATTCGTGATGTTAATGATCGCGGAGTGTTATTACTATGTGATCCTCGATTACTCAAAAAGTCTTACGGGCATATGTTTTTAAACAGTGTACCCGCTATGCGCAGGACGCGTGATATTAAGGATGTTGAAGCGTTTTTTGCTGAGCAAGAAGAGTAAATCAAACTTTAGACGTTTAGCAATGCAATGAAGTAAAAAGGGGCATTACGCTGCAAGTCCTTTCCAGAGTGTGCTAGTTTTTAGTGGCGCCTGCCTGGTACACCAGAGCATGTAAGCAAAGGAGTTCATGATGCGGCGTAACACTGTTTTTGTTGAAACTGGGCAAGGCTGACGATTCTCTTTTTAGCTTATTTGTCTATAGATTCGTAATCTATGTTCTTCCTTAAAAAATGAAAGTGTGTTACGGTTTCATATATATTTTGCTGCACATCAGGAGATATGTGGCATTCGGTAAACCCCTCTAGCCACTTTAATAAAAACGAGGATGCCATGGATATGAAACGAACCCTTATTTTCGTCCTGTCACTTTTTCTGACATCACAAGTTCAAGCACAAAGTGATCAAGAAATCTTGCAAATGCTCAGAAATGCAGCTGAACTGGTTCGGACGAAAAATGCCACAACCCAGAGTATGCTGGGTATTTACCAAATGGCAAACAATGCTGAAGGTTACCGATTGTCTCAGCACGAGGCTCAGTACCATCAGCAATTTTTCAATTATCTGGAAAGTTTATCGAAGAATCCTGGTCAGTTACGGAACCCTACGAATGCTCTGGATTACGATGCAAAGTACTGGGAGTATTGCTATCGCACAAGCCAGCAAGATTATCGGGCCTATCAGCAGATTGCACCTGCTCTGCAACAATGGGTGGCTCAAAGGCAATGGGAGGCTTCTACTTCTGAAGGGCGCCAGGCATATCAAAATCGTCGTCAACAAAACCAATCAAACTGGAATGCGTATCAGGCTAATCGCAAGGAAAAAGCCGCTGGATTCGATAGCTATATGAAAGGTTTGCGTGAAGCTTCAAATCAACGTGATAAGAATCAACGCCAGTTCATCAACGCCATCAACGAGGAGGAAACTGTAACTAATCCGTATGATGGGGAATCCTATCAAATAGACTCAGGTGCAAATCAAACGTGGATGAACACTGATGGCGAGTATATTCAAAGTGATGACGTCTTTTACGACCCGAATGCCGATAATGACACGAATTATCAAAACTGGCAGGAGGTACAGCCGGATTAGGGGGGGTAATGACATTAAGTTTATATTTACTTAGCCCTCTTGTAGTTTCCAAAATGGAATTTATTTTTCATTTTGGATTTAGCTCTGTTATAGCTTCTACCAACCCGTATCGGCTCATTCGTACAAAGTGCAAATAGGGACTTCAAGTCTTGCAATGATGCGTTAATGCAAGACCTGAACATCCCTCTGGAATTTACAAGTTATTTTTATAAATCAAACTAATTATCTGGCGAGATAAGATTAGGCTGATACTTTTTTATTCGTAATGATATTACGATCTATACGAATTACTCTTCGTCTTGTGATTTTGAGTTTTTAGCAGAGGTCGTTATTTTTTTTAAATCACTTAAATTAAAGTCATCTAAATAAAGTATTAATATTCCCAAAGAAATAGAGAATAAATAGCTAAATGTAGGCACTCCAGGAAATAAATAAATATCCAACAGCCCCCAGACTCCTCGCCATAGCATAATCATAGCTATCAGAATGACAATGGCATTAATGCTGGGATATTGCTTTAATTTAGCTAATGGAAGTTTTGCTTTTAGTTTTATTAACATGATTTTTCTCTTAAAATTTGGAGTAGTCGCCAATCGCTGGAGGATATAGAGTATAGGATTGTAGTTTTTTAAACTTCAATTCTTTTATTTTAACACGAATGGGAGCAAGCGAAGCCAGGGAGGTCCCAGTTCTAACAATACAATATCTATACTGCTATCAAAGGCGTGGCTAGATTGTTAACGCACAGGGTAAAGTCTATGATTCCAGAAAAATGTATGAATATTAGAACTGATCCTAAAGTTCCTTAATTCAAACGACACACTTTGAGGTGTGATTGGTTTTAACCTGTCAAATATAGGGTACTAACTGGCGCGGGCTAAAGCCATGGCCTACTAGGGATTATTTACTACATAGACAGAAAATAACTGCTGTCTATCGCGAAACATTTTTTTAATAACAGAAAGTCCTGTCTGGCGGAAACACTTTTTATAAAAATGCTCGTTTTCTGGTAAATCGTTATCTATCACATGTGAGCAAATGCTGCTAATCGCCTCATCATCAAAATCATGCCATTGTTCTGTAAATACATCACATGCTCTTTTAATATAGGCAGGTTGATTTTCATCTGCTGTCATTTCTAGATCATAAAAAATAAATACTCCCTGGTTCGATAAATGCCGGGATATCAAGCTAAAACATTGTTGTTTCTGTTCTGTATTCAGATGATGCAGGCTATAACCTAAGAGAATAATGTCATAGCGGTGTTGATTAGTTTGCAATTCACTGAGTAAATCATTGTTGATTAGCTGTATATTTCCACTGAGCGATTGTAAATTAGTTTTGCCAATTTCCAATGCCGCAGGTGATAAATCGATACCACGGTAATCAATTTGTTTATGTCTATTATTTACATTTTTGATACTCTGGCTGAATATATAAGCATCCCCACAACCTAGATCGAGTATAGACAGGCTGGTAAATTTTCCGATTTCGCAACTGACAATATCTACAATTTCAGCATGGTACATATAATTATTGCGGATTACTTTTTGATAAATATTCCACTGCTGAGTAAATAATGTTTGCTGAGATTTATCTTCAATTTTCAATACTGACTCCTGACTCTTGTCCTATTCTTGATTTTGCCATTGCACTAGCATCAGATTCAACACAAACACTGAATAATAAACCAAACCAAAAGAGTTAGTATGGATTAAAAATTAAAATTAATTATCTGCTGCTTATGGCTGTACGCTGACGACTATCTTAAATTAAAAACATCACGCAGGGACTCGTCCTGATTCTGCCAAATTGGAAAGCATTATTTGTCAATTGTTCTTGCCCCACAATACACCGTTGACTATACCTTTTGCGTTAAAGCCCTGGGCGAACCATGACGTATTAAGTGTTGTAAGCAGTGCTCTCCGAAGTATTATGCGGGATTATCACTATCAATAAATACGCATTCTAAATGAAAGTGCATTTGTATTTTTTGCATAAGCGCTAGTACGCCAAAAATTTCTGTTGCATAATGCCCTCCGGCAAACATATGGATACCGTTTTCCTGACTTTCATGCCAGTCATGTTCGGATATCTCGCCGGTAATATATGCATCCAGTCCTGCTTTTTGTGCCAGAGCCCAGTGACTGTTCGCTCCGCCAGTAATAATTCCGATTGATTCAATCAGCTGATTTTCATCTGGACTGGCTATAATGACATCATGATTTAGTACAGAATGTAATTTCAAGGCAAGTTCTTTGGCAGAGAGTGGTTGTTCAAGCAGACCTTCAATCCCGGTCGGATTACCTTTATAATCCCCAAACGGGCCTTGTTGATGACAGCCTATCAGTTGACCCAGGAGAGCTGCATTACCGACTTCAGGATGTGCATCCAATGGGAGATGGTAGGCAAATAAATTGATATTGTGTTTTACCAAAGGGAAAATGCGTTTGGCAAAAGATCCGGTCAGCGTACGAGTGCCGTGGAAATGCCAGAATAAGCCATGATGTACAACCAGCGTGTCGGCCCCAAGATTTGCTGCCTGGGTGATTGAGTCACGCGTAGCAGAAACAGCAAACGCTACTTTCTGGATGCTTTCTGATCCCTCAATTTGCAAGCCATTAGGACAATAGTCTTCAAAGCTTGACGGGTTGAGCAGGTCGTTAAAATAGCGATTTAATTCGTCCCTATGCATGGTTTTGTGCCTCGAATTTTAACCATAAGGTTTTAAACGTGTCAGTAAGAGTCTGGTCGTTATCGGCAACGCGCCGGGAAATATCTTTTATATTAAACCATTGACCACCATCAATTTCTTCCGCTTCTAATGTAAAAGGGCCGTTGTGTGTACTACGATAGACCTGTACAAATTCCATGCCTGTTTCGGGTATTGCAGGTAATTTGAACAGAAACGTGAGTGTTGAGTCTACACAAACCCCCAGCTCTTCAATAGTTTCCCGGTGAGCACAGGCAGCGTATGTTTCTCCTGCATCGACATGCCCCGCTGCTGAAGTATCCCATAGCCCGGCATTGATATCTTTACTTAGTGAGCGTTTTTGTAAAAAAAGCTGCTGTTTATCATTGAATACGAGAATATGCACAGCTCTATGACGCAAGCCAAGTTGATGGACTTTCTTACGGGGCTGGTTTTCGATAAATTGGTCATTTTCATCAACAACAGCAATCAGTTCATGGTTCATATGTCTCCGTATAAGCATAAACCTGCAGGAATCAGTCAGACTGTTATTTTATTAAACTGATTTTTACAGGATAAAGGCTTTAGCCTTTTTTAGTATTGAGGTATTCTAAAACATTCATCAGCTAATGCGGTAATATTATGGCAAGACGTAGTGAACATAGTCAGGTAGAAATAAAGCAAATGGTGCTGGAAGCTGCGGAAGATATTGTCCAGGAGTATGGATACACTGCGCTGAAAGTGCGTAAAATTGCCGCCGACATCGGTTATACCGTCGGTAGTATTTATATGGTTTTTGCTAATATGAATGATTTGATCATGCATATTAAAGTCCGGACATGGCAGAAACTGGATCAGTACTTACAAGCGCGATTAAAGACAACTGGAACCGTGCAAGGTATCGCGCTTGCTTATCTTGATTTTGCTGTCGCTAATGAAGGTTTGTGGCGCATGCTGTTTGAGCATCAGTTGCCGCTGGGAGAGCCTGTTCCTGAAGGGTATTTGCAAGAAAATCAGCGAACTTTTGAGTTAATGTATGACTTGATTAGGCAGCTTGATCTCAGGCATACCGATGATCAGGTGCAAATGGCTGCACAGGTTTTAATTAAAAGTGTACAAGGGATCGCTATGCAATTATTAATGCAAAATCAAACGTCGGAAAACATCACAGTAGCAAAGGCAGAAATTATATTGCTAGTTGATTGTTTCTTGGGCGGCTGGGGCAATCAGGCTAAATAAAGTGACTTTTATTTCTGCTCAACAAATAACACTCGTAAATGTACTAGTAAATATATACAAGCTGAACTGAAACAAGTTTTTTCTATAAAGAATATCAAGTATGCGTACAAAATGAGCAAACAGGAAAATTACCAGATTCGTCGAAGTCAGCGTGCCAGGCGTGCCAGGATCGTGGTAACAGCTGATAAAGTAGAGGTTGTAGCGCCGTTGCGTATGCCCGAGAAACAAATTCAGCAGTTCATGCACGCTAAGCAGGCGTGGATTGAATCGGCAAAAAATAAAGTGCAGCGACATGTTGATAGCAGCGTAAGTTTTGCCCCCGAAAGTTATCAGCAGGGTGCGAAGATTCCCTATTTGGGAGAAAGCTATTTATTGCAGATTGAATTTGGCCAGCACACGCAGATTAGAATCGATTTTTTTCAGTCTTTTATTGTTTATGTACCTGAGAAATTTAAAAAAATGTACAGTGGAACGGCACTGAATGAACAAATTCGTCTGGCAATTATTCACTGGATGGGACAGGCCGCTGCAAAGCAGGCGCAAAAAACGATTGATCAGTTTGCTCCCTTATATCAGCTCAGCCCGCGTTCTATTAGCATTAAAACCCAGAAAAGTCGCTGGGGCAGTTGTGGTATTCATAATGATATTAATTTGAACTGGTTATTGATTCTAGCACCTGCCGAGGTATTTGAATACGTGGTGGTGCATGAGTTATGTCATATACAACAACGTAATCATTCTGCTGCATTTTGGGCTCTTGTTGCCAGACATTGCCCGGGATATGAGCAACAGCGACGATGGCTTAAAAAGTACGGGGCGAGTTTAATGCTCGGCTTATGAAAATAATAAGGGATTTATTGTTATTGATTATGTTTGTCGGATTGTTACAAACCTTTATGCAGCGTGATATGCGCTCAGGTGCTACGCCTGATTTGCCGATGAAAACCCTAAGCGGCGAAAATAGCGCTAAGCTGTTGGCCAATAAACCGGCTATTATTTATTTCTGGGGAAGTTGGTGTGGCATTTGTGCTGCTATTCAAGGCACCATCAGTGAGGTTTTGCATGATTATCCGGGGATAACAGTCGCTTTGCGCTCCGGCAATAATGCCAATGTTTTAAGCTATATGCAAAAACATAAGCTGAATTGGCAAGTTATTAATGATAATGACGGTGCTTTAGCAGAAAGTTTCGGAGTGAGCGCAGTGCCTGCTGTTTTTATCCTGGGGGCTGATGGAGAAGTAAGTTTCATTACGCTGGGGTATGTAACTGAAATAGGTTTAAGAGTCAGGTTGTGGTGGTTGACATCTGGTTATTGGGTCGGCTGATTTTGGTGTAAGCCGTAAATAATATACAATACAAAAAATTTTTTAAGAGAAAAAACTAATGAGTAAACTTAAATGTGCAGTTATTGGAACCGGTTATCTGGGTAAGTTTCATGCCGAGAAATACGCTTCACTGCCTGATTGTGAATTAGTCGCTGTCGTTGATATTAATCAGCAGGCGGCTAAAGATGTTGCCGAAAAACATGGCGCTGAAGCCTTAACAGATTACCAGTCTCTATTAGGTAAAGTCGATGCAGTCAGTATCGTCGTGCCAACAACTTTGCACCATCAGGTTTCTAAAGATTTTTTAAACGCTGGGGCACATGTTTTAGTAGAAAAACCAGTGACTGTTACAGTTGAAGAAGCAGATGAACTTATTGCGATTGCTAAGCAGAAAAATCTTGTTTTACAGGTAGGACATTTAGAACGTTTTAACGCCGCAGTGATGGGTTTAGGTGTCTTGGAAGATAAACCTTTGTTTATAGAATCTCATCGCTTATCACCTTTTAATCCTCGTGCTAATGATGTTAGTGTCGTTCTGGATTTAATGATTCATGATATAGATATTATTCTAGCCATTGTTGATTCAGAAGTAGATCATATCGAAGCCAGCGGTACGGCAGTATTGACAAAAGGAACAGATATTGCCAATGCGCGTTTAACGTTTAAAAATGGTTGTGTGGCTAATGTCACGGCCAGTCGTATAAGTATGAAGATGGAACGTAAAATGCGTATGTTTCGTCCAAATTCATATATTTCTATTGATTTTCAAAATCGTGTTTTAACCAAGCATTTTGCCGGTGACAAAGAAATGTTTCCTGGTATACCTGAAATTGAAACTGAAAAATCTGTTTTTGAAAATGGGGATGCTTTGTTAGAGGAAATCAAGCATTTTGTTAACTGTATTCAAACGGGAACGACGCCTGATGTTTCTGGTGAAGCAGGCCGGCGTGCGTTGGCAACAGCCATTGAGATTACTAAGTTGCTTCAATAGAACAAGGCCTTAGGACGGATTTGAGTCCGTTTGTTATGCAGTTACAAAACATTTAATAGTGAAAGGTGATAAATATGATCCCAATGGTAAACCTGAAAGCGCAGTATGCGGAAATAAAAGAGGAAGTTGAGCAGGGCCTGGCAAAAACAATAGAAAATTGTTCTTTTATTTTAGGCCCAAATGTACAAGGCTTTGAAAAAGAAGCGGCTGAGTATTTAGGTGTTAAACATGCCATTGGTGTAGCTTCTGGTACCGATGCTTTGCATTTGGCTTTACTGGCTGAAGGGATTGGTGAGGGTGATGAAGTTATTACCAGTGCTTTTACTTTTATCGCTACCGCTGAAGCCATTTGTTATGTTGGCGCAAAGCCGGTTTTTGTTGATGTTGATCCTAAAACATTCAATATCACTGCAGAAGCAATTGAAGCCGCTATCACGGATAAAACTACAGCGGTTATGCCGGTACATTTGTTTGGTCAACCTGTCGATATGACTGCGATTAAAGCGGTATGCGATAAGCATAAGCTCAAATTAGTAGAGGATTGCGCGCAGTCTTTTGGCGCATCTGTAGCGGGTAAACAAACTGGTAGTATTGGTGATTCTGCAGGATTTAGCTTTTTCCCAAGCAAAAATTTAGGTGCTTTTGGTGATGGTGGTTTAGTGACGACTAACTCTGATGCAACCGCTGCTAAAGTTAAACAATTACGTAATCATGGATCTGATGTGCGTTATTATCATGATGTGATTGGTTTTAATAGCCGTCTTGATGATATGCAAGCGGTTGTGTTACGTGCCAAGTTAAAGCATATCGATCGTTATAATGACAGCCGTCGTCATGCGGCGCATTTGTATTCGGAGTTAATGGCTGATTTACCATTAGAAACTCCGTATGAGGATGGCGCGGGCGTACATGTTTATCATCAATATACTTTACTGGCAGATCGACGTGATGAGATTCTAGCGGCTTTACAAGCAAAACAAATAGGCTGTGCGGTATATTATCCTGTGCCATTGCACCAGCAAAATGTCTTTAAAGAAGATTGTACTGGCGTTAGCTTGCCAGTAACTGAAGCGATTGCAGCACGTTGTCTGTCTTTACCGATTTGTTCTGAATTGAGTGATGCAACAGTTAAAGAGATTGTTGCTGTCATTCGCAGTGTGTATGCCGAATAAATATTTTGTAGCCAGAGTTAGTATATTAAGAAAGCGCGATATTTAAGCTAATTATTATCGGTAAAATCCATATCTTGTCGGTTTCAACTTTATTGCCTGGCAATCGAGGATTTAAAACGACCTACCTTAAGTGTTATATGAACAAATCCCTAATTTACGCATTAGATTTTGATGGTGTTATCTGTGATAGTGCCGTAGAGACAGCAATTACCGGCTGGAAAGCAGCCACCCATATGTGGCCTGATATGGTGGGCACTATTCCGACTGAAGCACATATAGAACAATTTCGTAGTTTACGTCCACAATTGGAAACAGGCTATGAAGCCATTGTTTTAATGCGCCTGTTACAACAAGGTGAGTCTGTTGCCAATATTAAAGCAAATATGGGCCAATTTATTGACCATTTAGGGGAGGATGTCGCTTTATTAAAAACCTTGTTTGGCCAAACACGCGATCAGTGGATAGAACATGCAAGAGATGAATGGATTATTATGAATCCTTTGTTTGAGGGTATTTCCGATAAATTACAGCAATTGCAGGGGCAACCCTGGTATATCGTCACGACCAAACAAGAGCGTTTTGTCAAACAAATTTTAGCGGCTAATCAAGTTTCTATGCCTGATGATATTTATGGTTTGGATAGAAAGATGAGTAAAACTGAAGTTTTGCAAGAGCTCGTGCTTAAACATGCTGATGCAAAGCTATGTTTTATTGAAGATCGTTTGCCTACTTTACTGACTATTGCGGATAACAAATCTTTATCTTCTGTTGAATTGCAGTTAGTGGACTGGGGCTATAATACTGAGCAAGACCGCAATCAAGCCAAAGAATCAGGCTTTCAAGTTATTTCGTTGCCTGAGTTTTTAGCTTAAAGATAATTTATTGAAGCGTCCTCCGGTTCGCGCTATATGATTTATGGCATAATGACCGGTAAACGATATGGCTAAGGAGATAAGGTGATGAGCGAAGCTTATACTGATACAGAAGTAACAAACAGGTTAACTGAAGAATTGCCGCACTGGGTTTATGAAAAAGGCTGGATTCGGCGCAAAATTAAGACCAGCGGCTGGAAAGCGAGCTTAATGGTGGTTAATACGGTGGGTCATTTAGCCGAAAAAGCTTGGCATCACCCCGATTTAACCGTGTCGTATGCATTTGTGATTGTTAAACTTGTTACGCATTCAGCAAAAGGCATTACCGAAAAAGATTTTGCTTTAGCGAAAAAAATTGAAGAAGTAGTCATGTGGGATGCCGCAGAAACATCACAGGGTATTTTTGAAGGTACGCCTGATGATCCACGCTTTAAATATATTAAAAAAGATACATAGAGGAACAGCGAGTGATTGAAATAACTGAAGTACCCAGTCCTTTTTGTGGTATTGGAACGGATGATCTGACGGTTCAAATCGACGGATTGGCTGTAAAAGTTAGTGCCAATGGTTGTACAGTGAACACACCTGCGTTTGAACAAACGATTACCGATACCAGTGCGCGCGTGGACGGTAAGAAAGTTAGTCTGGATATCGCTGTTGCGAAAGCAGCTGAATTATTGCGCGGGAGTAATCAGCCTGTTATCGGTGGTTGTGCAACCGATGTCAATGGCATGCGTGGCGTTATGGCGGTGGCTGATAAGGCTGGGGCTGTGGTCGATAATTTGAATTTTACCGCAGCGCGACGTAATTTTCTGGCTTTGCAAGATACCGGCTGGATGAATACCACTTTAGCGGAAATAAAAAACCGTTGTGATTTATTGTTGATTGTTGGTGTTGATTTAGAAGGTTTTGCCCCACGATTTTTTGAACGTTATTTATGGAATAAAGAATCCATGTTTTTGGCTGATACCAGCCAGCGCAATGTTGTGTATTTAGGTCGAGCACCCTCGGGCAATGCTTCGACCTCTCCCGCAGGTATTAAAGCAAAAGTGCTACAATGTGCTGATGCAGATTTACCTGAAGTGATGGCGGTTTTACGTGCTTTAGTGAAAAGTAAAAAGATTGTAGCTGAGTCGGTGTGTGGTATTGCTGTAAGTGATTTACAGCAAGTGGCAGAGCAGTTAAAAGCCGCTAAATACGGTGTCGTGACTTGGGCGGCAGGAGCTTTAGACTATGATCAAGCGGAATTGACCGTACAAATGCTCTCGGAAATGGTGAAAGATATTAATACCATGAATACGCGTTGTTCTGGTTTTCCATTGGGCGGTAAAGAAGGCGATCAAACGGCTAACCAAGTGTGTGGCTGGACCTCGGCTTATCCTGCTAGAGCGCGATTTTCCAGTGGTTTTCCCGAGTATGACCCTTTTCTATATGATAGTAATGCGATGTTAGCCAATGGTGAAGCCGATGTTTTGGTGTGGGTACAGGCCTTTAATAGCACTTCTTTACCACCCGCAACAGAGTTACCAATAATTGTTGTGGGGCGTTCAGGCATGACTTTCGCTAAAGAACCCGCTATTTTTATTCCCGTGGGTACACCGGGTATAGATCATGCCGGACATGCGTATCGTTTAGATAATGTGGTCGCCATTCGTCTTAAAAAATTACGTGATTCAGGCTTGCCTAGTACGGCAGATGTTTTGAATGCAATTGAACACGCTTTGTAGGAAAGAATAATCATGTTGATAAAATTAACAGGCGGAACTGTTTATGATCCTGCCAGTGGTATTGATGGTCAGGTGCAGACGCTCTATGTTCAGGATGGTCGCTTTGTAAAGCAACCGGCAGCGGATATAAAGATTGATAAAGAATATGATCTGAAAGGTAAAGTGGTGATGTCTGGCGCGATTGATATGCATACGCATATCGGTGGCGGTAAGGGAAATATTGCGCGTATGTTAATTCCTGAAGATCACCGTAAAGATCCGGTTTATCGTTCTGATATTACGCGTTCAGGCTGTGGTCATGCGATGCCCAGCACTTTCGCAACCGGTTACCGTTATGCAGAAATGGGATATACCGCCGGTTTTGAGCCGGCTGTATTACCTGTTAATGCCCGTCAAGCGCATATGGAAATGGGTGATATTCCTATTTTAGATAAAGGCGGTTATGTTCTGATGGGCAGTGATGATTATTTGCTGCGCATGCTCACTGCTAAAAAAGATCAAAAAGCCATTAACGATTATGTGGCATGGACGATGAATGCGGCTAAAGCCATAGGCGTAAAAGTGGTGAACCCCGGTGGTATTAACGCGTTTAAATTTAACCAGCGTAAATTAGAATTAGATGAGCAAAATGCGCATTACGGCGTCAGCCCGCGTGATATTTTGAAGGTTTTAGCTACCGCAGTTAAAGAACTTGGCGTTAAACACCCTTTACATGTACATGGCTGTAATCTAGGTGTACCGGGTAATATGAAAACTACCTTAGATACTATTCAAGGTATTGGTGGTTTACCCATGCATTTAACGCATATTCAATTTCATAGTTACGGCACTGAAGGTGATTTTAAATTTTCTTCAGGCGGCGCGGCGATTGCAGAATCGATAAATAAAAATAAAAATATCACTGCGGATGTTGGTCAGATTTTATTTGGTCAGACGATTACCGCCTCAGGTGATAGTATGCGTCAACATGCGAATCATGGTTTTGCCAGCCCGAATAAATGGGTGTGTATGGACATTGAGTGTGATGCTGGTTGTGGTGTGGTGCCATTTAAATATCGCGACCAAAACTTTGTCAATGCACTGCAATGGGCGATTGGCTTAGAAATTTTCTTGTTAGTTGATGATCCGTGGCGCGTATTTTTAACCACTGATCATCCAAATGGCGCACCGTTTACCACGTATCCGCATTTGATTCGTTTGTTGATGGATAAAAGTTTCCGTAATGATATGTTAGCAACCATTCATCCTGAAGCGCAAAAAATGACTACTTTAGCTTCTATTGATCGTGAATACAGTTTGCAAGAAATCGCTATTCTGACTCGAGCTGGTGCGGCTAAACTAATCGGTTTAGATGACCGTGGTAGTTTAGGCGAGGGCGCTTGGGCTGATATTACTGTTTACACTGATAATATTGATCGCGAAAAGATGTTTGAAAAACCGGACTATGTATTCAAGGATGGTGAATTAGTGGTCGTTGACGGTAAAGTCGTACATACCAAATGGGGCACTACGCATATTGTTCGTCCTGACTGGGATATTTCTGTCGAGCAAGATTTACAAAAATATTTTGATCGCTTTATGACGATGAAGGTCGGTAACTTCAAAATCAGTGATGATGAAATTACGGAAGATGGGCGAGGCAGTTTGACGACACATACGTTAAATTCTATTTCATGATGACTGCATTAATACTATAAAGTGAGTTCAAGATTATGATTATTAATGGTGTAAGCATTGATGCAACCTTCGCTGAAGCGTTTCCAATGAAAGCGACACGCGCAATTATTACTGCGCAAAATGAAAAGTGGGCGATGATTTCAGCGCAAGCGATGACGGGATTTGCCACCTCAGTGATTGCTTGTGGGTGTGAGGCGGGTATTGAGCGTATTCTAAATCCTTCAGAAACACCAGATGGGCGTCCCGGTGTGTCGATATTGATTTTTGCTATGGGTGGAAAAGGTTTAGCCAAGCAATTAGAAACGCGTGCAGGGCAGTGTGTCTTAACGTCTCCAACATCAGCATTATTTGCTGGAATTGATGAAGGTGAGCAAATTCCACTGGGTAAAAATCTACGTTATTTCGGCGATGGCTTTCAGACCTCAAAAAAAATTGATGGCAAACGGTATTGGCGCGTGCCTGTCATGGATGGTGAATTTTTAACTGAGGCAACCACAGGACGAGTGAATGCAGTTGGAGGAGGTAACTTTTTAGTTTTAGCTGAATCCCAGCATCAAGCGCTTGCCGCGTGTGAAGCAGCGATTATCGAGATGAAGAAAATGCCTAATGTCATTATGCCGTTTCCTGGAGGTGTAGTGCGCTCAGGTTCTAAAGTAGGTTCGAAATATCCTGCTTTAGGCGCATCAACTAATGATGCTTTCTGCCCTACATTAAAAGGTATCACTGCAACGGATCTTTCTCCGGAAATTGAATCGGTAATGGAAATCGTTATTGATGGCTTAACTAAAGAAGATATTGATAATGCGATGCGTGTGGGGATTCAAGCGGTCTGTGATTTAGGTGCAAAAAATGGTATTAAACGTATTAGTGCAGGAAATTACGGTGGTAAATTAGGGCCGTTCCATTTTCATTTACAGGAGATTATGGCATGAGTGCTTTAACTTTTACGGTTAAACAAGAAACCGCACAACGTGTAGATATGTCACCTCTGGTGTGCCAGTTATTAACAAATAAAAGCGTAGCTGAAATTGCTGGTATTGAACTGCAAAATGGTAAACGTAAAATTCGTGCCGATGCGTTATTTGAAATTACGGGTTCAGATACCCAAAATATTATCATTAAAAACAGCTTTGCCAAATTAGATTTTATCGCCAAAGAATTGCAGGATGGTAATATGACTGTCGAGGGTGACGCGGGTGCTTATTTGGCAATAGGAATGAAATCAGGTGCTGTCACTGTTAATGGTGATGCTGGTTTATATGCAGCGTGTGAAATGAAAAATGGCTTATTAACCATAAATGGCAATGCCGGTGATTTCTTAGGCGCGGCTTTACCTGGTAATAAGCAGGGTATGAAAGGGGGCACGGTTATTGTTAAAGGTAATGTAGGGCAACGAGCCGGTGATCATATGCGCCGTGGCACGATGTTGATTGAAGGCAATGCAGGTGATTATTGTGCTTCACGTATGATTGCTGGAACCATTGCCGTCATGGGGTCTACCGGGCGGTTTTTAGGTTATGCAATGCAGCGTGGTACGCTATTACTATGGCAACATCCAACACTATCTGCGACCTTCAATGATTGTGGTTCGCATACGCTGGCATTTTTACCTATCATGTTTAAGTCCTTCGCTAAATTAGACTCCAGGTTTGCTGATCCGACTCAGGCGTTTGATAGAGTACAGCGTTTTGGTGGTGATATGGCTGAAAAAGGCCGTGCTGAAGTTTTAGTTAAGCTTTAATTCCGTTTTTTATCGATTTTTTTTTAGGTTTTAATGTATTGACAGCAGAAATTAACAATCTAGTACAAACTCGAATTCCAACTGAGCATGGAGAGTTTGTATTGCATTATTTTAGTAATACCATCGATGATAAAGAACATGTTGCGTTGGTGTTTGGTGACGTCGCCCATAAAATGGAGGTCCCTGTGCGTATTCATTCGGAGTGTTTTACCGGTGATGTGTTAGGTTCCAGGCGTTGTGATTGTGGAGATCAACTGGATAAAGCTCTACAATTAATCAGTGAACATGGCTTTGGTGTGTTGATCTATCTTCGTCAGGAAGGAAGGGGTATTGGTTTACTCAAAAAGTTACAAGCCTATAATTTGCAAGATGAAGGAATGGATACGGTGGATGCTAATATTCATTTGGGTCACAGGCCTGATGAACGTGAATATACAATAGCGGCATTGATGCTGGAAGACTTGCAAATAGATTCAATTCAGCTGATTACTAATAATCCGAATAAGATAGAACAATTGCAGGCACTTGGCGTTAAAGTTGAGGGTCGTATTGCAATTGAAATCGAATCAAATTGTGATAATCACGCTTATTTGCAAACAAAAGCACATAAAATGGATCATTTTTTGACTAAAACGAAAAAATAAATGAGTTTGATGTCGTTGTGAGATAACAGTGCGTGTTGTATTTATCGCTAAATATTTCACCAAATACATCGGCAAGAGTATAATGCATACCTTTTACTGCCACATAACAGGGCAGTTGTTAGTAATACAAGCTAGAACCCACGCAGTCTATGACGCAGAAATTATTTATTTTGACGACAGGTTGTCAAATGAACGAGTACGATTCGGATAAGATGGCCGACGTACTCAAAGCTTCTCACGCAATGGAATTAACAGAAACGCCTGAGGAAGCCGATGTTTTACTTTTAAATACATGTTCAATTCGAGAAAAAGCACAAGAGAAAGTTTTTTCTTTATTGGGTCGTTGGCGAAAAATTAAAGAAAAGCGTCCTGATGTTATTATCGGGGTCGGTGGTTGTGTGGCAAGCCAGGAGGGCGAAGCGATACAAAAAAGAGCGCCTTATGTAGATATCGTTTTTGGTCCGCAAACCTTACATCGATTACCTGAATTATTAAATAAATCTCGCAGTGGCGTTAAGCGGGTTGTTGATATATCTTTTCCTGAAATTGAAAAATTTGATGCTTTGCCCGAGCCCCGAGCTGAGGGCCCTAAGGCATTTGTTTCAGTGATGGAAGGCTGTAGCAAGTATTGTACGTTTTGTGTTGTACCCTACACACGTGGCGAGGAAATTAGCCGCCCAGTGCAAAGTGTGCTAGATGAAATTAGTACTCTGGCTGAGCAGGGTGTGCGTGAAGTCAATTTACTCGGGCAAAACGTTAATGCCTATCGTGGTGTAATGGATGATGGCGATATTGCAGATTTTGCCTTATTACTACACTTTGTCGCTGCCATTGACGGTATTGACCGTATTCGTTTTACCACCTCACACCCTATTGAATTTACTGATGAATTAGTGGATGCTTTTGCTTCAATTCCTGAACTGGTCAACCATCTTCATTTGCCTGTACAGAGTGGTAGCGATAGTATTTTATCGATGATGAAACGAGGGCATACGCGTGCTGATTATTTAGCAACCATGGAAAAAGTTAAAGCAGTACGTCCTGGTATCAGTCTATCTTCTGATTTTATTATTGGTTTTCCTGGTGAAACGGATGCAGATTTTGCCGATACCATGGATTTAATTGAACAAGTTGGTTTCGATTTTTCTTATAGCTTTATTTATAGCTCCCGACCAGGTACACCTGCTGCGGATCTGCCAGATGACACCTCTGAAGAAACAAAAAAGCAACGGCTTAAATCATTGCAAACGCGTTTAGATGAAATGACTATGTCTATATCAGCATCAATGGTTGATACAGTACAGTCAGTATTGGTTGAAGGTGTGTCGAAGAAAAATCAACTTCAGGTCACAGGTCGGACTGAAAACAATCGAGTAGTAAATTTTATCGGTCACCCTCGTTTGGCAGGACAGTTTGTGGATGTGCTGATTACGGAAGCTTTACCTAATTCATTACGTGGCAGACTAGTAGAATCTTCTCTAGATAAAATCGTACAGCAGGCATAATGAGTGAGTAGAGAAACATTAGAATTAACATTAGAGCCTGTCGATAATAAACGCTTAGCTAATCTGTGTGGACAATTTAATGCACATTTACATCAAATAGAACGTCGTTTGAATGTAGAAATTGCCAATCGTGGCAATCAATTTAAAATTACCGGCCTCGTACAGGCGACTAAAGCAACTCAAGCGATATTGCAAATATTGTTTAGTGATGCTGCAAATGAAGAAATTACTCCCGAACAAATTCATCTCTCCATGCAGCAGGCAAGTATTGAAGATATAGTACAGGAACCCCCTCAGGAAGATGGGCCGTCAGAAGTGATGATCAAAACCAAGCGCGGTGTTTTAAAAGGGCGTGGTGCAAATCAGCGGGACTATCTGAAAAAAATAATGTCTTATGATATTAATTTTGGGGTTGGACCAGCGGGAACAGGAAAAACTTATTTAGCTGTGGCTTGTGCTGTAGAAGCATTACAATCAGAACAAGTACGACGTATAGTGCTGGTTAGGCCTGCCGTTGAGGCAGGCGAGAAATTGGGTTTTTTGCCTGGAGATATGGCACAAAAAGTCGATCCCTATTTAAGGCCGCTGTATGATGCCCTCTATGAAATGTTAGGTTTTGAACGGGCAGAGAAACTTATTGAGCGCAAAGTTATCGAGGTGGCGCCTTTGGCATTCATGCGCGGACGTACTTTAAATGATTCGTTTATCATTTTAGATGAAGCTCAAAATACCACTAATGAGCAGATCAAAATGTTTTTAACCCGTGTCGGGTTTGGTTCGACAACTGTTATTACTGGGGATATTACCCAGATTGATTTACCCAACGATAAAATGTCAGGCCTTAAGCATGTTTTAAAGGTACTCAAGGATGTCGATGGCATTAGCTTCACATTTTTTAGTGCTAAAGATGTAGTGCGACACCCTTTGGTGCAACGTATTGTATTGGCCTATGAAAGTTATGAACGCGAGCAAGGGTGATGGTGATTCGTGATTTAGAAGTACAACGAATTATTGATTCATCCCTTTTGCCCAGTGATGAAGAGTTGCAGTTTTGGGTAGAAAAAGCACTTGTCGATTATCAGCAAGATACTGAAATTCTTATCCGTATAGTTGATACACACGAGATAACAGACCTGAATGAACAATATCGACATAAACAAGGACCTACAAATATTTTAAGCTTCCCGTTTGAAGTGCCAGAAGGTATTGAAGGAATTAACCTGTTAGGTGACTTAGTTGTTTGTGCTGAAGTTTTGCAGCAGGAAGCAATAATGCAAAATAAAACTTTAAAAGATCACTGGGCTCATATAATTATCCATGGTATTTTACATCTTATTGGTTTTGATCATGGTAATGAAGCAGAAGCTCTTGAGATGGAAGCAAAGGAAGTTGACTTGTTACACCAATTAAATATTGATAATCCTTATCAGGAGAAAGAAATAAATGGCTGACGAGGTCGCGGAGAGTAATAAATCTTCGCAAAAAAGCTGGATGGGACGCATTGGGCAAATCATTGGAGGAGAACCTCAGGATAGAGAGGACTTGCTGGAAATTTTAAGAGAAGCTGAAGAAAAGCATCTTTTAGATAAATATGCTTTGAAGATGTTAGAAGGGGTATTGCAAGTCTCAGAGCAAAGAGCACGAGATGTTATGGTGCCGCGCAAGAAAATGATCGTGTTAAAAAAAGATGCGTCATTAGAAGATGTTTATCCTGTCGTTATCGAATACGGACATTCCCGGTTTCCAGTTATTAGCGAGGATAAAAGTGAAGTCGTCGGAATTTTATTAGCCAAAGATTTGCTAGCGCATGCTTTAGATAGAAAAGATATCAAAGTTGAAGAATTGATGCGCACAGCAACAGTTGTGCCGGAAAGTAAAAGATTAAATATTCTGTTACAAGAGTTTCGTTCTAAACGTAGTCATATGGCGATTGTAGTAGATGAATATGGTGCAGTAGCCGGTGTAGTCACCATTGAAGATGTGTTAGAGCAAATTGTCGGTGAGATTGAAGATGAACATGACTATGCCGATGAAGAATACATTACAAAACGTACTGATAGCGAATATATTGTACAAGCACTCACACCGCTAGCGGATTTTAATGCTTACTTCTCAACTGATTTTGATACTGAAGAATTTGATACTATCGGTGGTTTTATTGTAGGACGTTTAGAACACATGCCTAAAAAAGGTGAAAAAGTGGAACAAGATAGATTTCGCTTTGAGGTGCTAAGAGCTGATGGCAGGCGTGTGCATTTGCTAAAATTGAAAATAAAAGGTAAAAAGAAAAATCAACTCAATTCTAAAGTTTAATTCTAGTACTCAAGCGGCTTTTCGCACTTAAAGTGTGCAAAAATACAATATCAGGTGTTTGGTCGATTAGGATTTTCCGTAGGCGATGGTCGATTTTATTCATTACGTCCTTAACCTGGTGATATTGGTTAAGTCAACGTTATATACAAAGAAACTTTTGCACAAGTAAGTAAATCAGGAAAGCCCAGGATTGGGAACACCTTTACATAAACTCAGGCTGTTAAGTTGTTTGCACATTATGTCACGTGCCTATTATTTCTCTAGCTTTCGATCTCTTTAGCTCTAGCAATTTTACAATAACAAAATTTTAACCATCATCAACGGCGGCCTTACTTGTCCAGCCCGTTTTTTGCTAAGAATTTTTCCAATTAATTTTCTATTAATTTCCTGCCAATAAGTTAAGTGATGTCATCTCATTCTTCTAAAGCTTGATGATGTGGTATTAATGCATATGAAGCTAATTTGAGATAGGTTTTTCCAGACTATCATCTGTTTCTTATTGGAAGTTTTGATATACTTTTATTTAATCAAATTATGCTGAATACTTCGTGCAAAGGTCACATAATGTCTTTCATCAGGGCTTAGGCGTTAATAACTACATTTGTAGCCCCTGAATATCTGTTGTGTGACACCAGAGTTTTGATTCAATTCAACACCGTGTATTGCGACCAGTTACTTTCTGAGCTAGCGCTCTTATTATACTAATTCAGGTCTGTTGAATGTGACGAGATTTTTAATGAATAAAAACAAACTAATTGATACTTCTAATTTACGGGGTGATTTTTTCGGTGGATTAACCGCCGGAGTTGTCGCTCTACCACTCGCTCTGGCCTTTGGCGTACAGTCGGGTATGGGGGCAATAGCGGGTATGTACGGAGCCATTGCGCTGGGGGTCTTCGCCGCCTGGTTTGGTGGTACCAATACTCAAATCAGTGGACCCACTGGACCCATGACCGTAGTTTCGGCTGTAGTTATTGCTACTGAAATTGAATTGCATGGCAGTCTGGATGCCGCATTAGGCACGATCATTGCTATTTTTCTGTTGGCAGGGTTATTACAAATTCTACTCGGTGTTTTAAAAGTAGGGCAGTATATCCGTTATATGCCATACCCCGTCGTTTCAGGATTTATGAGTGGTATCGGTGTTATTATCATCGTTTTACAGATTTTTCCTTTTCTAGGACAGTCTTCCCCGAAAAAGATATTAGATATTTTTGCTGAATTACCCAGCGTCTTGCCCTTTGCGAATATAGAGGCGATTGTACTGGCATTGGCGACTATTGCTACGATTTTTCTTTTTCCTCTGGTGACCAGGTTGATTCCAAGTGCCCTGGTTGCTTTACTCGTTTTGACTGCTGTTTCTACTTTTATGGGACTGGATGTGGCCATTATTGGTGATATTCCAGATGGTTTACCTGCTTTACATCTGGATAGTCTAGATCATATAGATTTTAGAGATCCAATGTTGATTCTTATTCCCGGGCTGACCTTAGCTGCATTAGGCACCATTGATTCCTTATTAACCTCTATTGTTGCTGACAATATGACTAAAACCCAGCATAACAGTAATAAAGAACTGATTGGGCAAGGTCTGGGTAATATAGCAGCTGCAGTTATTGGTGGAATTCCTGGCGCTGGCGCAACAATGCGAACAGTAGTGAATATTAACTCGGGTGGAAAGACCAGGCTATCAGGCGTTATACACGGTCTCGCCTTATTATTTGTACTCATCGGAGCCGGAGCCTATGCTAGATTGATTCCATTGCCCGTTTTAGCTGGCATTTTAATTACGGTAGGCATAGGTATTATTGATTACAAAGGCTTGAAGCATATACTGCATGTACCTAAATCAGATGCTGCGGTGATGCTGATAGTGTTGATTATGACTGTGTTTGTTGACTTATTGCAGGCTGTTGCAGTCGGAATGGTATTGGCCTCAGTGCTGTTTATGAAAAAAATGAGTGATATTGTTGAAGAACAATCTGCTAATAATTCAGCTGAGGAGTTGGCTCGTGAAGCAGCCTGGATGGATGAAACTGAGTTAAATGATGAAATGCTGAAAAAAGTTTATATCAAGCATTTTGATGGTCCTATTTTCTTTGGTTTTGCCTCCAGGTTCCAGGAAATAAGCCGCGCTTTTCCCGAAGTGGATGTGGTTATTATGCGTATGAGAAATGTACCTTATATAGATCAGTCTGGTATGTATGCCATTGAAGATGCGGTAATGGCTTTACTGGAAAAAAATGTTCTGGTGCTAATGACAGGTATACAAGAACAGCCTAGGGATATGTTGAAACGGATTGGTATTGTTCCAGGTATGATTGCCGAACAGCACTTGTATAAAGATTTTAATAGCTGCGTAGAAGACTTAAAGTCAGGCGAAGTGTTTAAAGATGTACAGGAAAAAAAAGATTACGCCTGGACGCATATATTGAGTTAATTATCACTGGAAACAAATGAGCCAGTTTTCAGGCAAGAGATTTTAGGAAGGAAGAACATGCCCAGACAAAAAAGCCCCCTCTCACTGCTTGAATGGGGGCTTTTGTATTTAATCCTCGCGCCTAAAAATAAAGCGGAAAATTAAATTTTACCATCTAAACCCATCTGGAAATATTTATGGGTGATTTTGTCCTGATTGTCTAATAACCAATCGATGCTCGGCTCGTTGTTCATTGCTTTTTTAATGGCAAGAGCTGTAGCTTTACGATGAATATCAAAAAGAATTTGATGATCCAGATTGTCATCAGTCGCAACACTAGGGTTTAACCACACTGAACAAATAATACCCAGGTCATTCGCTTTTTCTTTAGGTATATCGCCTGCACGAACGGCATCTAAAACTCCATTAGCAATCGCAGCCTGTACAGTACCCATTAGAATATTGGTGTAACGGCTGTTATTAACAGTTACTTTACTGACCATTAGCGTAACAGGACGTACCTGAATATCCGTGTTTAAAATAGCGAATACTTTAGAGTGACCTTTTGCCTGGTCGCCAGTTAATGTTGCTAATGCTGTACCGACTGGTCCATCTAATTCACCGATAACAATTTCAGGTTCTGCTGCTGTACCTGGTGGGCCGCCTGCAACTAATGCTTCGCCGGTACGTAATACGATTCTATCGCTCATATTTCTCTCCAAAAACTTAAATAAATATTTTTCTAACCCAGTAGAATAACATTTTTTTAAGATTAATTTTAGCTTTTATGTCCAGACTTACAGTAAAAAACCATGATCGTGATGTCGCAGGTTACCGCTATATTTACCCTGTTATCTCCAGGCGTTCAGGTGGTTTGTCGATAGGCATTAACTTTAATACAAATAATGCCTGTAATTGGCGCTGTGTGTATTGTCAGGTACCTGACTTAAGCATAGGGGCGGCACCGCAGCTGGATTTTGAATTATTAGCGACAGAGTTAGCCGATTTTTTACAGGATGTGTTGCATGGGAATTTTTATCAACGATTTGAAATAGAGCCGGTAAGACAAATGATTAAAGATGTTGCTATTTCCGGTAACGGTGAACCCACTAGTGTGCATAATTTTGCCAAAGCAATTGCCTTAATTACACAGATTGTCGAACGGGCAAATATCCCTGATCCATTTCAATATGTTTTGATTACTAATGGCAGCTTGATTCATAAGGCGGATGTGCAGGCAGGCTTGAGGTTGTTTAATCAATACAACGGACAGCTTTGGTATAAATTAGATAGCGCCACAGATTTTGGCCGTGAACAAGTAAATCATGCAGGCTTAAGTTCACATAAACAGCTGGAAAATTTAATAAGTTCAGCCAAACTCTGTGCTACATGGATTCAGACTTGTGTGCTTGGTTTTGCTTCAGCAAAAGGGAATGTTGGATTGTTAGAAGAGCAAGAGCAAGACGCGTATTTAGTCCTTTTAACTCAGGCCATTCAACAAGTACCGTTACAAGGTGTCATGCTCTATAGTTTGGCTAGACTCTCATTACAGCCTGAAGCAGATAGAATTACCACCGCCAATCTGGAACAATTAAATGATTTTGCTGAGCGTATACGTAAACTGGGCTTAAGTGTGAAAGTTTCTTTGTAAATTTTGTAGCTTGATAGTCTGCTAAGCTTTAGTCTCTCAAATAAAAATGAAGAAACGAGTAAGTCTACTCTGTATAACCAGACTAAAAGGCAATAATCAGCGCCTAAAAAGGGTTTAATTGACCCCGTCGTTTGCATTTTTTGTTGCCCCTTTCTTGCGGTATCGATCAAAAACAGAGCATTAGAAAAATAAACGAAAATTTCCAGCCTAGATTGACTTAAATGCTTATATTAACCGCAAAAAACATAGTAAAATAAAATGTTGAGTTTCATATTATCATCAAGTTATTTTTTTAAAAGTTTAGCGAAATAAATTGTGTCTGTCGTTTTAAACGAAAATCTAAAACACGACTACTTAAATAAATGTTGGTCTATGATTTAATGTGTCCAGGTTCGTGCTATCTGTTCGTAAACTACTAATAACAAAAAACTAAATATGCTTGAACCCGTTGCTTTAAAAGATTTTTTTATTACCTTTTTTTCCTCAGCTTTGATTATTATGGCTGGGGCAAGTTATGCGCTGTTATTTGCCTGGTCTAAAGTCAAACCTCGACTCATTATCAAATTATCAGCCTATGCATCCTATATAATATTGCTTGTTTCTGTTTACCAATTAACGCTTGCCGCTAACCTGGATGGCTACTGGCGGATAATTTCCTATTTAATGGTCATTGGCTATTTTTTTGCGCCTATTGCTATCTGGCACCTATGCAAACAAACCTATGATGAACCGGATTTAATTACTACCCTGGAGAAAGATAAATGAGTGAAACACCTCAGTGGGCTACCGAGTCCTTTTGGAAAAAAGTAGCCGTGTGGGTAACCGCCGGCTCCTTTTTGATTCTGGTTGTTTTAACCTTTGATACCTTAAAACAAACCTCAGCTGGTGGAGAGCGTGTCTCTGCCTATTCAGTGATCAATAAAAAAATTGATTATCAGTTTGATAAAAAGCTAAATAAATATATGCCGGTTATTGGCGGTGAGGAACTATTATTTGGTACTGTTTTTAGTGAAGAGGAAGCTGAGCAACTGGTAACTTTAGGTAAAAAAACGACGCAGGCTAAAAACTGTATGAATTGCCATACCCTGTTAGGCAATGGTGCTTATTATGCGCCTGATTTAACGAAAGCCTGGCTTGATCAAGGATGGTTAACCGTTGATTTACGTGAAGAACAGATGCTGAAATTTCTCATGGATCCAGAAAAAAATGCACGCACTTTTGGTACCGGTCGCAAAATGCCTAATCTTGATATAACGGAAGATGAGGCTAAAGGCGTTGTTGCTTTCTTAAAATGGATGTCAAGTATTGATACTAATGGCTTTCCATATAATTTCACCACCATTTACGCAGAGGATGACTAATAATGAGTGCTAATACTGAAACAGTTAAACAAGGCTCATCTGCACTCAAGGATAAATTAATCGCGTTCCACTCGTGGGCAGGCGTTGATGATAGCACCTTGAATGGCGGACAAAAACTAGCTGTCAAATATTTCATGGGGGCAGTGGTATTATTTATCTTCCAGATTTTATTTGGTTTGCTGGCTGCTGCACAATTTCTTGCTCCAGGATTTCTTTATGACATTCTGGATTTTAGTGTTAATCGCATGATACATATCAATGCCATGATTTTGTGGATGTTGTATGGCTTTATCGGTTGTACTTATTGGCTTTTAGAAGACGAAAGCGGCACTGAAATTGTAGGGCTAAAATTTGGTGTGCTTGGATTTTGGGTGTTAACAGCGGCTATTGCTGTGGTTGTTCTGGTTTATTTATTAGTGCAAACAGGTGCTGGTAACGACACCACTATATGGCTTATTAATGAAGGCCGTGAATATATCGAAGCACCTCGCTGGGCAGATATAGGCATTGTCGTGGTGATGCTGATTTTCTTTTACAACGTCGTGATGACATTTAGTAAAGGTCAATGGTCTGGAATTGCAGGCGTATTAACTTTGGATCTTGTTGCTTTAGCAGGTCTGTATGTCGCAGGTATGTTTTATATGACTAATATCACCCATGAACAATTCTGGTGGTGGTGGGTGATTCACCTATGGGTTGAAGCGACCTGGGAAGTTCTGGTCGGTGTTATTATGGCCTGGTCATTAATGAAAATTTTAGGCGTCAGCCGTAGAATCGTACAAACCTGGTTATATATCGAAGTTGCTTTAATGTTTGGCTCGGGTATTTTAGGTTTAGGCCACCACTATTTCTGGATTGGTACACCTGAATACTGGCTGACAATTGGTGGTTTTTTCTCTGCGTTAGAACCCATTCCTTTAGTGGCAATGGTTGTTCATGCGGTCTACGATTCGGGCGAACGCGGATTTAAAAATTTGAATCACCCGGCAATGGCCTGGCTAATTGCACACGCATTTGGTAACTTCTTTGGTGCCGGGGTCTGGGGCTTTATGCACACTTTGCCACAAATTAATTTATACACTCATGGTACACAATGGTCAGCTTCCCATGGGCATTTAGCCTTCTTTGGCGCTTATGCGACGATTAATATCGCGTTCTTTTATATCGCCATCCAGCACTGGCGTGGAAATGTCTGGATGGGGGCCGGTTCACAAAATGCCTGGCGCTGGAAATGGGCACTGGCTTTGTTAAATATCGGTGTACTGGGTATGACTATTGCGCTACTAATCGCAGGTTATGAACAGTCCTTTATTGAACGTGCCATAGGCGGATCTACCTGGGGGGGCTATTTTTCTGCGCAAACACACCCTTCTTTTATGAGTGCGATGCAATGGCGTATGTTTTTTGGCTGGGTTACTGCTTCAGGATTAGGTTTATTAGTCTGGGATTTACTGACCATTGGTAAAGGCGAAACGCGTACAGCCGAAGTGATCACTCAGGCAGAATAAGCTAATTATTTTAGTCAAACTACAGGAAAGGGGGAGCACCTCCTTTCCTTTTTTTAATCTGTTTATTAAAATGATATTCTTCTAATCGGGATGATTAATCAATCAACTCAGGAAAGGTGAATGTCCTCAGATGACAAGAAGTATAACAAGCAATACGGCCGCTCATTTTAGCCCTTACTGTTGCAATACAAAGGAAGATAGAGCATTAGCCTGCTCGATGTTTAAGTTAGTCATTGCCGGCATAGGCATTTTCCCCCATTTTCCGGTACTCCCTTTTGGATCGAGGCAGCTAATTTAGATTTCGCTCCCGCATCTCCCTTATATTTGGTCGCGATTTCATGAAAGGCTGGCCCGACTAGTTTTTTGTTAATGGCGTGACAAGCAAGGCAACCATTGTTATTGAGCAACACCTGCACATCAATAATGGTATTCGCGTTGCTGTTTTCAGCGCTAGGATCAAGTTTTGATGCGGCAACCACGCTGTCATCGGTCGCTTTGGCATTCCCATAGGCTACGGCAAGATAGGCACCAATACTCCTGGCCTCGTGCTCACTAAACATTGCGCCGTATGAGCGCTGCATTTTAAATACTTCATTGGTCCACTGACTCTGAGTCATGTCAGGAGCCTGATAATTAATGTAGTCTGCCGAATGGCAGATAAGGCATTGCTGGGTTGCAAGTGTGTACCCAGGTAGCTTGGATACACGTAGTTTGGCTGTTTCTGGTGGTAGTTTTATTTGCTCAGCTGCGGCTTGTGTCTGTAGCATTATCAGTGTAATGATGAGTGTAAAAGCCAGACTTAGGGTAGGGGTTTTAGTGTATTGCATGGCTTGTTCCTCAGGCTATGGTGATCGGGGTGGATTCGATGGCATGGCGTCGATAGCCGCCAGGGTTCCAGTCGGCCTTAAGTGGTTGTATTTCTCCTTGCCTATTACTGGCTCGCACCATCAGCACGGCTGAGCCTGTACTTTTAAAACTTATGGCGAGTTGCCACTCCCGGAATGAGAAGCGCCCCAGATCATTGCCCAGTGTTGCGGCGCGCCAGGTCTGGCCACTGTCTATGGACACATCAACCGTCTTAATGCCAGAACCATCATCGAAGGCAATGCCTTTTAATTTTATTGTGCGGTTTACTGGTAATACGTCATCTGTTTTTACGCTGGTAATGAAACTGCGCACCGGTAATGTGGATATTGGGCGCGTCTTGTCAGCACTCGTTCCTGGTGCTACGCACATACAATCATTATCTGGTAGACGGTAGGCTTTAGTCATAAAGTAAGCATCGTGACCCTCGTAGAGATGGTCAATGACCTCTATTTCAGATAGGTGTTTGACCCAGTAAGTGCCAAAATATCCAGGTACAATCAGTTTCAGTGGGTAGCCATTTAAAAACGGCAGGTCCTCCCCGTTCATACTCCATGCCAGCATCGGTTCAGGGCTTAGTGCATGTTCAATGTCGAGCGCTTTGCGAAAGTCTGGAGTGCTTGGTAAAACTGGTTTATCCAAACCGTTGAAAGTGACCTGTCTGGCACCTGATAGAACGCCAGCCTTTTCGAGCACCGTTTTTAACGGTACACCGACCCAGCGAGCATTGCCCATTGCACCGTTGCCGAGCTGGGCGCCGAACACTCGAGGTGACGAGTAGCCTCGGCTATTACCCGAGCATTGATTTACTGCGACGACTTCAACTTGCTGCATGCTCGATTTAAGTTCAGCAAGCGATAGACTGAGGGGGGTCTTGACGGCGCCTTTGACTGTGAGCCTATAAGTCTCAGGATCGATTGAAGTTGGAAAATTAGCCAGGTGGTAACGTACGAAAAATGCATCATTAGGCGTGATCACGCTTTCGTTGAATACGGAAGCAGGGGTTTCCAGGTGTGGTGGACGGGTATGCACCAGAATTAGTTCACGTTTACCCGGATAACGGACTAACGGACGTGGACCATCTGCAAATGTAATGCCTTCGCTAGTATCGCTAGCCGCTATAGCATTTAATGGCGAGGCGGCCAGTGCCAGCGCGCCAGCATTGCGTAAAAATTGGCGGCGGGAAGTATGAACTTTATTGTATTTATCGATCATGAGTCTGGTTTCCTTGGGTTGTCGGGGTAACCTGTCTTGTAATACCTAATATTGAGATTTTCCTCATTTGGCGGTCTACTCCACTTCACGCGGTGATGGTCGAGGGAACATAGTAAGGCGTTTTTTTGTTGAGAGCAGGGCGCTGAAACAGGCGTATCTTGTTATGTATCTGTTTCAGCAACACCGCTAAAAAATCAGCAGCAGCTGGAAGTCTGCAATGGTGACCGCGCGAAGTATAAATGTATTGCTTAATGAATATAAAGTATTAGTATGTGAAAGTAAATGCCAGATGGTTCTGGTTCTATTTTTTGGATAAAACTTTAGTAACCCTTTCTAAGCTAGCGTAAATATTAAGCAGATAATTATGTCTATGTATCAAAAAATTTTAAAGTTCTGGTTTGAGGAGCTTGATCCTAAGCAGTGGTGGGTAAAAGATGATCAGCTAGATGAAATAATTCGGATTAGATTTTCAGAGATTCATGAGCAGGCAAAGCGCTGTGAATTGTTTGAATGGCGGGCAACAGCTGAAGGCAGGCTGGCGGAAATTTTAGTTTTGGATCAGTTTTCCAGAAATTTGCATAGGGATTCGCCGCTTTGTTTCGCGAATGATGCATTGGCTTTGGCGCTTGCTCAAGAAGCCGTTTCTATCGGTGCAGATATGGCGTTAACAGCGGTTCAACGTAACGTACTCTATTTACCCTTTATGCACAGCGAGTCATTAATAATTCATAAAGTGGCCATGCATTTGTACCAAAGTAATGGTATTCAATCCAGTTTTGATTTTGAGATAAAACATCAGCAGATCATCAGGAAATTTGGTCGTTATCCGCATCGTAACAAAGTTCTTGGCAGACAATCAACTGAGCAGGAAATCGACTTTTTGCAACAGCCCGGGTCTGGTTTTTGAATACTTTTTATAGTGCAGCAGAATGAGGATTTTGGTAGTAGATATTTTCAGTCGTTAAGCGTACACGACCAATTTGTCATTTGGGAAGTAAAAAATAATGCAGAGTTATTTTATTAATACTTGAATATCGTTAAAAGGACGAATCCACGCTTTTAACGATTTGAATTGCTTGCTGCCTTTTTCTGCTCTTTGGTGCGTCGAATAATAGCCATAAATAACAGTATAAAACCGTTTGGAATTTTTTTTTCTGTGTTGATAAATAGCATAATTTCCCTGACTACTTTGTTGCCCGATGAAATCTTTCGCTGCTTGCTCGGAACTGAAGGCAGCTAACTGTAGGGTAAAGTAATTTTTAGCTTGTTGCTTGATCCAGGCCTGGTTATGAATTATTTTTTTTGTGCCAGAAAATGGTTGTGCTATTTTAGCAGTGGTGGGTTGATTTTTTTGAGGGGGCGTTACGGACAATTGTTGTTGCTTGTGATCACCTTTTAATTGTGCCTGAATATCTTTAAAAGGACGAATCCAGGCTTTTAACGATTTGAATTGCTTATCGCCTTTTTCTGCTTTTTGGTGAGTCGAATAATAGCCATAAATAACAGTATAAAGCTGCTTGGAATTGTTTTTGCTGCTTTGATAAATAGCAAAATTTTCCTGATTACTTTGCTGTCCGATGAAATCTTTGGCTGCTTGCTCGGAGCTGAAGGCGGCTAACTGTAAGGTAAAGTCATTTTTAGCCTGTTGCTTGATCCAGGCCTCGTTATGAATTATTTTTTTTGTGCCAGAAAATGGTTGCGCTATTTTGGTCGGGGAGGATTGTTTTTTGGGGGGAGACGTTGAGGTTACTTTTTGTTGCTTTTGCTGGGGCTGACTACTTGCTTTATAGGTTTTGGTGCCGCCCAGGCATTCGGCTACAGCGAGTTCCTCGCCTCGTTTGACATGTAAGTACTTGCGATGAAATGCTTTATCAACTTTTTTGGACCACGCGTTTGCCTGCCTGTTTCTATATCGGGCAACCTGTCCAGGGCCGCCGTTATAGGTTGAATAGGTCGATCGAGCCAGGTTATCTATGCCGCCAGATTGCTTGTGTTCACTTTTTTTTATTGCATAACTGGTCATATACTTAAGTAAAATATTGCTCCCCGTTTCGACATTGTAGGCAATGTTCCAGCGTAACTTATGAGTATTAACGAATCCGCGCCAGACATTTTCATTGACTTGCATAATGCCGGTATCACCCGTTGATGAGTGCAGGGCAACAATTTTTTTGTTTTTTATGACATATTGCCGCCAGCAGCTTTCTTGCCAGGCTGTGGTCAAAACCAGTTTCTGGAATATATCGCGTTGTTGTGGTGTCAGTGATGATTTTGTAATGGATCTCCGAGCGCTATTGATTAACAGTGTGCGTACTTGTAATAGATAATCATCTAGTTCGTCAGGTGCTGGGACCCAGTTATCTAAAGGATGTTTACCTGCAGCCATCGCAGAATTAACAGGCCAAAAGTTAAATTGATAATGGCTGCGCTCGTCACTGCTACCGTCAGGGTCAGGATTAAACTGAAAAATGCGTAACAGTTCAGGATCGATAGCCTGGTCATAATACAGGGGATCTATAGTAGGGTTGCTATTTAGCATTCTGGCTAATCTGCGCAAACCATCTATGGAAATATCCAGGCCAAAAGTGGGACCTAGTTTGTCCAATGTCTCCAGAGCATCGGTTGCGGTGACCAGAGTTAATAGTGCCAGCGGTGCCTGTTGAGGGTTTTCTGCACTGATCTTTTGCAGTATCGGTATGAGTTGCGTCCAGCTTTTAATAAACCAGTGTCTGACAGGGTCACTCGCCTGATCTTGTTGCAACGCAACTTGTAATTGATAACGTGCATCTAGCAGAATATCAAACAGTGCTTCTCTGAGCTCTTCAAGTTCAGTTGCTGCAGCATAATATTTGATGGTATAGGTCAGCAGAGCATCCATGCTTTGCCACTTTTGCTGCCATTGTTGTTGTTCCTGCTCATTTAATACACGTTCTTGCTGTTTTACTGGCGCAACGGTATCCACATCAAATTGTAATTTTCCATTAATGCCACTTTTGTTGATCTGAATATCGTGCAGTTGCATTGAATCGAGCATAGAATTTACCTGGTCATGACTATGCTGTGGGAGAAACAAGGGCAAAAAGCTTTTTATTTCATTGATTGAGGGTGTTAAATCCAGACGAAAGTTATCAAACAGTGGTTGAATTTGCTTTCTGGTCTGGTCCCATAATGGTCCTGTTGTTAATTTCTCCTGATCAAGGTTGATCAGATGGCTATCAATAACCTGCAGGTAAATCAGGTGCGGGTTGTCTGCTTTTATAACCGGTTGACTAATGATCTGTGCATAGCCATCCCAGTTTAATAAAGGCATACAGATATCCAGCATTTTTACTGCGAGTCTGGCTGTAAACCGGGCATCAACTTGTAAGTGTTGATTGAATTCACTTAGTTTTGGATCGGATAAGATGATTTCACTACAGCCGTGAGGGTCGTTTAATATTTCTGATGAGGCAGATGGATCTTTAAATAACTGGCTGATGAGTAATTGTTGTAATTGCGGGAAATCAATTTTCATGGGGACTGAGATAGTCTCAGCTTGTACCAGATGCGTAGATAATAGAAAAATCAAGGTAGCCGTTAGGAGCGATAGGGGGGTGGCGAAGTGTCCGCGAAATTTGCCCATGCCAAAAATAGCGATAGCTGTTTGCATAAGTGATTTTTTAGAATTATTTTAATGAAAAGTGGGTTACTAAATTAAACCAGAACAGCTCTTCACCATGAAGGACATGAAGCTAATGAAGAAAAAAGACTAAATCTTCCAGACCCCTCAGAAAACTTATTGGTTTTTTTAGCGATTAGTATATCGTGCCAATAAAAGAAGTTCGTGATGTAGTATAAAAAAACAAAATATTTTGTTGAAATTGACCGGTGGATTACAATCTAAATGCGACATTAACCCAATTACTTTTAAACAAGATAACATCGCAAATGACAACTTTTAACAATCCAAGTGCACTTAAATTCTATCAATATCAATAGATATTTTATCTAAAAAATCCTGAACTAGTTCCGAACTTACCCCCTTGTTACGCAGGTATCTAAAGTCTTTGTATTGGAATGTTGTGATTTTGGCAGACATCTTATTTAGATCCTTATTCTCTGCATTATTCTCTTTAAAAGAGCAGTGCATACCCTTAGGGCAGTCTCTATAATATATTGGAATAATGGTTTTTTTAGAGATAGCCCAATTCAATTCACGCATGCACATCTTGCTATTGAAATAGGATGGGGACATTATTGGCAAAAAAAGATCGGCATCTGAAACAAGGTGATCAAGTTTTTCATACCAGTCGTCTCCCCATTTCAGATCATGAACATCTACAACAATTTTTGTTTCAAACCCAATTGTTTCATCTAATATAATTTTAAATGCCTCCCTGAGCGTAGTCAATTTATATGGCTTCTGATCATCAAGCTTTGCATAGCTCCAAAATATCTTCATGGCACTAATATTTTTATATTGTTTTGTATGAATTTTTCGACATTTCAATTGTCTTTGTTTTCTGGTTTTTTTTAGTTTTATTTTTCATCATGTCTTTTTTCGTTAAATAAAACAGAATAAACGGGTTAAAAATTAAATTTAATAGCCATCACGTCGTAGTCTACGGTCTATATCCTCCAAAGTTCGCTTAGCCTCTTCACTAGTCATCGACTTCACCATTCCATATGTAAAAAAAGTATTCATGTTCACCGACATACCCGCCATAACTATTCTTTGAGTTAATATATACTTTGACAAGATAGTTATAATCAATTGCCTTAGGGCTCGTTCCTTCACTATGATGCTTCTTCGGTTCACCAATATACCGATACTCAGCTGATGATGGGTCTTTCAAGCGCGTCTGAAGAAAGTCTCGAATAATTTGTTTATAATTTGAGGGATAAGAGCCGTAATCAGCTGCCGCTATCTCCTTTTGCGTCGGATAATAGGATGGTTCTTTGGTGACATGTTTGGGAGTGCAGCCACCAAGCACAAGTGTCAATATAATTACGTGAAATATTAATGTTGCCATATGAGTTTCCTTTAATGTGAAATAAGAGTGTGTATGTTGGTAATTCCAAAAAACATAACTGCTGCTAATTTTCCGAATAGGTGAGAACCATGATTCCACTATAAGCAATTCAGCTTCACCTATCCTCCTAGATTCAATTCAACACCGTGTTTTGCTACCCGTTACTTTCAGAGGAGCTTGTAAGCCTTCATGAACTTCATGATCTCCATGGTAGAAATGTTAGATTATTTACCTGCACTTAAGTATTGATTAATTTATTTGAATTGTTTTGCCTAGCTCTACTGATTCCAGAGCGGCAAGAATAATTTTACAGTTATCCTTTGCATCCAGCAGGGATAATTTAGGTGCTTGATGATTCAGTATGCAGGCACAAAAATGTTCGACTTCCAGTTGAAAATGATTGGCTAAATCCAGGCTTTCAGAATGCTGTTCGCCTGAATCTGTTTGCCAGGAAATAATGGGTTGTTCATCTGCCTTGGCCCAGACGTTGTGGCATTTTATGCCGCCTTTAGTACCGATGATTTCATATTCTGCACGACGGGCATGTTCGAAGCCGAAATTAAATTGTGCATATTTACCATCACCAAAGTCAATAATCCCGCTGCTACTGACATCTGCGCCATGTTCATTATGTTTTGCCATTGCAGTAACGGCCCTTGCTGGTAGATCACCAAAATGAAATCGGGCAGTATGAATTGCATAGCAGCCAATATCCCACATTGCTCCTCCACCCTGACTAATTGGACGGTTAATGCGATACAGTCGAGCGGGCTGCATCGGATAGGCAAAACAAGTGCGTACTGAGCGAACTTCACCGATAACACCTGATAAAATGATTTCCTGGATTCGCTGGTGTTGTGGATGAAAGCGATACATAAACCCTTCCATAACACAGACCTGGTTTTTTTCTGCCGCGCTTTGAATAGCTTCTATATCTGTAACGCTCAGAGCTATGGGTTTTTCACATAAAACATGTTTGCCGTGTTCTATTGCGCGTAAAGTCCATAGTGCGTGTTCTTCGCTGGCAAGTGGTATATAGACAGCCTGAATGTCCGGGTCATTAAGCAGTTCGGCCGGATCATTGTATATGTGTACATTTTCAACATCAGGCGCATATTGTTTTAGAGTTGTCTCAGCTGCATCTGGTCTGCGACTGGCAATAGCAACAAGTTCACTATTTTCAGCCCCAACAATCGCAGGCATGAGTTGTTGATTGATACGTGCTGCACCGAGTATTCCCCAGCGTATTTTGTGTAGTGTTGGCATGGTTTATATCTACTTATTGTTGGACGGATAAGCAGAGTATATCAAAAAACAGGGGGAGGGCGTGGCATCAGCCCGCTTTTAATATACTTTTTGATATGGGTGGTGGGTTGAAGTCACGCCTTTCAGGGAGCGAGTTTTATCTATTTCGTGAATGAGGTGTGTGTGACGCTGTCGGAACTGGATAGTTTTCAGGCAAAAAAATACCAGACTCAGTTGGATGCTGGTCTGGTATTTTTGGATAATCCGTTGCGGGATTACTAAGCCATTGAGCGGACTCTTGCATTAAGTCTGCTTTTATTTCTTGCGGCTTTGTTTTTGTGAAGAATTCCTTTATTCACTGCTGAGTCGATAACTGGAACGACTGTTGCATAAGCTGTTTTTGCTTGTTCTACGTCACCAGATTCAACTGCAGCAATAACTTTTTTGATGAACGTACGTAGTTTGCTACGTTGTCCAGAATTGCGAACGCGATTGTTTTCTGATTGACGCGCACGTTTTCTTGCTTGAGCTGTATTAGCCATGATGCCTCGGTTATTGCGTTGTGTATTTTAAAACCCTGTATTTTCCTTTTAAATGATATGATTGTCAATCTTTTAATACCAGGAAACCAGTCTTGAGCCGTAAACTTTTTAAATCGACTGTAATAGTCAGTAGCATGACCATGATTTCACGTATGCTGGGCTTTGTCCGGGATATGATGTTTGCGCGTATTTTCGGTGCAGACTCGGGTACCGATGCCTTTTTTGTTGCTTTTAAAATTCCTAATTTCTTACGTCGCCTATTTGCCGAAGGTGCTTTTGCACAGGCATTTGTGCCAGTGTTATCAGATTACAAAGAACAGGGCGGTAAGGCAGCGTTGCAACATTTTATAGATCGCACCGCTGGAACGCTAGCATTGGTTTTAATGATAACTACGATTGCAGGTATGCTAGCTGCACCCTATTTGATTATGGCATTTGCGCCTGGTTTCGCCTGGGAGGGGGGACAGTATGATTTAGCTGTGCAAATGTTACGTATCACTTTTCCGTATTTATTCTTTATTTCATCAGTTGCTTTTGCCGGAGGCATTTTAAATACCTATGGTAAATTTGCAGTGCCTGCCTTTACACCGGTATTCCTTAATATAAGTCTGATAGCTGCGGCAATCTGGTTAGCCCCCTTAATGCCGCAACCCATTGTTGCTCTGGCCTGGGGGGTATTTGTTGCGGGTGCAGTACAGTTAGCGTTTCAGCTCCCAGCATTATGGCGCTTAGGTCTTGTTCCGCGGTTACGTTTTGGCTTTAATGATCCCGGGGTAAAGCATATTATGAAATTAATGATACCCGCATTATTTGGGGTGTCGGTGACTCAAATTAATTTATTACTGGATACCTTACTGGCTTCATTTCTGGCAGTAGGAAGTATTTCCTGGCTTTACTATTCCGATCGCCTAGTGGAATTTCCTCTGGGTATATTTGGTATAGCCCTGGCTACGGTCATTCTGCCTAGTCTTTCAAAAAATCATGCTGCTGAAGATACGGAGTCTTTTTCGAAATCATTAGACTGGGGACTAAAGCTCGTTGTTTTGGTTGGCGCGCCTGCCTCTTTAGGTCTGATAATGCTCGCAGAACCGATGGTATCAACCTTATTTCAATATAACCAATTCAGTGCCCATGATGTCGCCATGACCGGGCGCAGTCTTATGGCATATTCCCTTGGTTTATTAGGGTTTATTCTGGTTAAAGTGCTGGTGCCTGGCTTTACCTCGCGTAAGGATATGAAAACACCAGTACGGTTCGGTATTTATGCCATGGTAGCGAATATGCTGTTAAATATCGCCCTGGTCTTTCCGCTGGCGCATGCCGGCCTGGCATTGGCAACATCCCTGGGTGCATTTTTTAATGCCAGTTTATTGTTGTCTACGCTGTTAAAAACAAAAGTATATCTGCCTTCAGCAGGATGGCGGATATTTATATTGCGTATAATTCTAGGATGTTCAGCAATGGCGGCTTTGATCTATCATTGTGTCGATATTAGTCTTTGGCATAATTGGAGAATGCTTGATCGTGCATGGAATCTGGCAATGTGGATCGCGATAGCCGCATCATTATATGCTGCAGTGTTGCTGTTATCAGGTTTAAGACTCAGGCATTTGTAAGCTTTCCTGATTACTCATGACTCTCAGCTATATTCGTCATTCCTGCACGCTTTTAGCAGGAATCTCGTGGGGTAAGCAAAGATTCCCGATAAAGCTTGTGCCCACGCTTGACTGGGTAGACTTCGGGAATGACGAGACTATTAACATACTAATATTTAAAATTTTTTTAATATGGCTGTGAGTTGCACGTAATCCAGGTAAGCTTTTAAGAAGTAGGGCGGTGCTTTGCTTTAGCCTACAGATTATATAACTACCTGCGGGCTAAAGCACCGCCCTACAATATGTTAAAGGTGGGCAGTTGTTAAGTTTGGCACTAGACGCGTTATAATTATCCAGAAAATATAAAGGAAAAATTAAAATGACCCAAAAAAAGATCAGGCTCAGCGATGAACAATGGCGTGAAAAACTAAGCCCTGAGCAGTTTAGTATTTGCCGTAACAGCGCAACTGAGCCAGCCTTTACCGGTAAATATGTCGATTGTAAAACAGAAGGGATTTACCATTGTAGTTGCTGTGGTCAGGCTTTATTTGATTCTGCAAGCAAATATGATTCTGGCTCAGGCTGGCCTAGTTTCTGGGATACTCTATCTGCGCAGGCAGTTAAAGAAATAGTCGATACTTCGCATGGTATGCGCCGGGTTGAAGTGACATGTAGTGTCTGTGATGCGCATTTAGGTCATGTGTTTGAAGATGGACCTGAGCCAACAGGTTTGCGTTATTGCATAAATTCAGCTTCTTTAGAATTAAAAGCAAAATGAACGATACACAACGAGTTCAACACTTATTAGATTTTATTGATACCAGTCCCAGTCCCTGGCATGCTGTAGCTGCGATGGAGCAGGTTTTACAGACGGCATCGTTTACGCGTTTGTCTGAACAACAGCAGTGGCAATTAGAGCCAGGTGGTCGGTACTATGTTATCCGTGATGATTCCTCTATTATTGCTTTTGTAGTCGGGCATAAAGCACTGGCTGAAAACGGTTATAAAATAATAGGTGCACATACTGATTCGCCAGGATTAAGGATTAAACCCCATGCCTTACATAAATCTGACGAAATGCTGCGCATGGGCGTTGATGTTTATGGTGGTCCAATTCTGACGACTTTCACTGATCGGGATTTAAGTTTTGCTGGACGGCTAAGTTATCGTAGCGGGCAGGGCGACATTAAAACGCAGTTAATACGTTTTGAGCAACCCTTATTACGCCTGCCTAATCTTGCTATTCATATGAATAGAACGGTTAATGAAGAAGGTTTGAAGCTGCATAAGCAAACGGAATTACCACTGCTATTTGCCATGAGTACGAAAGAGCAAATCCCGGATCAGGTGTTTAACGATCTGCTGGTTGATCATTGCAACATACCAGCGGAGCAAATTCTATCCTGGGAGTTGAATGTTTACGACACCCAGAAAGGTGCATTCTGGGGAGCTGAGCAAGCGTTTTATACGGATAGCCAGCTGGATAATCTGGCTTCCTGTCATGCTGGTTTGACCGCTTTACTTGATGATACAGTCTTAAATGCGGGTAATACCCTTGTGTGTGCCTTTTTTGATCATGAAGAAGTAGGTAGTGAAAGCGCCAAGGGGGCGGACGGAAGTTTTCTACCTGATATTTTAGAGCGTATTGCGATTACACGATCAGTAAGCACAGAAAATTATAAACGCGCGCTGGCCGGCAGTTTTATGCTGAGTGTTGATATGGCACATGCTTATCAGCCTAATTTTCCGGCGGCTTATGAAACTGAACACAAGGTCTATGTGAATAAAGGTCCGGTCATAAAACTGAATGCCAATCAACGTTACAGTTCCGAAAGTGTTTCTGAAGCGATGTTTATCAGCTGGTGCCAGTCTGCAAACATACCGTATCAAAAATATGCACATAGAACGGATATCCCTTGTGGCAGTACCATCGGCCCTATGACCTCGGCTAAATTAGGTGTTCGTAGCGTTGACGTGGGAAATGCCATGTGGGCGATGCACAGTATTCGGGAAAGTGCCGGTGTGCAGGATCACAGTTATATGATCGATGTGATGCGCTGTTTTTTTAAAGATTAATGGCTGCTTTGATCTTATTTTCTGTAGCGCAAAAAGTTTGAACAATTATTGTCTTCAGCGTAAGATAAATCGCGTGTTGACTAACCATAGGAGAGGCTAATATGAGATTAAAAAAACGAGTTCAAGCACTTTTTCTAGGCTTGTGTTTTTCTGGTGTAGTAAGTGCCGCACCTGACATTGCTGTAGGTAAAGAAAAGGCAGGGATGTGTTTTAGTTGCCATGGCGTTGACGGAAATAGCAAAAATTCTAACTTCCCGATTTTAGCAGGGCAGAAGCCAGCCTACCTGGTAAACCAGTTGCGTGCCTTTCGAGATGGCACACGTGAAAATGCCATGATGCAAAATATGGCTGCTAATTTAACAGATCAGGAAATTAATAACCTGGCTGCTTTTTTTGCATCTGTAAAAAGTAAAAGTGCCGGTGGCGATAGTGAGTTAGCGGAAAAAGGTAAATCCAAAGCACCGATGTGTTTTGGTTGTCATGGGGATAAAGCAATAGGCATGGGTTTAACACCTAAACTTGCAGGGCAATATCCTGCCTATTTGCAACGCCAGTTGCAGGCATTTAAAGAGGGCACACGTAAAAACGGCCCAATGAGCGGTATTGCTAAAATGCTATCTGATGAAGACATGAAAGCTGTTGCTGAATATATGGGGAGCTTAAAATAAGATCTTAACTGATTCCCGCGCTCTGCGCGGGAATTCATACTGGAACGTTCAGCGTTCCGTGACGCGGAGCGTCAACCACTGCATTCCCACGCAGAGCATGGGAACGAGAAAAATGTAGGGCGCGGCTTTAGCCCGCCATCAGTTACTGACACATTAAATGTCAACGTCAAAATCCATTATGTCCAATACTCCCTCAAGCTCTGATCGCAGTCTATCTTTGATTATATTATTTGCCGGTACGCTGTTTGTCAGTGCGACGCTGATGTTTATTTTACAGCCCCTGTACGGCAAGCTAATGTTACCTTTACTGGGTGGCTCTCCGGCGGTCTGGAATACCTGTATGGTGTTTTATCAGATGTTGCTGTTTTTTGGCTATTTATATGCCCATCTTTTATCCACTCGCTTTGCGCATACACGTCAAATTCAGATACATGCTGCGATTATCTTGATCAGTTTAATCGCGCTTCCCGTTGCTCTACCAGACAGTATGTCACCACCTACTGATAGCAATCCTACCTTATGGCTAGTCTGGACACTGTTTATTTCTATAGGGTTACCTTTTTTTGTACTTTCAACTACGTCGACTTTACTTCAAAAGTGGTTCTCGCATGTTGGCCATCATACCAGTCATGATCCCTATTATCTTTATGTAGCAAGTAATAGCGGGAGTTTATTAGCTTTATTAAGTTATCCTTTTATTATTGAGCCCAATATCGGATTAAACGCGCAGAAATCAATCTGGAGTATCGGCTATATTGCGCTAATAGTATTAATTGCCGCCTGTGGCTGGTATTTTGTACGTAATTATCTGCAAGACAAGGTGTCTGACGAGCCCGAAAAAGTAGTGGAAGCACCTTCAACATTGGCCAAATTACATTGGTTGGCACTAGCATTTGTGCCCTCTAGTTTGTTATTGGGTCTCACTAATTTTGTGAGTACCGATATTGCTGCCGTGCCTTTACTGTGGATTATTCCGCTAACACTTTATTTATTATCATTTACGTTAGTATTTTCACGTTGGGCAAAGCCGATTCAGAGAGTTTCGGTATTTTTACAGCCTATCGTATTGCTACCCTTTATAGCCTATTCATTTATCAATCCGGCGATATTACCGTACTGGCTGGATTTAACTCTGCATTTAAGTGCATTTTTTCTTGCTGTCATGGTGTGTCATGGTGAACTAGCCAAGCATCGCCCGCATACCGCTTATCTGACCTTGTTTTATTTAATTATGTCCTTTGCGGGCATGTTGGGAGGCATGTTTAATACCTTTATTGCGCCGTTCATCTTTAATGGTATTTATGAATACCCACTGATGATTGTTGCAGCATTATTATTGCGTCCGGCAGCTCAACGGCAGAGTAATGAGCAATGGAAGATATGGGGCATGCAGGCTATTTTTCCTGCCCTGATATTGCTTCTCGGCGGGCTGATTTATTATGGTGTCTCTGATTTAGGTGCGTATATGGATAATATCGGCACCGCATTGATATTATTCGCCGGCTTAAGCTACGCATTTCGTAAGCAGGTAGTAAGCCTAGCTTTATTAACCGGTGTGATAATTTTCTTTATCGTTGGCTTACGTGTCACGATGTCAAATACCATTTATAAAGAGCGTACTTTTTTTGGCGTATTATCAGTACGCGATAGTGTTTTATTAAATGAACAAGGCAAACCTGAGAAATACAAAGAGCTATTCCATGGTACGACCAAACATGGAGCACAACGCCTGGCAAGCCATGTACAAGAACCATTGACCTATTACAGTCGCCCTGGTCCTATGGGACAATTATTTAAAGCTTATGATGCCGTTGATGAAAAATGGCAAGTAGGCGTAGTTGGCTTGGGGGCAGGGGCCCTGGCCTGTTATGCCAAGCCACAGCAAGCCTGGACATTTTTTGAAATTGACCCTGTTGTGGTCGAGATCGCCAAAAATCCAGAATATTTTAGCTACCTGCAGCGCTGCACTCCTAAAGCAGCCATGGTGATAGGTGATGCACGATTATCCCTGGAATCAGAGCCTGCAGAAAAATTTGATTTATTAGTGATCGATGCCTTTAGTTCAGATTCAGTCCCTACACATTTGTTAACTCAGGAAGCATTGCAGCTTTATTTCAGTAAAATATCAAGCAATGGCCTATTGGCTTTCCATATAACTAATCGACATCTGGAGCTGAAAAAAGTACTTTCTGATCATGCAAAACAATTGCACTATGCAGCATTAATTCAGGAATTTAAGCCTAAACAGGAAATTCCGTTAGTGGTGGCAACAGACTGGTTTGTCCTGGCGAAAAACGAGGAGGATCTAAAACCTCTATACAAAAATGGATTAGGTCGCTGGCAAAAGCCCGGTTTATATTTTGATATGAAGCCCTGGACGGATGACTTTACCAATATCGTCGGGATCTGGAAGTAGGAGCGTAATATTTAAGCGTACTATTTGAAGACTAGAAAACTGGAGACGATGATGTATTGTCTGTAGATTATAAAATTCAGCATAAAACTATGTAAAATTGGGTCTGAAGAAGGTGATTCTCTTATTGATTACCAGGCTACCATGAAAATTATAATTTCTTCCCGGCAATTTTTCTTTTAATCAGTCCCCATGCTTTTAACAGGAGATTCTCACCCTCAAGGTTTTGAATAGCTAACTCTTTAACACGTAAATTGTTTTTTAAAATCCATACATTGAAAAGCCGTTCTGAAATATAACCGAAAACCCTTATTTGGTGATTATCATAACCTTGAATATCTATGTTATCTTCAACAGTAAATAAAAGCGGGAACAACCAATCCATATAAGCATTAAAATGCTTTGGCGACATCACAAACATATTAAAAAGATAGAGACTCCGCTTAGACATTAACGCATCAAAAGTGTTTAAATAATCACTCTCTTGCAGTGCAATAATCCTTCGAGTCATTAACATATCTTTTTGATAGTGAGCATGCGCATAATGACTTGCTACAGTCTCTATATAATAATGCCTTTTTTTGGGCATTAGAACATCATACTCTTCAAGATACTTTAAAATATCACCTTCTGATAATATCTGCTTTCCATTCAGAGTCTCACCCGAGCCTTTAAAATAACGCCGGTAATGTACTAAACCACAAAATTCACACCCTTTAAAAAAGCCATTTTTCCATGCCCAATACAAAGCCGTTAACTCACAAAAAGTATTATTTTTTGAGGAAATATTGGTACCCGTATCATCCCCAGTAGCATCGAAATATTCTGAACTGTTTAGCTTTCCTACCTGTATAGGGGTATAGATAGCACTTTTTGGAAATGTATAGTTTTTATGTGTAGAGATTAGAATGTTATTCATACTTATCTACGATAGAGAGTATTTCCGGATGAGTTTTTGAAAAATCATGCACTAAGGCATCTTTAATGGCCAGGGTCAGTAGTTTTAAGAAAAGTCTTTTGTTTTCGTAGTATTTGATTTTCATTATCCATGGGACTATTTGTAAGAACGTGACAGGTAAATAAAGCCATCTTGAACTCACTCTGTACATCTCAATTCTATTGCGGTAAGTGTAATACACTTTCCACATAGGGTGATATACATCCATATTATTGATTAAAGTATGACAATCATGAAAAAACTTCACAGACGGAACAAATAGGAGTTTATAACCCAATGATGTTAAATTGAGGGTATAAATAAGATCATCGGCACAAATAAATAATTCCTTTCTGGGTAAACCTATCTTTTGAATAAGCTCTGTCCTGATAAAGAACCCCACAAATGTCGAAGCATCTATAATCGTATTATCAGACCCCTTATAAAATTCATTACTAATATATAGTGACTCTTTTTTTGTTAGTACCCTAAGTAATGTTTTTAGGCTTTTGAACGGGTTATTTCTAACGCGATTCATAACACTAATACTATTGTCTGGGAGAAACACAGCGGCAGCAACCGCACATGTTTCATTATCTAATTCCAGTTGCTTAAACTTTTTAATCGCGCCTGACTGTGGATATGCATCATCATCAAAACAAACTATCCAATCAGATTGAGTATTTTTTAAAGCGACTTCAAAACCAATATTAAAACCACCCGCACCACCAATATTATTATTTAAATGTTTAACGATAAGATTATTATTATCGAATGTATTTAAATACTCTTGCGAGCCATCGTTAGAGTTATTATTTATAATAATAATACAATTAAATTCTTCAGATAATGACTTTTCAATCGTTAATTTTAGTTTATCTAGTCGATTGAAAGTAACTATGATTGCGGTAATATTACACATCATTCTTCTTTGAAAATAAGGGGCGATAAAAACAATATCCTTCTCAACTGCTGTGCCTTTATATTCGTACCTGTTTTATCAGCAACACTTAACTAGGTCATTCGATAGGCATAGGCTCTCCTTATCATAATAACTCTTGATCAAAATATATTTTTCGCCAAAAACCTTCATTAGTCATATCTGGTATAGCTTGCTTGTATTCACTCCGTAATGCTTTGAAGCGTAATGTAAAAGTATACATTTGATTCATCAAAGAAAATAATTCTCTAAAAAATTCTTTCTTATCATGAATAGCTATGTAACCTAACCCAGTTGGAACATACTCATATAGAACTTTTTCGTATAAGAAAATATCCTTATAAAATGCTCTGTAGGTCTTATGCTGAAAAACCATTTTCTTTTTAAGCAGGAAAGATGGTAGTAAAAAACCATTAAGTGTCAAAATTCTAATTGCCTTCCGGAAAAACTGTTCTTCTTTTCCTGGGTATCCATCTAGTGGATGTTCAATTTCAATATATTTCTGGTTATTGGCTCTATCAGGCCTTTTCTTTAGTGTTGGGTAATCTAGTAGTAAATCTGATAAGTTAATAGGTAATAACTTTTCGGATGTTGAGAATTCGGATATTTGTATTCGGGGAGCACTCATATCCATATTATCTAACCAAAATTTTGGACCAATCATAAAATGATCTAGGGCAAGCCTCACGCCTTTAGCTGATGAATAATTGTAAGATAAGGCGGAGGACATAAAAAAACTAAATATATTTTTTAATACATCCAAAACACTTAAATCTTCATATGCTATCATCAGCACTAAACTTGCCCTTACAACAAAATATTTTGTTAAAGGAGATTCTTTATACCAAAAATCTTCAGCCCAACATCCAATGCCATTAATTGTTTTGATTTTAAAGTTGTTTTGCAAAGAAAATTGAACGTCATCACCTCGTATAAAAAAGGGAAAAGCAAAATTCTTAACATCAGAGATTTTAAATGCGAAAAACCACCAAGCGCCAAAATTTATTTTTACATCAGCTCTATCTGCGTACAGTAAATCGTCAATATCTGTTAAATTTAATTCGGACTTAAAAGGAGAACAATATCCCTTACGAAATTCTACACCTTTCTCATGAAGAATGGAGGGCTTTACATCTCTCATTAAACAACCAGAAACTGCAAATCCCTGTTCTGAACTAAATTCAAGCAAGTGATAGGATCTTCTGATCGACTCTACTTCACAAGAAGCATCATCATCCATAAACAAACAATGAGTGAACGAACCTTGATCTTTTAGATGCAGTAATCCACGAGTAAATCCACCAGAACCACCAAAATTTTTATTAGGAATTAACGTTGTTCCTTCTGCCTCTTCAGGAAGAATACTTTTTGAATTATCAACTACAACCAAATTAATCTTATCTTTGTAATTTGGATCATTTAATAAATCATCTCTGATACGTTTAATAGCTGGCAGAACATACTGCTTACGGTTGAAGTGGGTAATGACTATACCAAGTTTTACTTGATTCCTAGGAGGAGTATAGGTTACAAAACATCCCTCAGTTAATTCACTCTCTCCTAATGACTCAAGATAAAAATAAAGCATACCCTCTTCAAGTGATTGCCAGAAAGATATATCAATAATTTTTTCGAGACCATCCTTTAATTCAATAACACTCTCATCAAGCCACTTTTGTGCATGGCCGATACGGTGTACCCCGAAACGCAAAATAAACCGACCCTCCCCTTTTAATCTCAGTTGCAAATCGTTAAATGTACAGTTTTTCTTCCAGGTAGCAATAGTTAATCCATTGAAGAAAGTATCAAAAGTAGCAGTGCTACCCTTATCAAACAACAGCTTTTTATTATGAAAAAAAACACGGACATTAGAAGTTCGCACATACATTTCTTGTGGAGCACCAAAGGCGCTATTTGGCATTACAAGATGCTGGATAATACGGTGTTTTTTAGTAGCTTTCATATTAAGTAGTTTTTCTAAATCTAATGCTTGATGTCGACTTACGTTCTCATTCTTAGTTTCTAGTGATAACTATAATGCAGATATTTAAACTACAAATTATCATACTATTACAACAAATAATAATTATGGATAAGTAGAAAAAAATCTTCTCTGTAATTGTCTATCTAACAACGCGGTAACCAAGATTTGTGCATGACGCTTAATGCAATAATTTGAAAAATAGATGTTAAAAAAAGTATCTACTACTTTTTTATTCGACAAAGATACCCCTGAATATAAAATAGCATCCAGACATGAGTCAATAACACTAAGATGAGGAATATTCCAAGTGCAACCCAACTGGTCATAGAAAGCTTGGTTTAAAAGGACAACTTCTTTACCAAGTGCTAAAGCCTCAAGGCCCGCCTGAGAGTTAATCGTTATAACCACATCTGCCCCCTGGATTAACTGAGTTGTTGAATATTGATTAATATAGTCAAGTGTTACATTATCACAATCAGATAATGCAATACCAGATTCACATATTTTTTTGTATGTCAGTTGGTCATACGACTTTAGTAAAGGATTTAAACCATTAAATTCTTTTGGATGAAATTTTATAAATAAATGGCAATCTTTAGACATTGCATATTGTTTGAGAGAGCTAAATATTTCAACGGTAGAATAATTTCTATCCCATCCAAACAACAAAGAAGAGTCAGTAAAACATTGCCCTAAAAAAAGGAGTCGTTTTTTACCTGCCAGCCACTGATATTTTTCTGTTGGTGATTGATGTGTTATGTGTTTTTTTTTTGTAATATTAGAAACCCAGCTCTCTGCTGTAATATGTGATTTATTAATATTTTTGAATGATAATTTATAAAACCATGACATTATACTTGTCTTATTAACTGAAATTTCAGATAGTGGTTCACAAATAATACGTTCATAATTAAATGTATTTTCTAAAGTAAAAACTTGAAAGTAAAAAATATCAGAAAGTTGTCTTACAATTGCTGTTTCAATAAAATAACCTTGCATTATGACAACTGAGCTAGGTTTTGTTTTTTTTAAAAAATCCAAAATATTATCAACTATCATCCTTGCTAATCTTAGCCACTTAATAATCTCGTTGTAATGAACATCATTGTTTATATCAAATTCATGCTTCGCTATTTCTAAAGATACATAAACAGAATACTCGACGACAGAAAATAAATTAACATCACGATAAATAAACATTTCCGTTGAGTTTAGGGTAAACACATTACCTTCAGAGTCAGTTGGTATATTACGTGGCACTCTGTATGAAATAATAGGTCTTATTTTTTTTATCCCTTCAAAATAAATATCTTGTCTCGGTATATCAAGCCAATCTAACTCACCAATATCTGAATCTATAAATACAATTGGCCGAACTCCTAAAAAAATTAAAAAATTAATTAATTTATCATTGTGGGGTATTAATAATTTTCTGATATTTTTTTTTATGTTTTTAGTTATTTTTATCATATTAGGTTCAGCTCCATGGCCAATTCAATTCTTTAATATCACCATTAAATCCCTCACTTAAGCTATGAGGTAGAAATTCACGAAGTTCATTAAAATCGCCTGAATCATAACTTAATACAGGTAATATAATTGTTTTTTAAACAGATATATTATAACCATAGCATTTTAAATGAACATTCTTACAACTAAAGCCAGCTAGAATAAAGTTGTATATTAACAATCCAGCATTCTATAGACTTACATGTCCGCACACTATTTCATGTTTTGAGAAGATACTGTAATTGCCAAAGCTCCCCCTCCTTTAAATATGAGTGAATTTTTTTAAGAAAAATGTTTGAATTTAATTGGTGCTCAAGAACATGCGAAGCCCACATGCAATCATTTTTTTTCATTTTTTAAAATCCAGGTAATCACTGATAATTTCTACATGGGTATTACCTTTCATTTGATAATATATTGGCGAACCAAAATCTATTGATGTTACGTTTTTATTATAAATATTTATATGCTTACCCGAGCCACTCCTAATATCTAACACAGTATAAAATATAAAATTATCTATTAGGCATTGTAGTGCAAAATTAGAGAATATTTCTTAAATTTTTCCAGAACATAATCAGAATAAATTTGTCTATTCATATTCGGTGGCGGAGTAGTTCGATAATTTTTTATCCACATTAAGTAACTAATAAAATTATTCACCAATTTTCTCATTATTTATTTGTATTTTTGGCAAATATATTGCACTACCATAAGGAGGGGAGCCATTCACTGTGATCGTTTTAATATGCGTACCCCAATAAATGTGTTCGTTATTTTCTCTATTGAGAATAGCAATACTTAATGAATAGTTTCCTGATTTTAAAAAAACAGGACCAACTCTAGCCCTTAAACGGTTTGAACCATGAATTAATTGAGTTGAGCTGTTATGTGCACGAGTGTGACAATCAAATGCAGTCGTTTGATCATTTGCATACACAGTTATTCTAGCATCAATATACTGAGATGAATTAACAGCATTAATGTTTATGATTACATCAAGAAATTCACCATAATAAAGATCTTTATTAATTTCTATACTTGCATCTTGTGCACTATTACCTAGACTTACTGCTTTGTCATTGGAACTAATTTTTTTTACATTATTTTCTACGTTATATTCAGAAACTCCTAAACAAACATCATCATATGTGGAGCTTTTTCCAGATTGTAATAATAAGACCTTTGAAGCTACTTGTCCTATTTGACTCATATCATGACTCACCATAATAACAGATGCATTTTTAAATAGATCAGAAAGACGCTGATAACATTTCGCACGAAATGCTACATCTCCAACAGCCAGCACTTCATCTAAAATTAGAACATCAGGCTTACTCTGTACTGCGATCGCAAACCCCAATCGCACATACATCCCACTAGAATAATGCTTAACCGGCATATCAATAAATTCATCTAGCTCCGCAAATGCAACAATCTCATCAAATTTACTGTCAATTTCCTGTTTACTCATTCCCAGAATAGAGCCATTGACATAGATATTTTCTCTTCCTGTCAGCATAGGATGAAACCCTGCCCCTACTTCAATTAGCGCGCCAACTTTACCTTTAATGGTTATTTTTCCTTTGTCGGGCATGAAAATGCCATTAAGCATTTTTAATAAAGTACTTTTTCCTGCTCCATTACGCCCAATAATCCCTAGACATTCACCTCGTTTTACTTCAAAAGAAACGTCATCAACCGCCCAAAACTCGTCTTTCCTTAAAATCTCAGAGGTAGTTTTTAAATTTAACGTATCTCTGGTAATATCTTCTATACCGTAAAGCATAGACTGTTTTAATGACTTGCAAAATTTTTTACTTACATTCTCGACTTTAATAAGAACTTCATCACTCATCGCTTAAGCTCTCTCTGCAATTCTAGGCATGGTGATATGAAACATTCGCCAACCAAAAAGAAAAACACAGTTACTTACTGCAAACATCACTGCTAACAATTCCGGTTGCATCAGTTCTTGCCCTGCTAGCAAATTTTGTGTGGCAATTAATAATGGACTAAAAGGATTGATATAGTTAACCATATTAAAAGGTTCTGTAACTGGTGGTGGGTATAAGATAGGCGCTAAAAACATGCCAAAGGTTAATACCATACTAATCATATTTCCCATATCGCGTAAAACCAGATTAATAATCGCCATGATAAAGCCTATGCCTAAAGCCAAAAGTATAATGCTAATTAAGATAAAAGGAATAAGAAAGCTATGCCATGAGGGAATGAAGCCATACCATATAAAGACGATAGTTACTGGTAGCAACCGAATAATAAAATCTAATACGGCCTGTCCAATGGAAGAAAATACCAATGCTTCCTTAGGAAAATTAATTTTAGTCACTAGAGATCCTGCATTGACAAGGCTATTAGTACAGCCAATTAGGCACCCTGAAAATAATTGCCAGACAGAGACACTCCATAATGCGTGAATCACATAGGGCATGGCAGTTGCCCCCATATCAAAGACACGATGTTTTGCTAAAAAAGTAAAGATTGCTACTGTAACAAGTTGTGGTAAGACAGCCCATACATAACCGAGTATAGATTGACGATAGCGCACAGAGTAGTCTCTAATAACTAGTCGCCAGATTAATTCTCTGCTGTCCAATAGCTCTTGTATCATTTCTAGCCATATTTTTTTATTATTCCCTTTTTGACGCGCTGAATATATTTTTATGTTTTCAGTTTTATTTTTCATTTAAAAATAATGGGTAATCTCTTTTACATTCGATATGGAGATGGAAGAGTATTTTTTATGTTTATAATTTAAGTGGGGTGGACGATTAGCTCCACCAGTGTCAACATGTTGTATCGAGCAGGCCGTATCTAACCATCCGGTCACTGAAACTGACCTTACGAGCGGAGATGCGTGGTGGTAATTACTACAGGTTGTGGTAGGTGGAGTTAACTGTCCACCCCGTTAATTAAATAACTTTCTGTTGCCTTGTATTAAGTTATCGCTAAAGGTTTCAGCGCTCCCTGTTTGTTTCTCATGGCGGATAATATATTTTTACTGAGGTTTTCTACTTTTATGGCTACTGTCATTTTTTCAATTCACTATGCCTTGCCTTGGTATATCAAAGCCTTTGTTACACCAGATATTATCAATTATCCTCATGCATGGGTACATTAATATTTGGCTATGTCACCGTTAAGTATTGAAAATCACCCAGAGCAGAATGTAACAATTGCTCAGGGGTTAGATTGTGGTTCCGATCCATAATTCTGCACCAAGCCAAATAATTAGGTAAATACTTGGTGGCTACACCATGAAAGCGGTCTAGCCATGATTTAAAACGGTGGTGGTATGCATTGACATTTTGTATATGATAGGCCCCTTTAGTCACCCGCTGCCCTTGACTCATGTTAACGATTTCATGAGATACTTTTTCAGCTTTACAAAATGCACCATAAGTTGGATTGCCATCACTCACAAGGAGGGCATCCTGGTCTAGTATTGGCTTTAAATGCGTATCAAGAACAATTTTGCTTGTTGGGCCATTACCTGTCACAAAATCTACGGTTTGTTTTGAGCGATCACGAGCAATTAAAATGCAAATTTGCTCATCAGAAATCCCTCGCTTAGTCGCACAGCCCCCTCGTTTCCTTGGTTGACGATTGAGATGGCGTTCTCCTTTATGTGACTCAAGTAAGTAGGTTTCATCAGCTTCTGTAATGCCATGAAGAGCACTGGGACGATCCTGCTGAATCCAGCTTAAAAAACGGTGCCGCCATCGAAAGGTTGTATTTCGATGCACATTAATTTCTTTAGCTGCCTGCCGGACAGTCAATGATTCTGCGATAGCTCCTAAGTAATCAAGCCACTTTGACTTGAGGCGTAGATGAGCAAGAGGCGTTCCTGTCAAAGCATTAAATGTCTTTTTGCAGGCTTTACAGCGGTAGCGCTGAAGGCCATCTTTTATTCCATGCCTGTGGCTTTCGGTATGGGAGCAATGAGGGCATTTACCTTTGCTATCAAATATTGTTTCAATTAAATCAAAAACCTTAGGTTCGTCCTCTAGTTGATCCAGTGCTTTCGTTAGAACAGTGCGTTGATGGTGGTCAAGTTGATTTATTTCGGAAATGAACTCTAAAAACTCTGGGGCTTTCATAACTATCTCCTTAATTTACATGGGCTTTATTTACTTATACGCTCTTGTTATATGAAATTCCATACTTTACGGTGACATAGCCTAATATTTAGATCCATAGGGTGAGCTGGATAAATTAATGCACATTATTCGCGATTGGTGCGGCGTTACTTCATCATATCTTACGAGCTGGTATCAAAGCTTCTCAATCATGGACCTACTTACTAGATCCGTGATTATCGACTCTGCAACATCCACTATAAATCCAAGATGTTGATAAGCTGTTTGCAAGGCATCCGCTAGTATGGCCAGGTCTTCGATATACTCGTGGATCATTTGGTTTCTTAATTGTCGCAATTCCAGCCACTGTTCCACGGATGGCAAGACACCAATTCTTTCGGCTTTATCCAGGTTATCAATAGTGACACTGTTTTTTTCGCCGAGCATTTCTAGCCATGCAGGTAGAAGTTTATCGCCAATAGTGTCTTGTAACCGACAAAAGCGACTTGTGAATGCTTCAATCTGTTCGGCAAACTCTTCATCATTGGCTATTTGACTTGCACGTTCTTCGGTAAAATCTTCTTTAAAGACTTTTCCCGCAGAATATTGTAGATGTTGAATTTCTTTTTTTACGACTCGACATAAAAAACGAAGTCTTTCACGTTTATCTTGATGGTCGATAAACTGCCTCATAGCGTAATTCCTTTTTGCTGTGCAATGGCATGGATAGGTAGGGTCTGTAAATTTGGTGCTGATAATAAAACATCAACCTTTCTACCGTAAAACGGCCTTATCAGTTGCGCACTTATTTTAGCTGCCAATTGAGCGGGATGCTCTACTCGTTCTGAGAGCATTATCAGCAAATCAATATCTCCGCCTTTTTTTGTATCATCCACTCTGGAGCCAAACAAGATAACCTGAGCGTCACCACTAACTAATGCTGCTACAACCTGCTTGATTTTTTGTTTTTGTTGTTCTGTTATGCGCATTTTATTTACTCCAGTGGAGTTCTTTTTGAAATGAGGTTGTAAATTCTGTTTTTGCCCCTTCTCCTTGCTTTATTTGGGCTAATAAATCATTCATTTAGATCACGTCCGCAAAAGTTTTTTCGGTTTTCCTAAAGTGAATCACACCCACTAGACACAGGATGATTACGATACCGATTGAGATGCCTATTTCAGTTGTATTTAATGCGGTTTTGCCACCGCTAATCACCCAACGAAAGCCATCTATGATCCCAACCATTGGGTTGAGATAATAAAATAGACGGTATTGTTCGGGCACGATGGTTGAGCTAAAACCGACTGGAGAGATATATAATCCCAGTTGTACAATAAAAGGAATGACAAATCTGAAGTCCCGGTATTTCACATTGAGTGATGCAACAAATAAGCCTGTTCCTAACGCAGCAAAAAAACCTAGTAGTAGAAATAAAGGTAAGGATACTATTTGCCAGTCCGGCCAGTAGCTATACCAAACCATTAGTGCGACTAATATGCTAAAGGAAATCATAAAATCAACCGCTGCGACGATCACCGATGCCGCTGGAATAATCAATCTGGGGAAATAGACTTTGGAAATCAGGTTAGCATTTCCAATCAGGCTGATACTGGCATCAGCGAAGGCGGTGGCAAAAAAAGTCCAGGGCAACATGGCAGCAAAAACAAAGATAGGGTAGGGCACTCCTTCGCTGGGTAGCTTCGCTATTTTTCCAAACACGACAACGAAAATTATCATGGTTAATAGTGGCCGTATGACTGCCCATAATACGCCGATGATAGTTTGTTTGTAGCGTACGGCTATATCACGCCATGCCAGGATATAGAATAGCTCACGATAGCGCCATATGTCCTTCCAGTAATGACGTTCAGTTTTTCCTGCTTCTATTGTAAATTGGAAGTGTTCTTGATTTGCCATATATGTAAAGTCTGTCTTTTGGGGTGTTCATCGTACATCAGCCTGCGAGTTATTTTAATCTCGAGTTTGGAATCTTATTGCATTCAATGCACTGTATCCTCATGGGCGAAGGGTGTTATCTGAAATTAAAATACATAATATTTCACTAAGGAACGTGCACGAAATAATATGAGCAACTTGTAGGATGGGCAAAGGTCTTTTTCGTGCCCATCTTTACATAGTACAGCCATCAGTCTATCTGGGGTAGCTTGATGGGCACGCTATTGCTTTGCCCATCCTACAGATTTTTAACTTGTTTAAGTTATTTCATGCTCGTTCCTAAGTTATATATGCTGATTGTCAGGTAATTTAAGACACCTGAATTCGTATAATTAATCCTATTGCTTTGATTAATTAAACCACAGTCTCTGGCCTGTATAATTAGATTGTTTCCTCATGACTAAAGCCTTTAAATAAAGTCATAAAAATAATCTTTAAATCAAACCATAGTGACCAGTTTTCTATATAGAATAAATCATAATCAATACGTGTTTTCAGGCAGGTATCACCACGCCAACCATTAACTTGTGCCCAGCCGGTAATGCCTGCCTGCACCAAATGTTTTTGCATATAACCATCAATTTCGTGTTTAAATTGTTCTACGAAGACAGTGCGTTCGGGACGTGGGCCGACTATCGACATATCCCCTTTTAAAACATTAATAAACTGAGGTAGTTCGTCAAGACTGGTACTACGAAAAAATTGACCGACTCGGGTCGTTGTTTTTTTTGCTGCATTGCCCCAAACAGGGCCGTTCATATGTTTATCGCTATCCATGGGCATGGAACGGAATTTTAGCATATTAAAACTTTGACCATTCCAGCTAATACGTTCCTGTGTGTAAAACACCGGACCTGGTGAACTTAGCTTAATCACTATCGCAATGGCCAGCATTATCGGGCTGATTAATATCAGTATCAGACTGGCCAGGATTTTGTCTTCCAGCCATTTGAGCACTATGTTGCTGTTAGACATAGGTGAAACTGATATATTGATCATCGCCAGGCCATCCAGGTGAGTAACCGAGTAATTCATCAGACGCAGACTGGCTATATCAGGGATTAACATCACATCGACTGCTACCGAATGTAGCTGCCTGCTGAGAGCTTCAATTTTATCCATTTCGGTCAGGGGCAGGGTAATCCATACTTGATCGACATCATGTTGCTCTACATACTGGGCAACTGTATTGAAATCGCCCAGATATGCTATATTTTGGTCGTCATCATTAGCGTAAAAATATCCTGCAACTTTTAATCCCATCCAGCTGGATGATTCAAGCTTTTTGGTGATTTGCTGGTTTAATGCGCCAGTGCCAACCAATACTATATGTCTTTGATTGAAGCCTTTATTGCGTAGGGTGTGTAATAGTGCCCTCAAAGTAATTCTGGAAAAAATCAGGCCTAGATATGCGCTGCCAAACCACAGCAAAAACCAGTGTCTGGAAAACTCAGTCGCTGTTTTGGTAAAGAATATAAATGCCATTAATCCCAGGATAGCGCAGGTCCAGCTGAACAGTAGTGTTAATATCTCTTCAGCAATTCCAGAGCCACGCCAGCTTTTATAAACATTAAAGATAGGAAACAACCAGGCGCTAAATAAGAAGCCGAGCACTAATGCCGTTAAATAATTTTCAGGCATTAATCCCTGATAAGCGGGAAAGTGTTTAATGGGTTCTAATATATAAAAACTTGCGACACCAGAGCCAACAATCATTAACCAATCAAATAGCTTGATAGCAGCAAGTAATAGATTAGCTTTTTCTTTGGCCTGACCGGTAAATTTCATAGAGTGAGTCGTTGTTCACTTAATCTTGATGCGGTTAATCATACATAAAATATGCCATAATTAGAATAATACTCTTTAGTTTAAGCTTTGAGTCCTCTATATAAATAAAATTTGCATCTTAAGACGACCGGTCGCATAATTAAACCATGACAATAATCGCAAAAAAACAAATCAAACGTGAAAAGTTACTGGATCAGGGAGTACAAATGCTAATGAATCAGGGCTATCACGGTACCGGTATAAAAGATATTCTGGATGTCGTGGGTATCCCGAAAGGTTCTTTTTATAATTATTTTGCGAGTAAAGAGATCTTCGCGGCAGAAGTCATAAGCCATTATATTGAGCCCTATATACAGCGTTTAGACGCTCATTTGCAGAATCCTGGGCTGGATGGATTGACTGCATTAGCATCTTATTATGCTGAATTAATTAATGAGATTGAGCGAACAGAATACAAGGGCGGCTGTTTACTAGGTAATTTAATGGGTGAGTTAGGTGATACCAGTGAGATTTGCAGGCGTTCATTAAAGTTAGCCCTGGAACGCTATAGAAATTTGCAAAAATCTGCATTATTGCGAGCGCAACAGGAAGGCACAGTTCGTGAAGACCTTAAAGCAGAAATGATGGCTGATTTGCTCGTTGATAATTGGCAGGGCGCTTTACTGAGAATGAAAATTGAACAATCAGTGCATCCTTTGCAGCAATTTGTTGAGACATTATTGGCGGATTATTTTTTAAAAAAGTAATGTGAGCCATTTGCTTTATCTCTTTGGCCGGATAGGTCAATAAGATAATTTTTTGTAGTGATCAGTAGATCTTGCTGATCACTTGGTTTAAGACGACTGGTCATACAAGAGGCTAATATGCCTGAATATATAATTGAACGCGAAATTCCAGGGGCAGGGCAATTAACCGGGAATGAATTACAGCTAATATCACACAAATCCTGCTGCGCTTTGCAGGATATGGAGCCAAAAATAGAATGGCTGGAAAGCTTCGTTACAGCTGATAACCTTATTTTGTCTATATTGCTCCGGATGCAGAAACGGTGCGTACACACGCCGAACGAGGCGGGTTTCCAGCAAATTCTATTGCTGAAATAACAACCATCATAGATCCCACGACAGGAGAATAATCACCAATAACGAATAATATAATAATAATTAAGAAAAATACTCAATGAGGAATAACGATGAATAATTATAGTAAAGCTACTTATACCTGGCCTAAGGTTTTGCAGGCCTTTGTGTTAACTACTGCTACGCTGTTTATCTCAGCAGCGCCTGCATATGCTGATGAAACTTGTCAGTCTCCCTATATGGCTAAAATTGTTGGTCAGGAAGACTTTGTTTATGTCTGGACATTAGGTATGCAAGGCGTGGGGGATGAGCAGGATAAATTAGTGACAGTTGATGTGAATCCAAAATCAGCTAAATACGGCAAAGTTATTAATAGTCTCTCTGTGGGAGGGCGGAATGAGGCGCACCACTCAGGTTTTACTGATGATCGTAAGTATCTTTGGGCTGGTGGACTGGATACTAATAAAATTTTTATTTTTGATGTACATACAGACCCTGCCAAACCAAAATTACATCAGGTGATTACCGATTTTGTCAGTAAAAGTGGCGGAGTTGTAGGGCCTCACACTACCTATGCCTTGCCTGGCAGAATGTTAATTACGGGGCTTTCTAATAATAAAGATCATGGTGGACGTACTGCATTGGTGGAATACAGCAACAGCGGCAAGTATATTACTACGCATTGGACTCCGACCGATAGCGACTTGCGCGGAGCTGTTAAAACAGGTAAATATGCTGATGGCTATGGCTACGATGTACGTGTATTGCCCAGGCGTAATGCGATGATTAGCTCGTCGTTTACGGGTTGGAATAATTATATGATGGACTTCGGTAAAATGCTGGCTGATCCAGAAGCCATGAAACAATTTGGTAGCACGGTAGTGCAATGGGATTTACATGCACGTCAGCCGAGAAAAATATTTGATGTACCGGGTGCTCCACTTGAAATCCGTTGTGCCTGGGATCCAAATCACAATTATTGCTTTACCACGACAGCATTGACTTCAAAGATCTGGTTGATTTACGAAGATAAACAAGGCGAGTGGCAAGCGAAAGAAGTCGCTGATATTGGAGACCCTAGTAAAATCCCACTTCCTGTGGATATTTCCATTCAAAGTGATGATAACATGCTGTGGGTAAATACCTTTATGGACGGCAAAACTCGTGGCTTTGATATTTCTGATCCGTTTAACCCCAAGCAGGTTCTTGAACAAAAAATCGGCTCGCAAGTCAATATGGTATCATCTAGCTGGGATGGTAAACGACTCTATTACACCTCTTCTTTATTAGCGAACTGGGATAAAAAAGGCGTAGATAATGAGCAATATCTGAAGTTATATAGTTGGGATGGAAAAAAATTGACCGAGCAATTTACTATCGACTTTGTTAAAGAAAAACTAGGACGTGCTCATCAGATGCGTTTCGGTGCTTATTCACTGTATGCTACGAAACCCGTTGCACAAACTGTGGATTTATTAACCAGCTTAAATCCTTAAAGGAGAGTGGTTCCCGGGAGTAGGCTTTTTAGTCTATAGATATCGAAAAGAGGCTATAAAGCTACTTCCCGGTCATTCACTAGTCATGCAGAAATGTACATTTTATAAGCTTGATATAAGCAATAAAACGTTTTTAGTCTGATCGAGTTTTATCGAATCAAAATCTCGTTTCCTGGCTGGAATTAAAAGGTATATTTCAAACATGTTTCCAGACGGAATAAAGCTGTATCCATTGAAGATTATCATGATGAAGATATTGATTACTACGATTTTTATAGGCTTGTTATCCAGTCAAAATCTGTTGGCCGATACCATAGACTCTCAAAGACTGGCACCTGGGTATCGCCCTTTGGCGTTTAAAATTCCCCAGACGGGGAGCTATAATTTGCCGGTTATTGATATGGCGGGTGATGGCGAAGTTTTAACCACAAATCATCAAGTACGCCATTTGCATGAGTTAATGGGCGATAAAATTACATTACTGAGCTTTATTTATTCTACCTGTAGTGATGTTAATGGCTGCCCATTAGCCACACAGGTGTTTCACAAGATCAATCGACGTTTACTCAAGGAGCCAGAGTTAGCGGGAAAATTACGTTTATTGACTTTAAGTTTTAATCCACAGCACGATACACCCGAAGCGATGAGCCAATATGCGGCGAGTTTTACTAATGATAAGGTGGATTGGCAATTTTTAACTACTCAGTCAGAGCAACAGTTACAGCCTATTCTGGACGAATATCGGCAAGCGATACAGAAAATTTATGATCAGCAGGGACAATTTACCGGCACATTTTCGCATATATTGCGTGTATATCTGATTGATAAGGATAAACAAATACGCAATATATATAGTGTTGCCTTTTTACATGCGGATACTTTGATTAATGATGTCAAGACCCTGCTTGATGAAGCCAGTATGCACAAATCAAATGTCACTGGCGACTCCAATACACGCTTGCAAACAAGTGATACCAGGCAAAACTATTCCGCAAAGAATTATCAAACTCAATCTATCGCTTTGACAGATCGTCAGGGGCAGCAGGCTGATTTGCTCAAAAATATTAATAATCCTCCTCTAGGCTTACCCGCTGTTTCCATTCCGGCCGATAACCCTGTTAGTGCAGCAAAAATAGCTTTGGGGAGAAAGCTCTTTTACGATCGCCGTTTGTCACTGAACAATACTATTTCCTGTGCTATATGCCATATACCGGAGCAGGGTTTTAGTAGCAATGAAATGGCGACAGCAGTCGGGATAGAAGGTCGCAGCGTGCGCCGCAATAGTCCGACTATTTATAATGTTGCGTACGCGACGCTGTTGTTTCATGATGGTCGGGAAAATACTCTGGAACAACAAGTATGGGGGCCATTACTGGCAGATAACGAAATGGGGAATCCGTCAATAGGCTATGTGATTGATAAAATAAAAGCATTAAGCGATTATCAAGGTTTATTTGAACAGAGTTTTAACACGACAGCCAATATGCTTACGGTAGGTCAGGCGCTTGCCAGTTATCAGCGCAGCTTGAATTCGGCCGATTCGCCTTTTGACCGTTGGTATTTTGGTAAACAGGCTGATGCAGTTAATGATTCTGTTAAACGCGGTTTTGCCTTATTTAAAGGGAAGGGTGCTTGCAGTGGATGCCATCTTATTGAGAAAAACTTTGCGCTATTTACTGATAATCAGACTCATAATACAGGTATAGGTTATCGGGAATCCATGCAAAAAACACCTGAAAAACAAAAGATACAAGTTGCACCAGGTGTTTTTATCGAAGTTGACCAGCAGGATATAAGTGCTGTAGCAGCCGTAAAAGCGAGTGATATTGGTCGATACGAAATTACGCTAGACCCGCAGGACAGGTGGAAATACAAAACGCCTGGTCTACGAAATATCGCATTAACTGCACCTTATATGCATAATGGATCATTAAGCACATTGAGTGAAGTTATTCAGTTCTATAATCAGGGGGGAGTGAGTAATGAAATACTCGACCCGGTTATCAAGCCGTTGCATTTAAGTGACACTGAAAAAAGTGATTTACTGGCATTTTTACAGTCGCTCACCGGGAGTAATGTTGAGGAATTGCTTGCAGATGCGTATGTTGCACCCGTGGGAAATTAGTCAGAGGATTGGTGAGGTGAGAAACTTTAACAGATCGATATGTGGGATAATATTTACTATTGTAAAAATAACCTACAGAGGGGCCCGGTTTTCGTATGCAGAATAATCAACTTTCTATTGGCAATTGAGACCTGGATTGATAGTATAATGAAACCAACAATGAGATGAGTGTAGAACGTTGATAGTCCGCGTTTTCTACAATTTTTGAACACTGATATTCTTAGATCAAAGCGAATATCCATTACTTGAGAAATTAAGCTTATGCCAACAAACTTACCTGAAATAGAACAACTTCTTGCTGACTGGTATTCGCTTACTTTAGATAATCCAGTATTTGTCGGAGTATTAGTTTTAGTCGTCTGGTTATTTGTAGCCTTAATATACAATTTTAAAATTCTATTTTTAAATAAGAAACAAAAAGCTGCGGAAAAATTGAATCTTGAATTACAAGGTAAAGTAACAGCCGCAGAGCAACAATTACAGCAACAGAAAGAAAAGCAGGCGACTGATGCTGAACAAATGGAAAAAGATCAGCATTTAATCGCAGAAATTCAGGATAAACTCGCGCAGCGCAATCATAAAATAGTCGAAAATCTTAAATTCATAGCCGGAAAATTTGATTTAAGTGAGCAACTTGTTGATTCAGATAAGGACATGAAAGATGAATTTATCTGGCAACAACAAGATAATATTATTCAGCAATTAAGTGACCGTTTGAGTGTAGCGCAACAAGAGAATGCTAAAGCGAATGAAAAAGATACCTTAATTAGTAATCTGCAAAATTCATTGGATAAGCAAATTAAACAGTTTGCTCAGTTAGAGCAGGCAATAGAAGTGCAAAAGCATGTCCTGCAGGAGCAGCAAAAAGAAGTTCAGCAACAGTTAAGCAATACTCTGGAAAAACATCAACTGGATTTCACTCAGCTCATTGAGACTGTGCAAAATCGTTCAGCAGCGCTTGACGTGGAATCGCAATCTCAACCTGCACCAGAACAAAGTGTTCCGCAGGAAGATCAAAAGCCAGAAAATATTGCTCAGCAACAGATTGTTGAATTTAGCGCCATTGATCAACTGAACTCCAAAAATTTTGAACCAGAGCCAGCTACTGAACCAGAAGATTTGATTGAGCAAAAAGAAAAGAATGAGCAGGATGTTGCTCATTTAACTAAGCCGCTGGCTGAAGCAGAAATAGAGCCTGTAAGCCAACAGGATCCTATGATACAAGACTTGTTGAATATAGCTGAGCCTACTTTTAGTACAGTTAAAGAAAATGTGACTCAGCAAGCTGAAATTAATCAGTCGGCTGATGCTAAAACAAGCTCTAATGTGACAGGAAAATTTAAAAGTTTACTGGGCAAAGTTAAAAAGTCAGATACCAAAACTAAACCAGAGAACATCAGTGAGGCATTGGCGGCAAACTCTTTAAAGGCGCCTGACGCAAATACAACTCAAGCAGCATCAGCAAGTGTATCTGGAAAATTTAAGAGCCTACTGGGAAAAGCTAAAAAGTCAGGTGCTAAAACTGAACCGGAGCAAAAGACTAAAGTAAATATTGCCGAAGATCATAGAGCTCCAGAGCCAGAGCAAAAGATTGAAGTATTTACTGCTGAAGCCTTTAAAGTGCCTGAGGCAGAACAACAACAAATTGAAACTTTTATTGCTGACGATTTTAAAGCGCCTGAGGTAGAAGAAGTTCATGTTGATCCCGACTATGGGTCATCTAATTTTAAAATGCCCGGTACATTTAAAAAACTGTTTGGTAAGAAAAAAAAATAAGTTTTATATATCACAAAAAGCTTAGGTGGGTTGATGTAGCTAATTGCAAATGCTGTAGTGAACGTTAATGGTCAATGCATCTCCTTTAAATTATTGTAAATATATTTGTTCAAGCTTAATCAGACTAATTAACAAATTAATTTTAATTTGATCTGACAACTTACGATTATTTTGACGGACTCAACACAGCTAATAGGTAAGCATTGAACAAGTAGCTTGAGGGGCACGCTATTGCTTTGCCCATCCTACAGATTTTTAATTTGTTTAAGTTATTTTATGCACGTTTCTAAGTTTAGTAACTAAATAATTTAAGGAATATGCACGAAATAATATGAGCAACTTGTAGGATGGGCAAAGATTTTTTTCGTGCCCATCTTTATATAGTACAGCCATCAGTCTATCTGGGGTAGCTTGATGGGCGCTACAGATTTTTAACTTGTTTAAGTTATTTCATGCACGTTTCTAAGTTTACTTTGCCTTCCAGTTACTTACTTCCAGGATAAAATTTCTTAGATCAAATTGACTGAACGCCGAGCGATTATGAAAAACGCTCGGCGTTGTTTCTTGTATATTACCTAAAAATCAGGATCCTGCGGCATGACTACTGTATTAGGAAGGCAGCCCAAAACCGGATTCAGCGGTGGCGTAACTGGATCCCATCCAGGAGGGCATCCTCCCTCCGGTCCTTTGGCAGGCAATGAATCGGCGATTCTCTTAGGCAAACAGATAAGAGCCTCTTGATTGTCTCGTTTGGTAACGGGAACCCAGGCATTTGGACACATGGAGTGACGACGGTTAGGCCACCACCAACGATCTCCGTCCTGAAGCCCTTCTGGGGTTGTCGGTGGTGCAAGCTCACCCGGTAGACAAATAAGTATCGGATTGAGCGGAGGAGTTACCGGCAGCCAACCTTCTGGGCAGTCTCCATCGGGTATATCAGGTAACCTACCATTAGGGTCTGGCTCAATATAGAAATTGTTTGGTAGGCATCCAAGTGCCGGATTTAATGGTTGTGTTGCTGGCCTGAAGCCCGGTGGGCAATCACCCGGCGGGAGAGCTCTATTGTTCGCGATTTCCTTCCAAAAGTTCCCATTCTTCGAATTTATTGTTTCCGAGAGTAGCGGCATGCTGATGATGTAGACGCAAAAAAATAAAAATGCGCCCAGTTTTGTATTAATAAACATAATATTCCCCATTAATTTGCGAAACCATCCGCACTAGCAGTGCGGTGTTAGTCCGCTATGACAAGTTTGAGCGGTCGCTGTTAAGGAATATACCTCCTTGCTTACATTCTACTACTTCTGTTGTATAGTTTACTTACGCCTACTATCGCGTCTTGAATAAAATATACTGCAAGCAGGTAGATTCTTTTCCAATAATCGCAATTCGCCTTAAAATACATTGGCGATGATTAGGTAGACAGCGCGTGCTACAATCAAAACAAGCCTTTACCGATAACGTCCATCATATTGGGCAATATATGCAACTACGCCAAAATGTAATCTCCCAATCGAAATTAAAACTACATCTTTATTTATTGAAAGTCAATAAATAAATGTATTCATGTTTTTACAATGCAGCTAAATACTAAATGCCCCCACCTCGATTTATCCACAAGACCGTGAAGTGGAGCATAGTCACTCAACTGGTGGCAAGCACTTACGATTATTATATTTTATATTCAGTCACTTATAATGTTTCCTGATTACCCATAACTCTCAGCTATATTTGTCATTCCTGCACGCTTTTAGCAGGAATCTAGTGGGGTAAGCAAAGATTTCCGATAAAGCTTGTGCCCACGCTTGACTGGGTAGACTTCGGGAATGACGAGACTATTAACATACTGATATTTAAAATTTTTTTAATATGGTTGTGAGTTGTACGTAATCAGGTAATGTTTTATAGCGGTCAACTGCGGTTTCTAGATTGAAGAGTCCTAAACTTGTTATGGGCAAAAATTCATCTGTGATGAAAACTTTGTGTCTAAAATGTAAAATAGAATCGAGAAGAAGAACGAATATGATTGGAGTATTCCCAAGAAGTAACAAACGTTCAATGGCAAAGACTCTGTCACAAATAGAAAAGCAGAGTATGGACAGAATACAGCGATTGTTACGGCCTATATTAAGAGCATATAGTCAAAGAAAAATTGCGGATCATTTTAAATTACATCCTGGCACTGTAGGTGTTATAGTGATCAAGTACGAAAATTCACAATTCGTGACCTAACCCAAGTTACCTTCTAGTTACCTAGTTACGGGGCTAGTTACTTTCTCTCAATTTGTTTGATACACATTTCTAAGCTATTTAATCTCCTATATGTCCCGCTGGAAAGCCCCCCGACCTAAATCATCGCCATATATTACACCCGCTGGCTACCAGCGTTTAGAGCATGAATTAAAAGATTTATGGTTGAAGCGTAAAGGCGTTGTTTCTGCCTTATCAGCTGCAGCAGCCGAAGGCGATCGATCTGAAAATGCTGAGTATATCTACCGTAAAAAAGAGCTGCGAGGTATCGATGGGCGTATTCATTTTTTACAAAAACGTATGTCCTCTTTGAATATTATTTCCGCTATGCCAGCCGATCAGGAGCGAATCTTTTTTTCTGCCTGGGTGCTGCTGGAAAATGATAAGGAGGAAGAGGTACTATATCGCATAGTCGGTGCCGATGAGTTTGAAATGGATAAGCGTTATATCAGTCTCGACTCCCCATTAGCACAAGCCTTGTTAAAAAAAACTTTTGATGATCACGTGCTTATTCGTAATGAGTTTCAGGAGACCCGTTATACAGTTATTGATATTCAATATGGCGCTGAATTTATTGCTGATTGAGGCATTTATAGGTGCTTGCTTAAAATTTTATTCACACTTTAACTTGTTCTAACGCTCGGCGTCATGGAACGCTGAGCCTTCCCACGAGGTCATTAAGTTAAGACACAAGTTTTTATAGGATGTGCTGAGGCACGAAGCGCATCTTTTGAGGCTTGATGCGCTTCCTATCGTCAGCACAACCTATGTCAACATTCTTAACTTAATGGCAGTCGCGGAGCGCGGTCTATCAAAATGCGAGCCAATATCACAATTTAAGCGTCTAAATCATCCAGGTACTTTTCTACATCCAGTGCTGACATACAGCCTGCACCGGCAGAAGTAACGGCTTGTTTATACACCGAATCCATGACATCACCTGCGGCAAATATTCCGGGTATGCTGGTTGCTGTGGCGTTACCTTCTATGCCGCTTTTTACGCGGATATAGCCATGATCATCCATATCCAGCTGGCCTTTGAATATCTCGGTATTCGGACGGTGGCCGATGGCGATAAATACGCCGTGTAAATCGACATCTTTGCTACTGCCATCTAGTGTACTTTTGATGCGCATACCGGTTACGCCCATATCATCGCCCAGAACTTCTTCCAGGGTGTGGTTCCATTCGATCTCGACATTGCCTGTTTTTGCTTTTTCTATCAGTTTGTCGGAAAGAATTTTTTCTGAACGGAATTTGTCGCGGCGATGGATAACCGTCACTTTAGAGGCAATATTGGCTAGGTATAAGGCTTCTTCTACGGCGGTATTTCCACCGCCAATAACGGCAACAGGCTTGTTTCTGTAAAAGAATCCATCGCAAGTGGCGCAGGCTGAAACGCCTTTGCCTGCATAGGCTGTTTCTGAATCCAATCCCAGGTACATCGCAGATGCACCGGTTGCGATAATTAAAGCATCGCAAGTATAACTACCTGCATCACCGGTTAATTTCAAAGGACGCTGGGATAATTCAGCGGTATGGATATGGTCAAAAATAATTTCTGTATCAAAGCGTTCAGCATGCTTACGCATTCTTTCCATAAGCTCCGGGCCTTGCACACCTTCATCATCACCGGGCCAGTTGTCTACGTCAGTGGTGGTGGTTAATTGTCCGCCTTGTTGCAGACCTGTTACCATTACCGGCTTAAGATTTGCTCTTGCTGCATAAACGGCTGCCGTGTAGCCGGCAGGGCCAGATCCTAGAATTAGTAGGCGGCAGTGTTTTGAGTCACTCATTTGTTGTTTCCTTGTTAATAGTAGGTAGTAAATTGTTATGCATTATGCTTGGAATTAAGTGGGGCGTAAAGGCTGATATTGGATTTGAAGCAGGCCTGGTTAAACCTGGAAACCTCAGTTGAGTACGGATTTTGTGGAAAATCTGCGTGTGAAAGATAAGGCACTGCTCGCAGGCAATGGCCGTAGCCCTTGGCAAGAGCTGTAACGCAGTATTTCGTGCTTAGATTTATCCATAAAATTGTGAAGCGGGGTATAGTCACCCAACAGGTGGCAAGCATTTATGATCATTATATTTTATATTCAGTCACTTATAATGTTTTATAGCGGTCAACTGCGGTTTCTAGGTTAAAGGGCATTAATTTGGGCAAATAATGATTTCCAGTAGCGTTTGCAGTCATTGACCACTAAGTATAAGGAAGGAATAAGTATTAAAGTAATCAAAGTTGCAAATAAAATTCCAAAACCGATAGAGACAGCCATTGGGATTAGCATGCGTGCCTGGCGCGATGTTTCTAATATCATTGGCGCTAAACCAAAAAAGGTAGTCAGAGTGGTTAATATAATGGGTCGAAAACGCTGAATGCCCGCGGTTTTAATTATCTCTTGAGGCGTAAGGTCGGTTTCGTGTTCAAGATGTACGGCCTGGCTGATTAATACTAATGAATCATTTACCACGATGCCTGACAGGGCAACGATTCCGAGCAGGCTTATTATACTCAAGTTATAGCCCATAATGATATGGCCGTATATTGCGCCAATGATACCAAAAGGAATGCTGGTAATCACGATTATAGGCAAGATATAGCTCTTGAAAGGAATTGCCAGCAGGGCATAGATGGCGAGCACGGAAAATATAAAGCTTAATTTTAAACTACCGATGCTATCCGCCATATCTGCTTGCCGACCTTGAAAACTATATTGTAATCCCGGGTATTGCTCTGTGAGTGCAGGCAATACGTTGGCTTTTAAGTCATTAATAATTTCTACCGATTGGCTTCTGGGGGATACATTTGCCGTGACTTGCACATTACGTCGGCCGTTACGTCGTTTAATTTCGGTAAAAGCATGTCCTTTTTGTATCTGGACAATTTCATTTAAAGGTATAGCAACCCCTTTGTCAGTCCAGACTAAAAAGTCATACATGCTCTGGATTGATACCCGTTCATTTTCAGGCAGGCGTAGCATAACTTTTATTTCATTGCGCCCGCGTTGCTGGCGTAATACTTCAGCACCATAAAAAGCGTTACGTACTTGTCTGGCAACTGAAAGTGGTGTTAATCCGAGGCTTTCTCCATCTTCGAGCAAAGTAAAGTCTAATTGCTGTTTGCCCAGGCTCATGCTATTAGCAATATCTTTTGCCATAGGATACGCACCTAATGCGTTTGCTAAATCAATGCTTGCCTGCTCTAAAACAGCAACATCACGGTGGGTTAATTCTATGGTAATGGCTGAGCCCGATCCGGGTCCGCCTGAGTCTGATTCAAAGATAAGACTTTCTATGCCCGCTATTTCGCCCGATGTTGCGCGCCATTGCTCACTAAATTGATCCGTGCTCATTATTTTATCGCGAATCTCTGGTTCTGCGAGATAAGTGCGTACAATAGCCTTGTGACTACCGTCTTTACCTACTTCGGCAAATATTCCCCGGATTAATTGCTCGCCATGGTCTACATGACTGATACTGGCGTGTGCTGACTTGATTAAGTGATCTACGACAGCCTGAGTTTTTTCAACGGGTGAGCCAAAAGGTAAGCTTATTTGCGCCTGAGCGTAATCAGATTCCGCTTTAGGAAACATGGAGAGTCCCATGCGTCCACTGGAAGCATAAGAGAGCGTTGCAATAAGAATAGAAAAAGCTGTAATCACCGTTAAATAGCGATGATTTAAGGTGAAATCAAGAAAACCGCCGTAGCGATACTTTACCCAGTTACGAAAAGCATGGCTAAATATTTGCTGTTTTTCATGTAACCAGAGTTGCAAGCCGATACGTGGTTTATCGCTTAAATGTGCTAAGTGATTGGGTAAAATAAACAAGCTTTCCACTAATGAGAGTAAAAATACCAGAATCACCACAGTGGGAATCATGACAAAAATTTTACCCATCACCCCGGGCATAAAAAACAAAGGCATAAAGGTCGCAATATTGGTCAGGATACTGAAAGTGACTGGCACAGCCATCTCCTGAGCACCTTTAATCGCAGCCGCCAGACGCGGGTAGCCTTCCTGGCGATAATGATAGACATTTTCACCAATAATAATGGCATCATCGACGACTATCCCCAGGGCAATAATAAAAGCAAACAGGGAGATCATGTTCAGCGAAACCCCAAGCGCGGGCAGGAGTATAAAAGATCCCATAAAGGCAATGGGAATACCGGCCATTACCCAAAATGCCAGACGGATTTCCAGAAACAAAGCCAGGGTAATAAACACCAGTGTCAAGCCTAAAGCACTATTACGCAATAATAAATCTACCCGTTGTGAGTAGGCTTCGGAAGCATCATAGCGTATATCAGCATAGATACCCGTCGGCAGTGTGCTTTTGCTAATTTCAATTTGTTGTTTAACGGTATCGGCAATACTTATCGGTGTTTGATTGCCCACTCGATAGACTTGCAACATAATGGCGGGATAGCCGTTATATCGGGCAGAATAGTCCGTATCTTCATAGCCATCAGTGATAGTTGCAATGTCGCCTAACAGGATGTTAGTACCTGATTCAGTGGTAATAATAGGTATTTGTGCAAAATCCTGCCCGGTGTTCCTGCGTTCTTGCATACGGATTAAAATTTCGCCTGCATCGGTTTTAACGCTGCCTCCCGGTAAATCAAGGCTGGTGTTCCGGATACGTTGCGCAATATCGGACAGGGAAAGATTATAGCGTTGTAAATTTTCCTGAGAAACTTCAATATTGATTTCTAATGGCCGAACACCCTCGAGTTCAATCTGAGTAATATTATCCGCTTGTAAAAGTTGGTCACGGAAATTTTCAGCTAATTCATGTAAAACCTGTTCTTTAGTCTCGCCATAGATAACCAGAGATACGGTTTTTCGCTTACTCGCCATGACATTAATTTGCGGCTCTTCCGCCTCCTCTGGAAAGGTAGTAATACGGTCTACTTCCTTTTGTATTTCCTGCGCCAGCAGATATATGTCTGCATCACTCAGGGCTTCAACAATGACCGAGCCAATACCTTCTTTTGCTGAGGAACTGATTTCATCTATGCCCTCTACTCCAGAGATAGCATCTTCAATCACCAGAATAATACTACGTTCTATTTCCTCTGGATCCGCGCCGGTATAGACAACATTAATGCTGACACTATCGGTGATAAAGTCAGGAAAGACTTCCTGCTTCATGGTGTTTAGAAATAAAAATCCACCGAGCAGAAATCCAAGCATTACCAGGTTAGCTGCAACAGCGTGCGTTGCCATCCAGCTAATGGGGCCTTGTCTGTTAATATCCATTGTGTTTACTCCTGCTCGCTGGTCTGGATGCGCAAGTTCATGTTTTGCACAGGCGTACTGAGACTGCTGGATATTATTCTGGCATTTTCCGGGAGCTGGTCAGCATGAATAAAAACCTGCCCCTGCTCCTGCCAGACAGGTGTGATTTTTTTGATGTCTAGCGTGTTCTTGTCAGTGACTAACCATATATTCTCGCCACTATGAATGACCGTTTCGGGGATTGCTAAAACATTTTTAAGTGTATGGCCGGCAATCTCCAGATGCACGAATGCACCTAAAATTAAAGTTGGCTGCCCCTTATTTTCTTCAAGTAGAGATAGCGGGTCTTGTATTTCGATAATTAATTCAGCCATCCGGCCTGAGGCTTCTAGCTCAACCTTTAGTCGCTTTATTGTACCTGTTCGATAGGTTTGTTTTCCCCAGGCGGAAGGAAAGTATATTTTAACTTCTGAACCAGTTTCGGCATTAATATTAGGAATATTGATTTTGTTTAGTTTATCTACAGACAGCGTTGCTAATATCCAGAAATTATCAGAACCCGCTAGCTTGATGAGTGGCGTACCTGTGGAAAAGGTAGAAACCCAGGAACCAATATGAGCATTAGTTTCCAGTACAACAGCATTAAAAGGACTGACGGTTTTAGTGCGCTGTAAATCCAGGCGTGATTGTGTCAAAGCTGCTTCTGCGGCAGTGATGGCTGTTTTTGCCAGAGCCAGATGGGGTTTACGCAAGACCAGGTTCTGGCTTTGTTGATCTAAATCAGCATTAAGCAATTTATATTCGCGTTTGGCAATTGCCTGTTGCCCGAGTTCCAGTGTCAAATTAAATTGGGCTTTTGCCAGTTCATTTTCCTTTAGTTTAATGGCTAGTTCGTAATCGGTTGGATCTAACTGAACAATTTGTTCTCCTTTGGCTAAAAAGCCGCCAGGGACAAAATTTGGGCTGACTGAGATGACCATACCATTAATACGCGATGTTAAATTTACTGTTTGTGCTGGAATAACACTGCCCGTTGCAGAGATTGTGGTGGGGTAATCAATTTTATTGACTTGTAGAGTGTTAACGAGAGGCGCTACCAGCTGTGCTGTGCTACGTTTAGCTTTGGGTTTGTTACTTAGCCAGTAATAAGACAAGCCTAGTGCAAGGCCAAGAATTAATATTGCAGACATCCAGCGTAAAAGGCGTTTAGCCATCTTTTTCTTCCCTATTATTTATTACCGTATCCTGATAATCAGGCAATGGCCAGCTCCCTGCCAACGAGCGGTATAGCTGGATGCGGTATTCTATCAGTTGGCGCTGGGCAGATATACGACTACGCTCTAATGTTTGCAGATTAACTTGAGTGGTTAATACACGTAAAAAATCCATGGCTCCATACATATAACGCAAACGTATCTGTTCGTTTGCTTTTGTCGCAAAACTGTATTGTATATTCAGACTTTCAATCAGTTGATGCTGCTGGTACTCTAAAGCCAAGGAGTCTTCGACTTCTTTAATGGCTTGTAGGATGGTTGTGGCATAAATATTCAGAGACTCAGCGGCTGCGGCCTTATTTCTCTCTACTTCTGCAACACGTCGACCACCATCTACAATAGGTAATATCAGGTTGCCTGCCAAAGTTGCAATCCAGTTATTAAATAAAGACTGTAAATTAGGCGCTGTCGTATCAATACTGGCGGATAGACTTAACTTAGGGAAACGGTCGGCAATGGCCGATGCTATACGCTGATCAGCTGCTTGTACACGATAATAGGCCTGGCGTAAGTCAGGACGGCGTTGAATAAGTTCGCTGCCTAGTCCCGTCAGGGGTTGTGGAGGTAAATCAGGAAATTTCTGATTATCACTGATAGTAAACATACCAGGGGTATTACCCGTTAAAATTGCTAATTGATTTTCCAGTACTTGAATCGTAGCCAGTACATCATTTTGGTCGCCAATGGTCGCCTGTAATGTTTGTTGCTGTTGAAACAGGTCAGCGGCAGTCGCCTGTCCACCTGCAAAACGGGATTTTGTGATGTCCACATTATCCTGATTGGTTTTGATCTGTTGTTTGAGTAGATGTAACTGGCTACGCTGCCCAATTAATCGATACCAGGCAATGGCCACTTCTGATGATAAGGAAATCGCGGCAGTATTCAAATTTTCTTGTGCCACACGGACATCCAGCTCTGCAGCATGTTTATTGGCACGTAAACGGCCCCATAAATCGACTTCATAACTGGTATTCAGGCCCAATGCAAAATGGCTATTATCACTGACGCTGGAATAGGTCTGAGTGCCTCCGAAGGCAGCACTGATGCTGGGAATAAGATCGGCACTGCTTTTGATAGCGATAGCTTCGGCTTGTTCAAGGCGATTAAAGGTGGATATTAAATTAAAATTATTATTTAGTGCCAGCTCGATAAGCTGGTTGAGCTGAGGGTCGTTAAACCCCAGCCACCAATGTTGCTGTAAGGAAGCAATACCAGCTTGCGAGAACTTTTCAGGCACAGCTACCGGGGTAGGAATTTCTTCAATCGGTACTGCGCAAGCTTGAACAAGAATTAATATACTACAAGTCAGGAAGTATTTTATATTCATCAATGGAGAGTATGGCTATATTGATTGTAAGGGTTAAAAAACGATAAAGATGAATCAGTAGCAGAGAACCTGATCTCAAGGAGAATATTGTGATACCAGGGCATGTTTTATTCGTACCCTCTTTTGCCCAGCCTACAAAAAATGAGTCTCATGATAAAATTATAACTAAACAGGTAACTCACTGAATATAAATAATGGGATCAGGTGTTCTGAATTTAATGTAGTTTAATTTAATAAAGCAACAATCATTGCTGCCTTGATTGAAATTATGCATGAAACGACTGTAACGTTGGGTCAGAACTGGGTAAAGATTTGTAAAGATTTGTAAAGACATCAGAATAATGAATGTATCTATACCAAAATTCAGTTATAAAAATTACACATTACAGGCTTATGACGTACATGCTTATAATTGACGATGATTTCGAACTATCCTCCATGTCAGGTGACTACCTGTTAGCTGAAGGCTTGAGTATTGATTCTGCTTTTGATGGGCTAAGCAAGGGATTATAAAAGGTCCTTGCTGTACAATATGACACGGTCAACGAGTCAATCCAGTAAAATATGGATTTTACGATGCTGTGCCACACATTTTTTTTATAAAGAAGATACTGGATTTAACGGGGAGTTACGTAGATGGCTGGTTAGCCATCAAATTTTATAGTCAGCGTTTGTCCGGGCTTTAAATATTTGCCTAGTGCAGTAGTATTCCATTTGCGTAATTCTGCCACACTTACTTTAAATTTCTCGGAGATAGCATATAAAGAATCACCACTGCGAACAGTGTACTTCACTGCAGTATTGTGTGTAGAATGCCGTGCATTGTTCGTGGGTTGTTTGATAACTAAACTTTGTCCTAAGGACAAGGTATTATCAAGTTCAATATGGTTCCATTGTGCAATGTCTTTGCTAAGTAGTCCCAGTTTTTTGGCAATACCCCATAGGCTGTCGCCTGCTTTTACTGTATAGACAGACTTTTTATAAGTACCTGTTTTTTGCTTGACTTGCGTAAACGGGTTTTGAGCAGTTTGCTTGCGTGAGACTGGAATAAGCAGATGGTTACCCGCAAGGATATTATTATTATCCAATTGATTGACTTCGCGAATAGCTGTTACCTGTGTATTATAGTGTCGCGCAATCGCAGCCAGATTTTCACCAGCTTTAACCTTATGTCTTTGCCAGTGTACCCGCTCATTTACAGGTAGTGCAGCCAAATTCTTTTTAAACAGCTCGACATTTTCAACGGGAATCAATAAACGGTGTGGTCCCTGCGGAGGTGTGTAACCTCGGCTAAGACCCGGGTTTAAATGAAATAACTCCTCTACTGTCGTATTAGATAACTGAGCGGCTTTTGACAGTTCAAGTTGAGAGCCTATATTGACTGCCATAAAGGCCGGTTTATGCGTTTGAGTTTTTAAGTTAACGCCATAATATTCAGCATTTGCGAAGATTTTAGCCAGTGCCAGTAGACGGGGGACGTAATTTTTAGTTTCTCTGGGTAAGTCTAATGACCAGAAGTCAGTTTCTTCATTCTTTGCGGCATTTCGTTTGACCGATCTGCTTACAGTTCCTACTCCGGCATTGTAGGAAGCGAGGGCAAGTAGCCAATCATTATCAAAAGTTTCGCCTAGTTCTTGTAAATAAGTTGTTGCAGCGTCTGTGGAAGCATAGACATCGCGACGGCCATCGTACCACCAGTTTTGATCCAGACCATAAAACTTGCCTGTAGCCGGCATAAACTGCCATAAACCTGAAGCGCTTGCCCGTGAATAAGCATGCGCTTTAAAGCCACTTTCAACAGCTGGTAGTAAGGCAATTTCACCGGGTAAGCCTTTTTCTTCTACCTGTTTAATAATATTGTATATATAGGGTTCTGCCCGTTTTTGAATGGTTTCAATATATTTGGGGTGAGCTAAATACCAGTCTACTTGCTTTTCGATCAGGGCATCATCAACGTCTGGAATGGCAAACATTGATATCAGATATTGCCAGCTGTCATTAGACTGGGCAAAGTTCTTTTTTGCTTTTTTTGCTTTTTTTGATACGGAGGGTCTTTTAACCCCGGATTTACGTGCTAGCTCATTAATAGGCTCATTTTGTTCAATATTTTCTACCCGATGTGAATTTTTAACACTACAACCCTGCACAAAAACCAGGGTTGAAAAAAACACAACGGAGAATCGTCTATTAAATTTTTGCATAATAAAATTGATAGTCAGACTTTAATTTATAATCAGCTCGGATTGTACTGTATTCTATAGAATTTTCATACAAAGAATGCATGCAAAAAAAATCATAAGGGTGCTTTAAAGTGGTTCAAAACAGTTATTTTCTATTAGTTAATGAAGTGAGTAGCTATTTTTAATTTTAGCATTCAATAAATTACCTTATAATAAGCGTCTTGTTTTTACGTTATTACAAATTAGGATTAAATATGAAAAAAATTTCTATACTCGCATTTTTCTTGTTTTTATTTAGCGCAGTTTCTTATGCTCATGGCCCTGTTAGAGGAAAAATGACGGCTACAGTGGAAATTGATGCACCAGCAGATAAAGTATGGGACGTAATCAAAAATTTTGATGATATGTCATGGCACCCTGGCATTAAAAGTACCGAAGGAACTGGAGGCAATGAAAAAGGTGCGACACGTATTCTAACATTGGCAGATGGTGGCACAATTACAGAATTTTTAAAAAATTATGATGCAAAGAAAATGTCATACACTTATAAAATTACTGATATGAGTGTTGTGAAGACGATTCAGCACGCTGGTCAGGAAGAAGATGTACCGGTACTTGCAGTTGATAACTATCAGGGAAAACTGACAGTCAGCAGCAAAGGTAGCGGATCAGTCGTAACATGGGTAGCGACTTATTACCGTGGTTATATGAACAATAACCCACCTGAAGAATTAAATGAAGAAACTGCGGATGAGCAAGTGACAGCTGTATTAAAAGCAGGTTTAACTAGCTTGTTACATACGTTTGAGCCAAATACATTGCCTACTGAAATTACATTTGAAATGAAAAGATAATTCTTTATTGTCTTGAAAGCAGAGTAAGGTCACTGTAGGGCCTAGCTTTAACCTGCCAATATATTCGCAATATGCTATAAGCGTGTTAAAGTCACACCCTACATTTCCTTAGCCTGTAAATATTTACTAATCATTAGTCAGTATTAAAATATGCTATTCAAACGAATGACTCGAGCTTCATTTCTTATCTTATTGCTTGTTAATAGCAACGGTCTTTTAGCACAGCCTTATGCCTTTATCACTAACCAGTTAGACAATAACGTAGCGGTTATTGAATTAAAATCCAATCAAGTCATTAAATCTATTACTGTTCAGGGTAAACCTGTCGGTGTAGCAGTGAATCACCAAACTGATCAGGTTTATATTAGTACTCCGGAAGGTAATGGCTTTGTTGTACTGGATGCCAAAAGCCTGCAACAAACAAGTCACGTCCAGGTGGGCGGTGCATCAGTAGGTATCGCAGTTAGTCCAGATGGGCAACGTATTTTTGTTGCCAACTGGTATGAAAATAGTGTTTCAATATTTAATAGCGCCAGTCTGAAATTAGTCAAAAAACTAAAGGTCGGTAAATCGCCATCAGGTCTGGTTATCAGCCCTGATAGTCGTTGGCTATATGTTGCTAATCGTATGGATGACACATTATCGCAAATTGATTTAGTGACATTAAGAACGAGAAATACCACTAAAGTTGGTACCCATCCTTTTGGTGTCAGCCTGGATAAAAAGGGCGAGCGTCTATATAGTGCAAATGTAGAAAGCAATGATGTCTCGGTACTGAATGCAAAAAATCTAAAGCGCATAGCTCGCGTTAAAGTAGGTGGAAGACCCTATGCTTTGGCATTAGCCTCGAATGAAAAACTATTGTTTGTCACCAATCAGGATGACAATAGTGTTTCGGTTATTGATACAACGACACTCAAAGAAATTAAACAAATTAAAGTAGGCGAGAAACCTGAAGGCATCAGTACACATGTCGATGACCGTCATGTTTATGTGGCAAACTGGTTTGATGGCACTGTTTCTGTTATTGACGCACAAACATTAAACGTAGTCGAAACCATCACTACAGGCGATGGGAGTCGCGCATTTGGTGATTTTATTAGTCATTAATACGCGTCATTATTTGAGTTCTAACCAATTAACCCGCACAGAAGCAGGGCGCGACTTTAGCCCGCCGGTAGCGCACATTATTCAAAAAATGCGCCACCTCACTGTTATATAAAATATATCTTATTTTATCGATGTTTCAATTTTGCTAATCCAGTCAGTCAATCAGGAATCAATTTATTAATGATAAACTATTCAATTATTCAATTTTTGTGGAGTAATCAATGCTTAATAAAGTAACTTTAATAGGAAATTTAGGCGCTGACCCAGAGGTGCGTTATATGCCTACTGGGGGCGCAGTGGCTAATATTACTTTAGCAACGACCTTTCGCTGGAAAGACAAACAATCAGGTGAGCGAAAAGAAAATACTGAATGGCATCGCGTGGTTTTCTTTAATCGTCTGGCTGAAATCGTTGGTGAATATTTACGCAAAGGCAGTCAGGTCTATATAGAAGGGCGTTTGCAAACACGTAAATGGACTGATAAAGAGGGACATGACAGATATACAACAGAAATCATTGCGACAGAAATGAATATGCTGGGTAGCCGTTCGGGTGGTACAGCGCCGTTAGCAAATTCTGCTCCGAGTAATGCTAAAGCGCCGGCTCACAAGCCTGCACCTGCGCAGCCGCAATCCACACCTAATTCACCACCACCTGCGGCCTATGAAGACTTTGATGATGATATTCCGTTTTGATTAATGCATAAATAGAAAGTGTTGAATATATAACTTAAAAGCTCTGTTTTTGCAGGGCTTTTTTATGGTTACATGAAAATATTCAGTTGAGCAAGCGAACGGGGACGCTTTGGGAAGGTCGGTTTAAATCCTGCCTGGTGCAAGAAGAAAATTACCGTGAATTTTTTTAATATCCAATCGAAAGACAATTATTGGAAGAGATTCGAATTGAGACAAACCAATGTATGGTGACCAGAGATGAACGGTTTATAGCAGAAATTGAGAGCTTAACAGAGCGGAGGATGACAGCAAAAAAATGTGGAGACCTGTTGGTTGGCGGAAGGAAAAAGTAAATAATTTAAGTTTACTCTGTCCTCCCCCAGTTATTCCAAAGTTTGTTTATAACTAATCTTAAAATCGTCAGATCGAGTTTGAGTCAATACAAAAAATAGACCGAATTTTTACGGAAGGAAATTGAGTTTTCTCAAACGGCTACCGTATATTTCCTTTTTATTACATTTCCCGTATTAATGAATTGAATTTTAATGTACTATAGCTTTCCCAGTTCTCCGTTATCAATCATATTTTTGTGCCAGCCCCTTACTCAGTCGATATTCGAAAAAAAGTGCTCAATGCTATTGAGATAGACAAACAAAGTAAACCTGATATAGCTAAACGTTTCGCTGTTTCTTATTCTTTTGTTTATACCTTATGGCAACATTACCAGGAAACTGGCATGATTGCAGCCAAAAAAGTAGGCGGGCATGTTGCACCAAAAGTAGATGAAGCGGGTGCTCTTGAGATAAAAGAATGGCTAATAAAAAAGCCTGATTTGACACTAAATGATCTTTGTGACCGATATGCTGAACACTTTGGTATTAGCATGGGGAAAAGTTCAATGGATAGAGCTCTTAAGCGTATGAATATTCGATATAAAAAAAAGTCCGTACGATCCAGCTAAATATTGTGACCGAACTAAAAAGCTAAAAATAGACTATTGCACTGAAATCGCCGATATATCGCTCGATAAGCTCATTTTTCTTGATGAAATGGGCGCAGGACTGAATCTCTCACCTCTTTATGGGCGAGCACCGTCAGATCAGCGTGTTTATGATGAAGCGCCGGTTGCTAAAGGGCAGCGTATAAGTATGGTCGGGGCAATGACATCAGCCGGTATGAAAACCGCCTTAAATTTTGAAGGAACCATGACAGGACTTGTATTCCTCTACTTTTTGAAGCATTTTCTTTGCCCCTTACTCGCTGAAGGTGACTATGTTGTGATGGATAATGCCTCAGTTCATAAAGTAGATGAAATTAAGGATCTTATTCAAAAGACAGGAGCAAAGCTTATTTACCTACCGCCTTACTCACCTGACCTTAACCCGATTGAATTAGCATGGAATAAAATTAAACAGTACTTACGCAAACAAAGACCACGAACCGTTGAAGCGTTATATCAAGCTTATGCCGAAGGGTTGAAATGCATCAGTACAGATAATGCTCAAAGCTTTGTTAATCACTCAATGAAGTTCGCTATTTAAGTGGGATATGTAATATTTTAAATATCTGTCATAATTTAGCAGCACAACCCGCGAGTTATTTTTATAAACAACAAAACCCATCAAAGTAAAGGAATACCCACATGGACAAAAAAAAGCTTAGCGAAACGGACATCATCAGTAAATTCATCATGCCGGCAATTCAAAAAGCAGGCTGGGATTTGATGACGCAGATCCGCCAGGAGGTTAAATTGCGTGATGGTAAAGTTATCGTACGCGGGCAGCTGGGCATACGTAAAACAGTAAAGTCGGCGGATATTGTCCTCTACCATAAACCTAACCTACCGCTGGCGGTGATTGAAGCGAAAGCCAATAAACATGAGATTGGCAAAGGCATGCAGCAAGGCATGGATTATGCGCGCTTACTGGAAGTTCCTTTTATCTTCGCCTCCAACGGTGATGGTTTCATTTTTCATGATAAAACCAATACCACGCAACTCGAAACAGAAATTCAACTCGCCGACTTTCCTACCCCCGAACAGCTCTGGTTAAAGTATTGCGCTTATCGTGGCTACACCGCCGCTCAGCTGCCATTAATCACTCAATCCTATCATGATGATGGCAGTGGCAAAACACCGCGCTATTATCAATTAAAAGCTATTAATAAAACCATTGAAGCGGTCTCGGAAGGTAAAAACCGCATGCTCTTGGTGATGGCGACCGGCACGGGAAAAACCTACACCGCGTTTCAAATTATTTGGCGTTTATGGAAAGCGCATCAGAAAAAACGCATTTTATTTTTAGCCGATAGAAATATATTAGTCGATCAAACCCGTATTAATGACTTTGAACCCTTCGGCACAGCAATGACCAAAGTCACGGGTCGCACGGTCGATCCCGCTTTCGAGATACATCTTGCACTATATCAAGCCTTAACCGGTCCTGAAGAGAATCAGAAAGCCTATAAACAAGTCGATAAAAACTTCTTTGATTTAATTATTATTGACGAGTGTCATCGCGGCAGTGCGGCTGAAGACAGTGCCTGGCGTGAAATTCTGGAATACTTTAGTGCTGCCACGCAAATAGGTTTAACGGCTACGCCAAAAGAAACCAAAGACATATCGAATACGGATTATTTTGGCGACCCCATTTACACCTATTCCTTAAAGGAAGGCATTGAAGATGGTTTCTTAGCGCCATATAAAGTGATTCGAGTCGATATTGATATTGATCTACAAGGCTGGCGGCCTACCAAAGGTCAGAGGGATAAAAACGGCGAGTTGATTAATGACCGTATCTTTAACCAAAAAGATTTTGATCGTAACTTAGTAATCGATGAGCGCACCCAATTGGTCGCACAAACTATTACCAGTTATTTAAAACGGACCGATCCGATGGCTAAAACCATTGTCTTTTGTAACGACATCAACCATGCAGACCGTATGCGTCGCGCACTGATTAACTTAAATCCTGAGCAAGTCGCCAAAAATGATAAATATGTGATGAAAATCACGGGCGATGATGAAATCGGCAAAGCCCAGCTGGATAACTTTATTAATCCTAAAAAAGCCTATCCCGTCATTGTCACCACCTCTGAGTTAATGAGCACCGGCGTGGATGCTAAAACCTGCAAACTCGTGGTGCTGGATCAAAATATTCAATCCATGACCAAGTTTAAACAAATTATTGGTCGAGGTACACGCATAGACGATAGATATAATAAATTATGGTTTACCATTTTAGATTTTAAAAAAGCCACCGAATTATTCGCGGATAAAAACTTTGACGGTATCCCTGAAAAAATCCTCGTGACCAAGCCAGAAGTTATTATTGATGAAGACAATTCCGACTTTATCGATGAGCTTAACGGTACTAATGAGAAAAGCTCAGAAGAAGATCAGCCCAAAATCAATGACCCAGAGTCTGACTATAAACCGGCTGACGGCACGGACTTTGGCTCGGGCGAATCAGCTGAAAAATGGGGTGAAGACGAATCAACCCCTTATATTAAATTCCATGTGGCCGGTGTGACGGTCAAGAAAATAGCCGAACGCGTGCAATATTACGATACCGACGGCAAACTGGTTACCGAATCCTTTAAAGATTACACCCGCAATACCATTAAAAAACAATTTGCCTCACTCGACGATTTCACCCGCAAATGGCAAGAGGCCGACCGCAAACAAGTGATCATTGATGAACTCGCGGCGGAAGGCGTTATCTGGGAAGCCCTAGAACAAGATGTAAGTAAAGATTTAGACCCTTTTGATTTAATTTGTCATATTGTCTTTGATCAACCGCCCTTAACCCGACAAGAACGTGCCAATAATGTTAAAAAAAGACATTACTTTAGCCACTATTCAGAAATCGCCCAGAAAGTCTTAAACGCTTTATTAGACGGCTATGCGGATGAAGGCGTCAAAGCCATTGAAGGCAAAGATGCCTTAAAAGCCAATATCATTATTCCTTTTGGCCGTCCCTTAGAAATAGCTAAAAAAGCCTTTGGCGGCGCACAAAAATATAATGCCGCCATTAGTGAGCTAGAAACTGAACTTTATTCAGATAAAGCCAGCTAATAAATTGTTTTATCACCATGAAGGACATGAAGATAATGAAGTGAAAGGCGATAAGATTTTTTTAACTTCAAGTCCGTCATGCACTTCATGGTAAAAACAAGCCTTTTTTCTATCACCACAAGGATATGAGAGTAATGACGGGAAGAGAGTTTAGCGATTTATCAAATAAGGTGATTGGTTGTGCAATTGAAGTTCATAAAACACTTGGTCCAGGCCTACTGGAATCGACTTACCAGCAATGTCTTGCCCACGAATTAAGCATTAATCATATTAAGTTTAAAATCGAGTACCCTTTACCCGTAAACTATAAAGGAATTCAATTAGATTGTGGTTATAGATTAGATTTATTAGTTGAAGATAAAATAATTTTGGAATTAAAAAGTGTAGAACAATTAAAGGGAATACACGAAGCACAGCTTTTGACCTATATGAAATTAATGAACATCAAACAAGGGTTCTTAATCAATTTTAATGTGAAGCTATTAAAGCAAGGGTTAAAAAGCTTTATTTTATGACATCATCCATAATGAAGGGAAAGACAATAAGATTTTTTTAACTTCAAGTACTTCATTATCTTCATGGTAAAACCGAATTATTGTCACCATGAAGATAATGAAGGAAAAGACGTAATATTTTTTAACTTCATGTCCTTCATGCACTTCATGGTAAAACCGAATTATTGTCACCATGAAGGCCATGAAGATAATGAAGGAAAAGACGTAATATTTTTTAACTTCATGTCCTTCATGCACTTCATGGTAAAACCGAATTATTGTCACCATGAAGGCCATGAAGATAATGAAGGAAAAGACGTAATATTTTTTAACTTCATGTCCTTCATGCACTTCATGGTAAAACCGAATTATTGTCACCATGAAGATAATGAAGATACTGAAGGAAAAGACGTAAGATTTTTTAACTTCAAGCCCTTCATGTACTTTATGGTAAAACTGAATTATTGTCACCATGAAGGACATGAAGGACATGAAGATAATGAAGGGAAAGACAATAAGATTTTTTTAACTTCAAGTACTTCATGCGCTTCATGGTAAAAATAAAACAACACAACACAACACAACACAACACTAAAGAGAAAACATGTCAGTCAGCTCCGTTATAAAATCCATTCAAGATATCATGCGTAAAGATGCAGGTGTAGATGGCGATGCACAACGTTTAGGTCAAATGTCTTGGTTGCTGTTTTTAAAGATATTTGATGCCCAGGAAGAAGAGCTAGAATTTGAACAAGATAATTACCGCGAACCACTGCCCACACAATACTTATGGCGCAACTGGGCAGCAGACAACGAAGGCATAACCGGTGAAGAATTACTCGGTTTTGTCAACGACCAACTGTTTCCTGATCTTAAAAACTTAACCGCACCGATTACGCTTAATCCGCGTGGTTTTGTCGTTAAAGAAGCGTTTAGCGATGCCTTTAACTACATGAAAAACGGCACACTGTTACGCCAAGTCATTAACAAGCTCAACGAAATTGACTTTACCGACTCGCAAGAACGGCATTTGTTTGGTGATCTCTACGAACAAATCTTAAAAGACCTACAGAGTGCGGGCAACGCGGGCGAGTTTTACACCCCCCGAGCCGTGACCAGCTTTATGGTCAACCGCATAGACCCCAAGCTGGGTGAAAGCATTATGGATCCAGCTTGCGGTACCGGTGGCTTTTTAGCCTGCTCCTTTGAGCATGTTAAACAACATTATATTAAAAATACCAGCACCGATTTACCGATCCTGCAAAAGCAAATTCATGGCGTAGAGAAAAAACAATTACCGCACTTACTCTGCACCACCAATATGCTCTTGCACGGTATCGAAGTCCCCGTACAAATCAAACACGGCAATACCTTAAGCAAGCCGCTGTCCAGTTGGGATGATCAGCTCGATGTTATCGTTACTAATCCACCGTTTGGCGGCACCGAAGAAGACGGCATAGAAAACAACTTTCCCGCTGAATTTCGTACCCGTGAAACCGCTGATTTATTCTTACAGCTGATTATTGAAGTGTTAAAAGACGGTGGCCGTGCAGCGGTGGTCTTACCTGACGGTACTTTATTTGGTGAAGGCGTCAAAACCAAAATCAAAAAGTTACTCACTGAAGAATGTAATTTACACACCATCGTGCGTTTACCCAATGGCGTGTTTGCGCCTTACACGGGCATTAAAACCAATATTTTATTTTTTACCAAAGGCAAACCCACCGAAAACATCTGGTATTACGAACACCCGTATCCAGAGGGCGTAAAAAATTATAATAAAACCAAACCGATGAAATTTGAAGAATTTCAAACCGAAATAGACTGGTGGGGCGAGGAAGCCGATGGTTTTGCCAAACGGGTAGAGACTGAACAGGCCTGGCAAGTCAGCATTCAAGATATTATCGAGCGTAATTTTAATTTAGATATTAAAAATCCGCATATTGGTGAGGTCATCAGTCATGACCCAGAAGAATTACTCAGCCATTACAGCCAGCAACAAGCGGATATTCAGGCTTTGCGCGAGCAGTTGAAAACTATTTTAAATAATGCACTTAATGCATAAGGTCATAAATAATGAATGAAATAGTTATTTTTGAAAGTCCAAACGGAGAGATTCAGGTTCAACTAGAGCAAGATACGGTTTGGCTTAACCTTGAACAAATGACACAGTTATTTGGACGGGATAAATCTGTTATTTCTCGTCATATACGAAATATTTTTAAAGATGAAGAGCTTATACGTTCTTCAGTTGTTGCAAAAAATGCAACAACTGCGCGTGACGGTAAAACCTACCAAGTAGAATCTTTTAATTTAGACGTTATTATCTCTGTAGGCTACAGAGTAAAGTCTCAACAAGGTGTACGCTTTCGCCAATGGGCAAGCAAACTATTAAAACAACACCTCACCCAAGGTTACACGCTCAATCAGCAACGCTTTGAAGAAAATGCACAGGCACTGGAAGCCGCATTAAAGTTAGTCCAGAAAGTCGCTTTATCACCTGAGCTAAATAGCGACACAGGCAGAGGTTTGATCGAAATAGTCAGCCGTTATACGCAAACTTTTTTGTGGTTACAGCGTTATGACGAAGGCTTATTAACAGAACCCAATGGAACCGCAGGCGGAAAATTACCCAGCTTTGCGCAAGCCAGTCACTCATTGGCTGAATTAAAACAAAGCTTAATAAAGCGCGGTGAAGCCACTCACTTATTCGCACAACCACGCGGTGAGGGTTTAGCTGCCTTATTAGGTAATTTAGAACAAACGGTGTTCGGTGAACCTGCTTATCCAACGATAGAAAGCAAAGCCGCGCATCTGCTTTATTTCATCGTAAAAAACCATCCTTTTGCCGATGGTAATAAACGCAGTGGTGCCTTTTTGTTTGTAGATTTTTTACACCGCAACCAACATTTATTTAATCAACACGGCGAGCCTATTATCAATGACACAGGCTTGGCGGCTTTAACCTTACTGGTTGCAGAATCAGACCCTAAACAAAAAGAAACCTTAATCCGACTGATTATGACTATGTTGTCGGTAAACAATAAAACAGTAGAAGAGTCCGCATGACCGCTATCAACACATTAATAACCGCCTCGTACCCATGCTCCAGACCGTGGGAACTATCTATTATGAATATGCTATCCGTTAACAAGACTCAAAAAAATAAGAGGCAGAGATGACAGTAAAGCTTTTCTTTTTTCCACAGAATAATGCTCACCATGAAGGGCAGGAAGATAATGAAGTGAAAGGCATCCGTTTTTTTAACTTCAAGTCCTTCATGCGCTTCATGGTAAAACCAAATTTCTTTTTTCCATGTGTTAGCGGTGGAGCTTATCAATAATGGCTGATACTCACACATTAATAACAGAATATATTGATATTTGGACATCCGCCATCAAAAAACGCTCATCACAAGGACGTGGCAGTAATAAAAAAATAGAACTGACCGGCATTAAAAAACTGCGTGAGTTGATTTTGGAACTGGCAGTGCGCGGACAATTAGTACCGCAAGATCCCAATGATGAACCTGCATCGGTATTGCTGAAAAGAATTGCAGCTGAAAAAGAGCAATTAATTAAAGATAAAAAGATTAAACCGTCTAAAGCCCTGCCTGAGATTGGTGAGGATGAAAAGCCGTTTGAATTGCCTGATGGATGGGAGTGGAGTAAAAATATTGATTTATTTACTTTAACAAAAGGGAAAAAACCAAAAAATTTATCCGAAAATAATATTGGTTCCCCTTACCTAGATATTGAAGCATTAGATAGAGGCAATATACTTAGATATACGGACGATGAAAAATGTCCTAGATCAACCAATAAGGATATTTTAGTTGTATGCGATGGCTCTCGTAGCGGCTTAGTTCTTGATGGAAAAGATGGCGTAATTGGATCTACACTTGCAATCATAGAAACGCCAACGTATATACAAGTGTATGTTAAGCTTTTTTTCAGACAAGCTTTTCAGCGGCTCAATAGCTCAATGAAAGGAGCAGCAATACCACATTTAGACACGAAATCATTAAGAGAAGGACTATTTGCAGTTCCTCCGTTTAAAGAACAATACCGCATCGTCGCCAAAGTCGATGAACTTATGGCTTTGTGTGATCAGTTAGAGCAACAAACCGAAAACAGCATCACCGCCCATCAAACCTTAGTGGAAACCCTGCTGGCCACACTGACCAGCAGCGAAAATACAGCAGCCTTTAATCAAAGCTGGACAAGAATCGCCGCACACTTCGATACCCTGTTCACCACAGAGCACAGCATCGACCAGCTAAAACAAACCGTCTTACAACTCGCGGTTATAGGCAAACTCGTCCCACAAAACCCCAACGACGAACCCGCGTCCGTATTACTGAAAAAAATAGCCGCTGAAAAAGAGCAGTTAATTAAAGATAAGAAAATCAAGAAGAGCCTCTCCGTAGATAATATAATCAGAGAAAATTGTGATTGGTCATACCCCAAACAATGGTCAAAAATTGAACTCCAAGATTTATTTAAATTCATTGACTATAGAGGAAAAAACCCTGCGAAGTCAGATAAAGGAAAGCGAATTATAACGGCAAAAAACATTAGAATGGGTTTTATTAAGAATGACCCAATAGAATATATAAGTGAAGAACTATATAAAAGTTGGATGGTCAGAGGCTTTCCTCAAATTGGTGACATTTTATTTGTCACGGAAGGACATACAATGGGTTTTGTGAGCCTTGTAGAACTAGAATATGAATTTGCGTTAGCTCAAAGAACTATTTGTTTTCAGCCCTTTATGAAATTTGATACAACGTTTTTTTTGTATGTACTTATGTCACAACAGTTTCAAGATATTATTAAAGACAATCAGACAGGCTCAGCAGCAGGAGGGATAAAAGCAAGTAAGCTTAAAAAAGTACCTGTGCCTTTTCCACCACTAGCCGAACAACACCGCATAGTAAAAAAAGCCGATGAACTAATGACTCTATGCGACCAACTAAAAACCCGCCTCAGCCAAGCCCAAACCACCCAACTCCACCTCGCCGATACCATCGTCGAACAGGCAATAAATTAAGCATTATTGATAAGGAGATTAAAGATGGGATTGTTAGATAAAAAATATACGGAATTAAAACCAAAGAATGCACAATACAAGACCTCCCCCCTTGGTTGCACGCGTGGTTTTGTCGTTAAAGAAGCGTTTAGCGATGCCTTTAACTACATGAAAAATGGCACGCTGTTACGCCAGGTGATTAACAAACTCAATGAAATTGACTTTACCGACTCACAAGAGCGGCATTTGTTTGGCGATTTATACGAACAAATCTTAAAAGACTTACAGAGTGCAGGCAACGCGGGCGAGTTCTACATAATGCCCTCTACAAATTTATGGTCTTAATGCCACCTAGAAATAGCGGCATAAACTGTTACTTATTTTTAGGTAAGAAATTCTGGGTAAGAACTTCAAGGGGACAGCCAACTTGATTTATAAACTAAGTTTACGCCGCCATTCTTTATGGTGACGTGCGTCGTTTATAGCAATCCAATATCTCATTCAATATCAGCGATAGAATCCCCTAAAAATTCAAATCGCTGAAACCGTTTCTCATCACGTTCAACCACATCAAGAAACATACTCGCTGGCCTTACCCATAGATCTGACTCCGTACTTCCCTTGACTCCGTACTTCCCTCATTTAAGGCGGAACATTAGTTATACTTGTAGTGCGTGGCTTCAGCTCGCCTTTAGCGCAGGTGATTGTCATTAGCGGGCTAAAGTCACGCCCTATAGATTTTTAATCTGTCTCGTTTTAAGTGGATAGCCGTATTAATTATAGGTGTTCTTTTGTTTATTATGGCTGGAAACAATGTATTCTTATGGGCATATTTTTAGGGTATGAACTCAGCGTGTATCCAGCTGATAATTTTTAATGTAGTTAGTAGATAATAGAAAAAACTTATGTACAAAGTATTTAGCCCAGTGGGAGTGGGATTGCTGCACATGATTCGGCAGGTCATTATCTTGAAGGAGGTAAGACTTATAGCGTGACTTTACCAGGGCCCGTTCCGGCAAATAATTTCTGGTCATTTATGGTTTATGATGGTCAAACGCGCTCCATGCTTGAAACCGATCAGAAGTTAGCAGGTCTGGATAGTAATAACCCATCTGTGCAGCCAAATGCCGATGGTCCTTATATTATGTGGTTTGGGCCTAAAGCGCCCAAAGGTCATGAGGGTAATTGGATTCAAAAGATGCCGAGTAAAAGCTACAATGTTCTGCTGTGCCTTTATAGGCGAGAGCAGGCTTGGTTTGATCAGACCTGGAAGCCAAGTGATTTTGAATTGGTAAAATAGTATTTTACTTTGTTATTTATTTAATATTTTAGGAGAAATTTATGCAAAAATTTTTAACCCTTTTTGGGGTACTGGTATTTAGTTTATTAACGGCTTGTAGCACTGTTTCAACACAGGATATCAAAGTCGAAACAGAATCTGATTCTAAAGTTAACCTGGCGGCCTATCATTCTTATGTCTGGATCGGTGCTTCGAGCGTTTTGAATGATCCGGAAGAAAAATGGCAGCCTACAGAGGTTGACTTGGCGGGTGATATTAAATATTTAATCGATCGTGAATTACGTAAAAATAATATTTTTGGCGTAAAGGACGATGCTGATTTGGGTGTTGCTTATTTTCTGGGTGTAGATATGGATGCCATGCAGTTAAAGGTAAATCCAGAAACAGAAACTATTGTTTTGGAGAATGTACCTAAAGGCGCATTAGTTGTGGCACTCGTTGATATGCAAACAGGTTATGTGGTTTGGTTGGGCAGTGCACGGGCAGATATTGCCAAAACATTTCAGGCTGATATTGCGCGTGAGCGTTTAGATTATGCCATTAGTAAAATGTTCAAAAATTTAACAAGTAAAGGTATCTTCAAATGATAAAAAAAATGCATTTAATCTCATTTTTAACTTCAGGTGCTTTATTGTATGGCATGGCAGCGAGTATACAAGCCGCTGAACCTTTTATTTATCCGTCGAAAGGGCAAACAGCTCAGCAACAGGAAAAAGATAAATATGATTGCTATGTTTGGGCTAAAGGGCAAGCGGGTTATGACCCGATGAATCCGCCACAAGCATCGAGTGGATCAACAGCAGGCCAACCTCGTGCAATTCGTGGAGCGGCAAGAGGTGCAGCAGCTGGTGCCGCGATTGGGGCGATGCGGGTAAAGGTGCGGCTATAGGTGCGGCTACGGGTGGTATCGGGCGAGCAGCAAGAAACTCTAATGTTCGCCAACAGCAACAGGCTCAAGCTCAGCAACAGCAAGCTTCAATAGCACAATTAAGTGATGGTTATAGCCGAGCTTATTCGGCGTGCCTTGAAGGGCGTGGTTACCAAGTAAAATAATCGTGCAAGTGTATTCTCTACTTGGATAATGGACTTATTTTGTGGGAGCGGCTAATACTTGCTTCCACAAAACCATTTCCACGGAATATAACTGGGGTCAGCGTAAACTTAAAGTTTCTATTATACTCTCTCAAATTATTCAACTTAGACAAAGCAAGAGCTTATCAGGGCGGAGGATGGCAACAAAAAAATGGGCAGACCTGTTGGTTGGCGGAAGGAAAAAGTAAATAAATAATTTAAGTTTACGCTGGCACCAGTTATTCTATCTAAAACAATGAGGTTATTATTCATGTCGGACTCCTCTGTATTCCGTTATTACTCTTTGGTGCATTATGACACCGAAGGAGGGAGAGGAGTCCATATCATCATTTGTGGTAGTACTGCGAAGCCAGTGCCGAGCTTGCGATAGTATGGCAAAGCGGCACGGAAGCAGGCCGCCGCAGGCATAGACGCCACGTAGTTTTTCGCTGCGGTGACGGGACGGTCCTCGTCGCAGCTTTCGCGAAAAATAGTGGCGCGCTTATGTTGCAACGTTTTGCTCTCGACTCAAATCAACTTGTTATACAACCGTATCCATGACCGCACGAAGTATAACAATGGTGACATTTCCTAGAGGATCATTCCGTGTGGTCTTGAGAAAAGTCCACTCGACTCTCTGTTTTTTTTCTGTTTGTTACTTCCGTTTCTATAAGCGCGTCACTTACCTGTGCCCGTTGCACCGGTCGTTACCGCCTCCATTACGCGATTGAGGTTGAAGCTGCCAGGCTTCTGCCGGGGCGGAAAGTCGCGGAAGCTCTGCAGCCACTTACCAACGTAACTTGCTGCCGGAGCGATGGTCCACATGTGCTCGAGGAACCAGCGATCATAGCCCATGGCCTCATACTCGGCGCGCTCAAATGGATCCATGCGCAGGTTGGTCACCATCGGCGCACGCAGCTCCTCGAAGGGGTGCAGCCAGACCTGCAGTCCGTGGGTGTTCTGTTTCAGGAAAGTAATCTTGAGGTTGTCGTAGCGTAGCGCCGCCACACTGCCGTCATCGGTCCAATAGAGGAACTCATGCCGTGGCCATGGCTCCTTACCCTTGAGTGCAGTCAGCAGATTGTAGCCATCGATATGCACCTTGAAGGTTCTGTCGCCAACGACCTTACCCTTCAGAAGATCCTGCTTGACCGTGGTATCACCTGCAGCGGCCAGCAGAGTCGGGAGCATGTCTTCATGCGCACCGATATCATTAATGATCGTACCGGGCTTGATGACGCCAGGCCAACGGATGACTGTCGGCACGCGGTAGCCGCCTTCCCAATTGGTATTCTTCTCGCCGCGGAACATCGTCGTGCCGCCGTCGGGCCAGGTGAACGCCTCGGCACCGTTGTCGGTGGAATACATGACTATCGTATTATTTTCGATGCCCAGCTCCTTGAGCTTGTCGAGCAACTGACCGACATGACCGTCGTGTTCGACCATGCCGTCGGCATAGATTCCAAGTCCGGTCTTACCATCGGACGCTGGTTTGAGGTGGGTAAAGATGTGCATGCGGGTAGCGTTCCACCACAAGAAAAAGGGCTTTCCGTCCTTATGAGCCTTGTCCATGAAGCCAAGCGCCGCCTTGGTGATTTCATCGTCCACCGTCTCCATGCGCTTTTGGTCAGCGGCCCAGTGTCTTCAATCTTGCCGCCAGCGTAACTATGAATGACACCGCGCGGGCCGAATTTCTTCTTGAACTCCGGGTCTTTCGGATAGTCGGCATACTCTGGCTCCTCCTCGGCGTTCAGGTGATAGAGGTTACCGTAAAACTCATCGAAACCGTGATTAGTCGGCAGCATATCGTCGAGGTCGCCCAAATGATTCTTACCAAACTGGCCGGTCACATAACCTTGTGCTTTAAGCAGTTCGGCGATAGTGGGGTCTTCTTTTTGCATGCCTTCCGGTGCACCCGGCAGACCGACCTTGGTCAGACCGGTACGGATGGGAGACTGGCCGGTGATAAAGGCGGCGCGACCGGCAGTACAACTCTGCTGAGCATACCAGTCGGTGAACAGTGCGCCTTCATGAGCGATACGGTCGATGTTAGGCGTTTTGTAACCCATCATGCCCTGGTTGTAGGCGCTGATGTTGAAGCCCCCGATGTCGTCACCCCAGATGATGAGAATATTCGGTTTCTTTTCTGCCGCCAGAGACGGACCAGTCGCAAAAATCAGGGCGGTAAAAGTAGTCAGCAGAGTGGGGATATATCTCGCCAGTTTTTTGTGTTGCATTGTTTGTCTCCATTAACTTAATTTAGGTATAGCTGCGGTAAACACCGCGAGATATGGTAGGTAAACATCATCCTGTTCGGAGTACCCAACAGAGATCTCGAGGCGTCACGGCTCAAATGCGAAAATCCGCTTCCAGTCCTTTTTCATGCTGATAACGACCCAGCCCTGTTTCTGCGCCTCGTCGTATAATGTCTGAGTGAGGGCGCCGACGTGAGTATTGGGTAACCCCTGGGCCGGTCCGTAAGCATACTCGCGTTTGGCGTCATCGTGCAACACCAACATCGATAGCCGCGTACCTTCGCCCGCTTTGGTGTATTCCAGCATCTGTTGATCGCCGGTGGAATTGCCGAATGCAGCATGCGGGCGGCGCCCTATCATCAGGTGAATGCCCTCGGGCTTGCCGGCATTATTGTCGTTGAGCAGCAGCTTGGGTTCCTTGGTCAGAAATGGCTTGCCTTCTTTATCATAACCGTACTTTGTGCCACCGGCAGTACCGACGACCTGCTCAGGCGGAATGCCGTAGGTTCGTTCCGAGTACAGACGCACAAAGTCCTGGCCGCCACCGGTGACAATATAAGTCTTGTAGCCGTTGGCGCGCAGGTACTGCAGCACTTCCTGCATGGGCTGATAGGTGAGTTCGGTATGCAGTCGCTTCCAGCGTGAGTCTTTGGCGGTGTCGAGCCACTGTTGAGCCTGGGCTTTAAACTCATCGACACTTATGCCAGTGAGGGTGGCGGCGAGAATCTTGAAAAGATCGTCCATCGAGAGCTTGGCAATCGCCTCGTGATCGCCCGACAACACCGTCTTGAACGGCTCCACCTTAGCGAGTTCGGGCTTCGCTTTCACGACCACGGGTACACGATCGAAACAGTACATCACCTGAGCATACATCGGGTGCTCGACCCATAGCGTGCCGTCCTGGTCGAAGGTAGCGATACGCTCGGCTGGTGCCACGAACTCTGGGCTGTCTTGCCTGGTGGTCGTTTGCACAAAATTGACGATCGCCTGTTTGGCGGCGCCATCGTTCCACGAAGGCAGTGCATCGGCCTGCGCTTGCGCACCGAATGCAAGCAGCATTCCCAGCGCCAGGCCCCGCGAGAATCTGGAAAAAAATCGGAATATCAACATGGCTGTTCTCCTGTTCAATAGAATACAGAGTGGTCTAATAGAAATTCAGACACGCGGCTATACCGCGTTAATCACCAAAAAAAAGCGGGCGACCTTTTCAGGCGCCCGTTCTATTACTGCTAAATCACATCCTTTAAGCGGACTGGTTAGTCACCCGCGTGGCTGATGTGTCTCGTATCCTGCATCGACTTGATTATATTATCCAGGTTGTAGCTCGCCGGAGTCTGTAGCGCCGGGTATTCCCGATACGTCTCGAGTTCCTTCAGCCACAGCAGTTGCCCGATGGGGAGCATATTCCAGTCATAGATAAACGCGGTGCTCGGGGCGGCCAGTGCACCGCCGTAGGCCAGCAGGCTACCTTCAGCCGACGCCACAGTCCTCTCAAAGGGATCACGTTTGAGGTTGTTGATCTGGGTCCAGTGATAGGTGCTTGCGTCATCGAACGCATCCAGCGCATTGGAAGACACCATCGTGTAGTAGAACTTCCAGTTTTTGTACCGCACCGCCGAAGGTTGTGCGCCGGTGTAGTAGAAGAACGTGTCGCGTGCTGAATCGGCCTTGCCTTCCAGATAAGCCCGCTGGTCGACACCGTCTAGCGTGGTTTTGATGATGCCGGGGTACTTGCCGGCCTCAATCTCCTTCTTCAGCCCATCGCCCGAAGGCCCGCCGGCGATATTAACCAGGGTGGGCACCCAGTCCAGAGAGGAAAATATCTGGTCAGGATGCGTGCCGGCCTTGATGTGCTCCGGCCAGCGCACGAGCATCGGCGCGCGCATGCCGCCTTCCCAGGTGGTCAGCTTGCCGCCCCTGAAAGGCGTGACACCGCCGTCCGGGTAGGTGATCGTCTCGGCGCCGTTGTCGGTGGTGAAGACGATGATAGTATTGTCGAGCTGGCCCATGTCCTCCAGCTTTTTAAACACGTAGCCGATGTTGTCATCCATCTGCTTCATGCCGACTTCGTTGATACCCCAGTCTTTGCCGCCCTTCACGCCCAGCATGTCCATGTACTTGTCTGAGAACATGGTAGTAATGTGCATGCGCGCCGGGTTATACCAGACGAAGAATGGCTTGTTGGTTTTCTTGGGGTCATTGCGGTCGAGGAAGTCAATGACCTGAGAGGAAATTTCCTCGTCCACGATCTTGGAACGTTCCAGTGTCAGCGGCCCTTCGTCCTTACAGCTCTGGTTTTTCTCAGTGCCATCCTTGGACGTGCAATGGATAACCGGCCGTGGCGGTGTCATGCAAAGCGCGGTCTTCGGGTTCACAGCACCGGGAACCGACTTGAGACCTTTAACCGGCGTGTTCTCACAGGGCGGAACAACGGTCTGAGCGGTCGGGGAGCTGTTGATATCCGGGAAGCTCACCCCCTGCATGGCATCGAGGTGATACAGGTAGCCCCAGAATTCCTGAAAGCCGTGAGCGGTTGGCAGCGATGCCGATTTATCACCGAGGTGGTTTTTGCCGAATTCGCCGGTGTTGTAGCCCAGGTCTAGCAGGAATTTCGCCAGTGCCGGGGTGCCCGGCAATAGCGAACTGGTGGCACCTGGCAGCTGCGGCATGACCATGCCCGCCCGTAACGGATGCATCCCGGTAAAAAAAGCGGTACGCCCAGCCGTACAGCTCTGTTCGGCATAATAGGTCATGAACTTCGCGCCTTCTTTGGCAAGGCGGTCGATATTAGGCGTCTCGCCTACCATTAAGCCCTGATGGTAGGCACCCACATTCATAATACCAATATCATCACCCATGATGAACAGGATGTTGGGCTTTTCGACGGCAATGACTGGAGCGGAAATCAACCCCCCAGAAACCATCAGACAGCTTGTTAAAACTGCACTAAACTTATTTCGCATTTCATTCTCCCTGATTTTTATTAATTTGAGTTAAAAACTCGCAAATTCACCATGATTTTTTTCGTGACTCGAAATTTTACAATTAAACTTAGTACCACCCAGCGAGGCGTTGCAACAACACTTTTACTAGATAACCAGATAGTCAGATAGCCAGATAGCCAGGTTTTTGAGTCTACGCCGCTTCTCTGGTTTTTTCAAGAAATAACATGGGTTGTGCACGGCGAAATTTCATCAATGAAATCAAAGCACAATAAAAGGGGTTTGCGGCCGAGCAAGGTCAATAATTCAAGTGGGTAAAAGTCTCACTCTGGCAAGGTAAGTCAACCACCAGATAGTAAACATCGGACAGGCGGAGGTAACTCCAAATGTTAAGCACGATGTGCGCAATCCAGCAGGCCGTAAGCGAAAGTTGAAATGATTTTACGTAAGCAGGACGACAGAGTTTACTCGTCATGATCATTAAGTAATTTAAATTGCGGGAAGCGCGGACGGCCCGTCCGCAATATGCAGGCAAGCCAGCTTGCACTTCCAGATAATACAAGTTTTATACTGTCGGTTTATCTAACGGCTTATTTCTGTTGATTAAATAATAAGCCACTGGAATGACAAATAATGAGAATCCAGTTGAAGCAAAAATCCCGAAAATAAAACTCCACGCCAGGCCAGAAAATACCGGATCAAGAATAATCACCACTGCACCAAACATTGCCGCCGCTGCAGTGAGTAGAATAGGGCGCAGACGCGTTGCCCCTGCCTCTATTAGCGCATCTTCTATACTTGGGTGATCTTCTCGGTGGCGTGTTTTTTCAATAAAATCGATCAGGATAATCCCGTTTCGCACTACAATCCCAGCCAGGGCAATCATGCCGATCATGGCGGTTGCGGTAAAAAAGATCTGATCCGGGTAACCGTCTACCGGCGTGGCAAATAAAACATTAAGCAGCCAGAACCCTGGCATAATGCCGATTACCGTCAGTGGAATGGCAATCATCATGATTGCAGGTAAGCTTAATGAACCTGTTTGTATGACTAACAAGACATAAATCATTAACAAAGCAGCTGCAAAAGCGATACCCAGATCACGAAACACATCGATGGTAATTTTCCATTCACCTTCGCCTCCTAATTCAGCGCTGTAACCATCCGCCAAAGGCTGATCGCTAAAATCACTGAGTAAGTCGATAATGGCTTCAACCGGGCTACGTCCTGCAGTATCACCAATCACATAGGCCACTCTGCGCATATTTTTATGATACAGGGTTTGCTCATTGTCTAACTCTTCAAGCTGGCCTAATTCAGCAAGCGGAACTAATTCGCCGGTTCGACTTTTAATCCGTAGCGTCAATAGTTCATCTATATAAGTGCGATGTTCGCGCGGTAATTGCAAGACAATCTGCAAAGGCTGACGTTCACTGGCTATATGTAAAGTGCCTAGTAGTTGGCCGCTTAACGCCGTTTTTAAGGTTTGCGCAATTTGTAAACTATCCACATTAGTCAAGGCCGCTTTTTGCCTATCGATATGGAACAGCAGGCGCTGGTAGGGTGCAAATGAATAATCATCTACATCGACTACGCCTTCAGTGCGATTGAAGCGTGTGCGCACATCTCTTGCGACATTTATTAACTCATCATAACTGGCATCTTCAGGCCCATAGACTTCAGCAACCAAGGTATCCAGTACCGGTGGGCCAGGTGGTGATTCGACCATTTTTACGTTGGCATTATATTTTTTGGCAATCGCTTCTATCTGTTTACGCATACGCAGGGCGATCTGATGCGATTGTTGTTTGCGCAGTTCTTTTGCGACTAGATTGATACGAATTTCTCCGAGATTACTGCCTTCACGCAGATAATAATGACGTACCATGCCATTAAAATCCATCGGTGAAGCCTGGCCGATATAGGTCTGGTAATCAGTTACTTCATCGACGGTAGCCAAATACTGCCCTAATGCACGGGCAACCTGATCGGTGTGCTCCAGTGTACTGTTTTTCGGCATATCAATAACCAGCTGCAATTCGTTCTTATTATCAAACGGGAGTAGCTTTAAAGGTACCGCGCGGGTAACTGCGAGCATGGCAGAACCCAGGAAGGCGATAAAAATGATGAGAACAAATAATCTGGAACGGTTAGGTGATGCTATCAAGGCTCCTAGCGTTTTATGATAAAAACGGTAGACTCCGGATTGTTTTAAATCAAAGCCTTCTTCCTCGTCATGGCCTTCATGTCTTTTTAGCAGTAAATAACTTGCCCACGGCGTAATGGTAAGTGAAACGATTAATGAAACCAGCATAGCCACGGGTACGTTAAATGCCATCGGTGCCATATAAGGGCCCATCATGCCAGTAATAAAAAACATCGGTAAGAATGTCAGGATTACCGCAAAAGTCGCCACAATTGTTGGTGGTAATACTTCCTGAATCGCTGATAATAAGGCTTGTAGCGGTGGTTCTTTGCGCAGTAAATAATGTCGGTGAATATTTTCGACATTGACGATAGGGTCATCGACCAGTAAGCCCAGTGATAAAATCAAGGCGAACAAGGTAACTCGATTAATGGTATAGCCAAAAATTAAGTCACAGAGCAGGGTAAACGCAAACGTTACCGGTACGGCTATCGAGACAATCAGAGATTCTCGACTCCCCAGAGAGAAAACCATCAGGATAACGATAATCAGAATGGCAAGCATTAAATGCTCTACCAGTTCATTGACTTTGTGATTAGCTGTTGTGCCATAGTCGCGGCTAACCGATATGACAATATCATCAGGTATGATAGTGCCCTGAAAGCTTTGTGCCATCGCAATAACATCTTCTGCAACTTGTACCGCATTACTGCCTTTGCGTTTGGCAATGGCGAGTGTAACAGTCGGCCATTCATTACCCGCCTCATTAACAACAGGTTTTTCCTGTCCGAGTAAACGCATTTTTTCCGAGGCAGGTCCGAAACCAATACGGGTGTAGGTGTTATTGTCTTCACCGGCATCTAAAATACGTGCAACATCACGTAAGTACACCAGACGACCGTCCGCGTTTTTAATCACAGTAGCGCCGACTTCTTCCGACGAACTAAAATTCGGTCCAGCTTCTAAGAAAACTTGCTGATTGTTACTGGCAAAATTGCCAGTATCGACATTAATATTGGCATTACCGACCGCCTGAATGATTTCCATGATAGACGTGCCATGCGCAACCAGTGCTGCTGGATCCGGATACACTGTAATCTGTCGTTTTGCACCGCCGACTACCCAGCTTTTGGCAACATTTTCCACATCCCGTAGTCGTGGGAGTAATTCATCGGCAGTACGGCGCAAAGAGACTTCGCTTTGATTTTTTGATTTAGACGATAAGCTGAGCAAAACAATGGGCACATCATCAATATTAACCGGTTTAACAATCCAGCGTGCAATGCCTGGGGCCATGCTGTCCTGATTCGACATAATCTGACTCCAGGTTTTGATCAGGCTGTCTTCCAGATTTTCGCCGACATAATAGCGCACCGTGACGATAGCCATGCCTGGGCTTGCCGCCGAATAGACATATTCCACCCCTTCAATTTGCTTTAATAAGGACTCTAAAGGCGTGGTGACTAATTTTTCTACTTCTTCAGCACTGGCCCCTGGAAATTCCACCATCACATCCATCACGGGGACGATTATTTGTGGATCTTCTTCTCGTGGGGTGAGCATTAATGCAGCTGCGCCTGCCAACAAAGCGGCAATAATGAGCATCGGAGAAAGTGAGCCGATGGTAAATGACTTGACGATTCGGGTTATCCAGCTAGTTTGGCCGGGATTGTTTGCTTCTGTGTGTTGCAGGTCATTCATAATGGACTCCGATTATTGCACGACTACGGTTTCGCCTGGATTCAGGCCGGATTGAATTTCTACATCGTGGCCATAATGTTTGCCAATGCGTACTTGACGTGTCTGGAGTTGCTTATCGATAACGACTTTGACCACTTCCAGCTGTCCAATTTTACGTACTGCCGTTATGGGGACCAATAAACCTTGGTGTTGGTCGCAAACCTGATCTAACCAGCCAAATAAACCTGGTTGTAAGGGTGCGTCCAAAGGTAAGGCTGCTTTAATTAGAATCGTCCGGGTTTGTGGATCAACTTCAGGAACAATTTCATCAATTTCCGCAGTAAATTGTTGGTCTACCGTTTCAATTCTTACGGGTACTTGATCGCCTAATTTAATGTGACGCGCGCAGCTGGTTGGTACGGCTGCTTCAAGACGTAATGCTGCAGAATTATGCATGGCTACAATTGGAGCGCCAGCAAGTCCCATATCTCCCGGTTGTTTCAGGCGTTGAATAATGATGCCATCGAAAGGTGCTTTAAGTATCGTATCTGCTAAACCAATACTGGTTTCTTTTAAGGCGCTGGCGGCTGCTTCAACCTGGGCTTGAGCGATTTGATACTGGGCGATGGTGTTGTCGTACATTTCTTTGGTTGCCGCTTCTTTGGAGTACAGGCTTTTTATTCGCTGTGCATCCGCTGCGGTACGTTTGGCATTCGCCCTGGCTGCGCTGAGTGCTGCCTGTGCGCTACGTTCATGACTACGCTGTGCTTCAGGGTCAAGTGTAGCGATTACTTCGCCTTTGGATACCTTATCACCGGCGTTTACTTTGATATCCAGAATACGTGCGGTAATGCGGGGAGAAATGTTGATTTCAGAACGTGATTTAACTGTACCAGGCCAGGAAAAACTGTCATCCAGCAATTGTTTTTGCACTACAGCTGTTTTAGTGTTGTTATTCAGGGTGTTTGCGGATACTGGTGTCGTACCCGGCGTTATTTTTTCAGCGCCGATGATGCCTAACATATACAGTAATATCAGTATTAAGCCAATAACAGTAAGGGAGAGATATATAAATTTTTTCATGGCAATAGTCGATTTAGTCGAGGGTGATTTTTATAGTCAGCTTATTGGTCTGAATTATTCAGGTGTTCCCGTGACCCGCTGTAGAGCAGCATAAGCGCGAAAAGTGTCAAAGCGTGCAGAAATAGTTCGGGCATTAGCCTGATCCTGGGCAACTTCTGCTTCAATATAACGTGTGACCGAGGCTGTGCCTGCTTGAAATTGAGCCGTAACCAAACGGAATGCTTCATCCGCTGCTGTCACCGAGGTTGTGGCAACTTTATAGCGCTGTATCGCATCTGCTAGTGCCAGATAAGTGTTGGTCACTTCCTGATTGATTTGTAATGTGACTTTACGGGCTTGCTGCTGTGCTTCTTTTAGTCGACTTTCTGCTTGCTTAACGCGCTGTTGTGTACCAAAACCTGAAAACAGATCCATTTCCAGTGCGATACCTGTCGTTACATTATCCTGATTTGACGCTATAGAGCCATTTTCGCTATTGCCCCCATAACTCACATAAGCACCGACTCGCGGCAGGTATTCACCCTGTGCAATTTTTACTTGTTGTGTGCGAGTTGCGACTAGCTTCTCGGCCATTTGAATTTCAGGTCGATTGACTGTGGCAGTCATTAGTGCGTCTTGGATTGAGCTAGGCGGGGCTGGTAGCTCTTTAATATCCGGATTAATTGTCTCAACCGGACTAAAAGTATCTAAATCCAGCAACGTGCGTAATCCGGTTTTAGCCATTTCTATACCATTTGTTGCCTTTATTAACCATTCTTCTGTATTTGCCAGGCGAACTTGTAAGGAAAGTACATCAGATTTAAGTGTTGTACCTTCCTGATAGCGTATTTGCGCATTCTTAAGCTCATGCTCAACAGCATCTTTGGCGCGCTGGGCGATAGATTGATTTTCTTTGGCAACGGATAGCACGTAAAAATTATCGGTGACCATTTGCACTAGATTATTATGCAAAGAGGTGCGTTCCAGTTCTGATATTTCAACACCTAACTCCGCTACTTTATAGCGATAATAGTCTTGTCCGCCATTAAAAAGTGAAAGATTGGCAATAATTTCGGGGCGGAAATTGGTCCGACCTCCCGGATTATTGATATTGGCAAAATCTTCTTGCTGGAAATCACTTTGTGCCACAATCATGCCAAAGACTTGCGCGGGGTTGTTACTATATTCATAACCTACACGCCCTTTAAGTTGCGGATAAAAAGCGGCGAGGCTTTCGCCTACTTGAGCTTGAGCAATGGCAATGCGTTGTTGAGTAATATGCATATCCGGGTTTCTTGCTAAAGCCAGATTGATAGTCTGAGATAAATCTAACGGAGCGTCTAAGGTGAGAGCGTTGTTATTGCTAAGTTCTTTTTGAGTTAACTCGCTTTGGAGGGGGGAGTCATTATTTCCTGTTGCAAAGCTACAGATAGTAAACGTAGAAAGCGCAAAACATAAGCTTGTGCTTATGAGGTGTTTTGTTTTGTGTTTCATGTATTATCCTTGAAGAGAGCGGTATAGAATAGATAGTCCTGATTTACAATATATAAGGCATTGTTATTAATTAAAAAATGTCTAAACTTTTGTGTACTGTTATTATTCAGACTTTTCGGCACAAGTAAAAATAAAGCGGTAAATAGGTTGCTTGGTATTTTAGGGAATGCTAATATAATAGCAAGTGATATTTATCATGGCAATCATTTGATGAGTGTGTCACGGAGTTTTAATTCTGAATCACAGTTTGAGTCTATAGCCAAAGCAAAATAAAACCAATATATTTGTTATGGCTGTTTTTTACAATCATACGAGGAGAATATAATGGCTAGAATAGTTATCCTGGGTGCTGGAATTGGCGGTGTGCCAATGGCATTTGAAATGAAAGAAAATATCAGTAATGATCATCAGGTGACGGTGATTTCTGATTCACCCACCTTTCATTTTGTCCCATCTAACCCCTGGGTTCCGCCAAAATGGCGTACACCTGAAGAACTTAAAATTGAACTCGCGCCTGTTTTTAAGAAAAAAGGTGTCGAGTTTATTCAGAAAGCTGCAACTCTGGTAGATCCTGAAAATAATAAAATTGAATTAAACGATGGCTCTGCTGTTGAATACGATTATCTGATTATTGCCACCGGACCACGCCTCGCTTTTGATGAAGTGCCTGGTCTGGGTCCTGATGGGTTTACTTCTTCAGTCTGTCATGTGGATCATGCAGCGATAGCCGCGCAAGACTGGGAGAAGTTCATGGAAAACCCTGGGCCAATTGTTGTTGGAGCCGTTCAGGGGGCATCTTGTTTTGGTCCTGCTTATGAATACCTCATGATTCTGGAAGCAGAATTGCGTAAACGTAAAATCCGTGATCAGGTGCCGATGACATTTGTCACTTCAGAGCCTTATATCGGTCATTTAGGTTTGGGGGGTGTCGGAGATACTAAAGGAATGCTGGAAAGTGCTTTACGGGATAAAACCATTAACTGGATAACCAATGCTAAAGTCGATAAAATCGAAGACGGCATGATGTTTGTGACTGAAGTGGATGAAAATGCGCAGGACAAGAAAAAATATGAATTGCCTTTCAAACATTCAATGATGTTGCCTGCATTTACAGGTATTGACGCGGTACGCCACACTAAAGCAGAAGGCTTGATTAACCCACGCGGTTTTATTATTGTTGATGAGCATCAACGTAACCCAACCTTTAAGAATATTTATTCTGTGGGTGTTTGTATTGCATTACCACCAGTAGAAAAAACACCATTACCTGTTGGTGCGCCTAAAACTGGTTATATGATTGAGTCGATGGTAACCGCAACAGCGCATAATATTAGAGATGAGCTGGCGGGTAAAGAGCCGACTGATATACCGAGTTTAAATGCCTTATGTCTTGCTGATATGGGAGATACCGGTATTGCATTTTTAGCTGTACCGCAAATTCCACCGCGTAACACCACCTGGTCACAAGAAGGTAGATGGGTGCATTTAGCAAAAATAGGTTTTGAAAAATACTTTATGCGTAAAATTCGTAAAGGAATTAGTGAGCCGTATTACGAAAAGATGATTTTAAAATTTATGGGTGTTGTGCGTTTAAAATAGGTAAAAAAATGACTATAGATCGTATTGTTTTTGCTGTTGCTGGTGCGTTTATTTTAATTAGTCTGGTGTTGTCACAATATCATTCAATTAACTGGCTCTGGTTTACAGCTTTTGTCGGTGCTAATTTATTTCAATCTGCTTTTACAGGCTTTTGCCCTATGGCAATTATTTTGAAAAAACTTGGCGTTAAACCAGGGTGTGCATTTTAATATTTAGTTTTACTCAAGTCATAGTTAATATAAAAAGGGTTTTTACTTAGTGTAAAAGCCCTTTTTTTGTTCTGTTGTATACGGGGAGGGAGTGCACTATTTCGCTAAGCGGTTGTAAACATACAAGTATATAATAAATTACGATTTACGCTTGAACTGCGGTTATAAATAACGCATAATACTCGCTCTTCAACGCTAGTGGTTGTCGACATTATGGTTACCATGTCGGTCCTCTCGCAACGATATTCTGTCAACCCCGCCAGGCCCGGAAGGGAGCAACGGTAGCAGAAGATTCGTGTGCCGAGATGTGGCTGGCATGGTATCCGCCCAATCTCTACATTCTACCACTCTGTCATGAATCATCAGGTTCTCGCCAGAAAATGGCGTCCGCATAATTTCACTGAAATTGTTGGTCAAGAGCATGTTAGCCAGTCGCTAATTAATGCACTGCAACATAACCGCTTGCACCATGCCTATTTATTTACTGGCACTCGAGGTGTAGGTAAAACAACCATCGCCAGAATCCTGGCAAAAGCAATCAACTGCGAAAATCTTCAAGATTATAATCCCTGTGGGCAATGTGCTGTTTGTCAGGCGCTGGATGAAGGGCGCTTTCTTGATTTGATCGAAGTGGATGCAGCCTCACGTACCAAAGTCGAAGATACCCGTGATCTATTAGATAATGCACAATATGCACCTAATAGCGGTAAATACAAGGTTTACCTGATCGATGAAGTGCATATGTTATCAGGTCATAGTTTTAATGCATTACTTAAAACGCTGGAAGAACCCCCTGAACATGTTAAATTTCTATTAGCGACCACTGATCCACAAAAAATACCTGTTACGGTTTTATCACGCTGCCTGCAATATAATTTAAAGCGTCTGACCCCAAGTCAGATAAGTGAGCAAATGGCCTATATTTTAGGCGAAGAAAACATCAAATTTGAGCAACAGGCATTACGCCTTATTGCACGTGCCGCTGACGGCAGTATGCGTGATGGTCTGAGCTTATTAGACCAGGCAATTGTTTTTGGTAATGATGTGGTCAGTATCGAGACGGTGAGTCAGATGCTGGGTACAATTGCTCAGCAACCGGTAGAAGATTTGTTACGTTGTTTAGCACAAAAGGATGCGCAAAAGGTATTGTACACAATTCAGGAAATGGCTGAATTATCGCCGGACTTTGCCGATATAATCCAGCAAATACTGCATGTCTTACACCGCCTGGCATTAATACAGCTTGTACCTTCTGTCGCAGAAACTGAAGAAGATGCTGAGATGCTGCGCGAACTAAGTTTGCTATTTTCTGCTGAAGAAGTGCAATTGTATTATCAAATTGCATTAATGGGCCAAAAAGATTTGAGCTTAGCGCCTGAGCCAAGAGCAGGGTTTGAAATGATTTTGCTCAGAATGTTGGCTTTTAGTCCGCAAAAAAATGATGTTGTTCAGCAGGGTAGAGTGTCTAATAGAGTACCAATTCAAAATTCACAACCTGTTATAGAAAAGCCCCCGGTCATTAAAGTTGCCAAACAAACAAAACCTGAGCCCGATATAAAAACTGTTGCGATTACTCCAATGGTACCATCAGGCGGAGATTTAGCATGGCATGATATGATAGATGCCATGAATTTAACTGGCTTACCACGTGAATTAGCGAATAATTGTATTTTAGAGTCAGTAGATGAGCAGCAATGCCGATTGATTTTAGACCCGAAATTTCAAATTAAAGGCACGCGTTCTGAAGAAAAATTACAGGAAGCGGTACAAAAATATTATGCTAAAGCGCTGAAGCTAGTTATTAAAACGGGGTCTGTCTTCAGTGACACACCGGCAGTAAAAAATCATAAAGATAAACTAAATCGACAGCAAGAAGCGGTCGATGCAATAGATAGCGATAAAAACATACAGGCATTAAAAGCAACTTTTGATGCTCGAGTCATTCCTGGTTCAATCGAGCCAGTGTAAAAACTAACGGGGAGAAATAATTATGAAGGGTGCGCTTGGTAATATCATGCAGCAGGCTCAAAAAATGCAGGAAGACATGCAAAAAGCACAGGCTGAACTTGAGGCATTAGAGGTCACAGGTGAAGCGGGCGGTGGCTTGGTCAGTATTCTGATGACTGGAAAAAGAGAAGTGCGCAAGGTGTCTATTGATGATACTTTAGTGGGTGATGATAAGGAAATGCTGGAAGATTTGGTAGCCGCTGCTATTAATGATGCGGTACATAAAGTGGCTAAGCTTAAAAAGGAAAAAATGGGTGATGTCACTGCCGGTATTCCTCTGCCTCCCGGGTTTAAAATGCCATTTTAAACATGCCAAAACAAGAATTGCTCGCAGAAGTTATTGATGCCTTATGTTGTATGCCTGGTGTGGGGCCAAAGTCTGCACAACGCATAGCCTTACATTTATTTCAACGCGACAGAGGCGGTGCTGAAAATCTGGCTAAAGCATTGCAAATGGCGGTTGATAGGCTAGGTTTGTGCAAAAAATGTCGCACCCTGTGCGAGCATGAATTATGCGATCTCTGCGCAAGTTCAAAGCGCGATCCGCAGGTAATATGTGTGGTGGAAAGTCCTGCCGATGTCTGGCTGATTAATCAGGCAACAAACTATACAGGTGTTTTCTTTGTTTTAAATGGACGTTTATCGCCATTAGATGGCATAGGACCAGATGAAATAGGCCTCGATAAATTAGAGCAGCAATTAGAAAGTAGTCAAATAACGGAACTTATTCTCGCGACAAACTCCACCGTTGAAGGTGAGGCGACAGCACATTACATTGCGCAATTAGCGTTACCTTATAAGGTTAAGGTAAGTCGCATTGCTCATGGTGTGCCGGTTGGTGGTGAGTTAGAATTTATTGATAGCACTACTCTGGCCCATGCGTTCAGTGGGCGACGCAATATTGAATAGGAGAGAATCATGAGTGATTGTTTATTTTGTAAAATGGTGGCAAAAGAAATTCAACCGGATATTGTCTATGAGGATGAGCAGATACTCGCTTTCAGAGATATACACCCGAAAGCGCCAACGCATATTTTAGTGATTCCCAAACAACATGTCGCAACCTTAAATGATTTACATGATAAGCAGCTGGCAGGACATTTATTACAAAGCGTAGCGCAGATTGCTGATGCGGAGGGTATTGCGGAAACTGGCTATAGGACGGTTATTAATTGTAATAGTGCCGGTGGGCAGGAGGTATATCACTTACACCTGCATTTATTAGGTGGCAGGCAAATGAGCTGGCCAGCGGGTTAATATCTGTAAAGTGGACTTTAGTTCGCGAGCATCTCCTCGTTGCAAGCGTATTCAATACTAACCGGGCAGGCACTAAATAGAGAAAGGAACTATCTTAATCAGTGGGCATTTTCTCGCGCAATTTTACAAATCGCTGATAGCGAGACTGTGAGATGAAACCATCTTTCACCGCTTTTTGTATAGCACAGCCTTTGTCTTTTAAGTGCCTGCAATCGTTGAATTGGCATTTGTCTATATAAGGCTGAAATTCTCGATAGCCATGAGCCAGTTGATTTTCTGAGAGTCCAGCCAGGCCAAAAATAGCAACTCCCGGGCTGTCTATTAAATCTCCGCCTGCGGGCAAGTGATAAAGCGTAGCTGCCGTTGTCGTGTGTCTGCCGTGCTTGGTTATTGCAGAGACAGTATTGGTTTTTAGTTCTTTATCTGGAATCAGGGCATTGGTTAAAGACGATTTACCAACGCCTGATTGTCCGGTAAAAATACTGATTTTATGACTTAACGCCTGTTTAAGTTCGTCAATCCCACTATTTTTCTTTGCACTCACTCGAAACAGGGTATAGCCAAGACTTTGATAGGTTTCAAGCTCCTGCTCAATATTACAAGCAGTTGCTAAATCCGATTTATTGTAGATTAAAAGTGCATTGATGTTGCGATTTTCACAAATAGCAAGGTATTGATCTATTAGTAAAAAATCACAAAATGGTTCGGTGGCAAAGACCACAAAAATCTGATCAATATTAGCGGCTACCGGACGTGTTTTTGCGCCTTTACTGGGTCGCTCCAGCAATGAATGGCGTGGTAGAAGTTCTTCAATACATCCCTGGTCTTGTGCAACAATCCTTATTTTGACTTTATCACCGGCAGCAACTGTTGCTATTTTACGTCTGGTCTGGCAAAGGATAATATGACCATCAACTTCAACAGCAATACCTTTACCGAGGTGGGAGATAACGAGTCCATCATGCAGGTCAGTCATAAATTATATAAGAATTTTTGGTTTTTTCCACTGCGCATAGATGCAGCTGGGTGTGAGATACTAAGAAATATGCATGAAATAATTATTTCCTCTTAAAGGAGTCGCGTCAGCATGCCTGCATACTGCAGGTGTCCAGTGAGTGCTCAAAAAAACGGGTTGCCAAAGCTATTTGATGCATATCCCTAAGTAAACAAGTATAAAAGATTTAGCCATTTAATTATTTAGCACTGAACACTCAAGTCTTTTTTCGTGAAAACTCAGTATGCCCAGTGCTTAATTTTATAGTTTAGGTTCCAGGTGCGCTATACGTATAGCAGCAGGGGGGTGACTATAATGGAAGGCAGAAAATAAAGGATCAGGGGTTAAGGTGCTGGCATTTTCTTTATAAAGTTTTACCAGTCCGCTGATTAATTTACTGGCCTGCGCATGTTCAGCAGCAAAATCGTCAGCTTCGAATTCAAACTTACGTTGAAAATAAGCACTGATAGGCGTCATAAAAGTCGTGAATACAGGTGAAACTAACATAAACAGCAATAAGGCAGCTGCATTAGAAGGTACATCAACGCCCAATCCAGTAAAGAACCAGCTTTCGGTGATCAGCCAGCCTAAAATGCCCAGGCTTATCAGGCTCATGATAGAGCTGGCGACTAACATTTTAATGACATGTTTGCGTTTAAAATGACCTAGTTCATGTGCTAATACAGCTTCCATTTCATCATCATCAAGAGATTCAGCTAAAGTATCAAAGAATACGATACGTTTATTGCTACCCATGCCTGTGAAGTAAGCATTGCCGTGGCCAGAGCGCTTTGATCCATCCATAATAAAAATACCATTACTACTAAAACCACAGCGGTCTAATAGTTGATTAATACGGTCTTTTAAAGCCCCATCTTCCAGAGGTGTGAATTTATTGAATAAAGGCGCTATAAGTGTAGGGTACAGCCAGCTTAAAAGTAATGAAAAACTGATTAAAATCGCCCAGGTCCAGATCCACCATGTGTTTCCTAGTGCTTGCATAACCCAGAGAATAAGTGCCAGCAAAGGTAGCCCAATAATAGCAACCAGTACAAATTGCATAAGCTGATCTTTAACAAACTGGCTAACAGTACTTTTGTTAAAACCATACTTTTCTTCAATAACAAAAGTTAGATAAAGAGTCGTTGGCAGCTCAAATAAGGACATGATTAAGAAAATCGAGCCTAATGAGGCGATGCCTGCCATGATAGGCGAAAGCTGGAAGTCAGCCCAGAATTCAAATACCAGATTTATGCCTCCGCCTAGCGTTAATAACAAGAGAAAGATAATACCTACAACACTGTCTATATCACCAAGCTTGCCTTTTTCAACAGTGTAATCTGCTGCTTTTTGATGTGCTTCCAGAGTAATTGACTCAGTAAAAGCAGCAGGAACTTGTGTGCGATGTTTAAGTACATAGGTTGATTGACGTCTGGATAGCCAGAATTGCACTGAGTAAGACAAGACCAGTGCGATTAAGAAGATATAAGTAAAAGTATTCATTGCTAGTATGCTTGTATAAATTAGGTGGTTTAATTAAGAATGCTCTTCAGCTTGCTGAAAAAATCTATTTTATATTTTAAATTAATAAGGATAATTTTGTTAAAATTCCTGATCTCTGGCGTAATGTGGGCCGGGAGTGAGTCCCACTATCCTGTACTATGGCTATACAGATTAGCCAATGCTACAATTTAGCACATATTTCTATTTTTTATGGATAAATAAATGGCACAGCAACAAGAAAACCTGATCTGGCTCGATCTGGAAATGACGGGTCTGGATCCGGATAATGATTTGATTATTGAGATAGCTACGGTAGTCACAGATAAATATTTAAACGTTTTGGCAACAGGACCTGTTCTAGCAGTGCACCAGAGTGATAAGGCACTTGCCGCAATGGATGACTGGAATCAGGAGCATCATGGTAAATCCGGATTGATCGAGCGAGTAAAAGCCTCATGCGTGAGTGAAGCCGAAGCGATGCAGCAGACACTAGAATTTATACAGCAATGGGTCGGTGCGGGTGAATCACCGATGTGTGGTAATAGTATTGGTCAGGACAGACGGTTTTTGTATCGCTATATGACTGAACTGGAGCGGTACTTTCATTATCGCAATATAGATGTTTCTACTATTAAAGAATTAGCGCGGCGTTGGGCGCCTGCTATTTTTGATGGTGTGCAGAAAAAAGAAACTCACCAGGCACTAGACGATGTGCTTGAGTCGATTGACGAATTAAAGTATTACCGTGAACATTTTATTAAAATTTAAAACCATTTCAATATGAACTCACTTATTGCAGTTGCTTTGGGTGGTGCAGGTGGTGCTGTCCTTCGTTTCCTGGTCTCTTCCGGTGTATATCAGTGGATGGGGAGGGGATTTCCTTATGGCACTCTGGCTGTGAATATTATTGGCTCATTTTTTATCGGTCTTCTGACTGAAGCCTTGATTTTACAGCGTATTGCAGTGAGTCTCGAATATCGGGCTGCGATTTTAGTTGGTTTTTTAGGTGCATTTACCACGTTTTCAACTTTTTCACTGGAAACAATTTATTTGCTTGAGCAAGGTAATATAACCAAGGCTCTGTTAAATATAATGGTCAGCGTTTGTGCCTGCCTATTTGCTGTCTGGATTGGACTGCTACTCGCTAGAACGCTGCTTATGTATTCAGGTGGCGTTGCACGGGGAGTAGGATGGGCACTGCCTTATGCATTAATGGTGGTGAATGCGATAGGTGTTTTTATGGTTGGCCTGATTGCGACCGCGTTGATGCAGAAAGTAGATATCATCGAAGAATATAAAGTTGCTTTGGCGGTAATTTTAGTCGGTATATTTATTACTTTGTCAGGTTTGTATTTAATTCTATATCTGATTGAAAGTGGTTTCTCTATAAAAACCCATTTAAATTTGATGCTAGGTGTATTTTTAATTAATACCTTGGTTTGTTTATTATCTTTATGGGTAAGTTTATTAGTAGGTAAGCAATTATGAGTCAAAGACCGGTCACTATCGCTCGTGTTTATACTCTGGAAGGTCATGATCATTTAAATCATACACTAGAAATATTACACCAAGAGAAAATTGTTGGTGTCAGCGTGATTCGTGGCATTGCAGGTATTGGTTCGACAGGAGAATTACATACCTCGACAATACTTAGTTTGTCGTTAGAATTGCCCATTATAATAGAATTCCATGATCAGCCAGAAAAGGTAGAAAAAGCCATTACAGTGCTTAAAGCCAAGTTAGACCTTAAACATATTATTAGCTGGTCTGCTATGGCTCATATTTAAAGTACTATAAACAATCTCAACTACATTACTTAAAGGTATATTGTTAACATGTTAGACCCTCATTTATTTAGATCAGATCTTGAATTTGTACAAACACAATTAAAACGACGTGCAATAGATTTTGATGCGGATTTTTATTCTGATTTAGAAAATAGACGAAAAGCGATACAGGTAAAAACCCAGGAATTACAAAATGAGCGTAATTTAAGTTCCAAATCAATAGGCAAGGCAAAAGCAAAAGGTGAAGATGTTCAACCACTTTTAGATCAAGTACAAGGTCTAGGTGATCAACTGAAAGCAGCAGAAACAGAGCTTTCTGGTATCCAGTTGCAAATGCAGAATCTGATGGAAAGTTTACCTAATATACTGGATGCATCTGTCCCGGCAGGTAATGATGAAGACGATAATGTAGAGATTAGCCGGTGGGGAATTGTGCCTGAATTTGACTTTGAGGTTAAAGATCACGTTGACCTGGGGCTTTACATAAAGGAATGGATTTTGAGGTAGGTGCAAAAATTACCAGCGCTCGTTTTGTTGCATTAAAGGGCAATATTGCCCGCTTACAAAGAGCGATTATTCAATTTATGCTTGATACGCATTCGGATGAGCATGGTTATTCTGAAACCTATGTGCCCTATATTGTTAATGCCGATAGTCTATATGGTACAGGGCAGTTGCCAAAATTTGCCGATGATTTGTTTAAAGTCAGTGAAAACCCTGATTTATATTTAATCCCGACAGCAGAAGTGCCTGTTACCAATATTGTGCGTAATGAAATTGTTGATAATGCTGACATGCCAGTCAGAATGGTCTGTCATACGCCATGTTTCCGCAGTGAGGCAGGTGCGTATGGCAAAGATGTACGTGGCTTGATTCGTCAGCATCAATTTGAAAAAGTTGAATTAGTACAGATTGTAAAAGCGAGTGAATCAGAAAAGGCGCATGAAGAATTGACTAGTCATGCTGAAAATATCCTAAAAAAATTAAATTTAGCTTATCGTAAGGTTTTATTATGTTCAGGTGATACCGGCTTTTCATCGGCTAAAACCTATGATTTGGAAGTCTGGTTGCCTGGGCAGGAGACTTATAGAGAAATTTCATCATGTAGTAATTTTAAGGATTTCCAGGCGCGTCGTCTAAAAGCGCGCTGGCGTAACCCTGAAGCTGCTAAGCCTGAATTAGTTCACACGATCAATGGTTCGGGTTTGGCTGCTGGGCGTACACTAGTGGCTATTATGGAAAATTATCAAACAGCAGAAGGAAATATTATTATTCCTGAAGTACTACAGCCCTATATGGGCGGTGTTAAGGTTATAAGTGTGAATTAGTAGTTAACGATGGTAGAAAGAAAACCGGTGTAATAAGGTAGTAGCCTGATCGTTACAAGTGTTTCATATCTGATCGGCGATGATGATAGCCTCGATCCTGAGAAAAATGAAAATGCGAGTGATGCTTTTGTTACTAAAGATTTGCAGGCAGTAGATCTGGATAGTGATTTGAAAAAGGAAGTTAAAGAAGTAAGGCTGAGTTTTGGATAGATCGGGCTTAATAGTTATCTAATGTTCGAGCCACAGATACACATGAATTTTTATGAGGTAGTTTGTGTCAGGAGAGGATAGCTTCTAATATTGAATTAGAGGCTCACTTTGAAATGCCTGAATATGGCAGCTGATGGCCTTGGAGTGCATTTTAAAATAGGTTTTTAAAGTTTGTTTTTGTGTTGTGGACTTAGTTTAATTGCTAAACCCACAACACAACATTCAGAACGCGTCCCCCCCCCCATCAATACTTTAAGCAAGTGGTGTTGGGGGGGATTTTGTTTTATCGAGCAGTAATCTTGAAATCTACGCGACGGTTTTCTGCGCGGCCAGCTTCAGTATTATTTGATGCGATAGGGTTTGATTTACCAAAACCTTTAATAGTTAAACGTCTAGCAGCTATACCCTTTGCTATTAAGTGACTTTTAACTGCTTGAGCTCTGCGTACTGAAAGACCCATATTATAGGCTTGAGTACCTATACTATCCGTATGGCCATCAAGCCGTACAGTCATGCTTGGGTTTCTTTTTAAAACGACAACTGCATTGTCAAGTATATGTTCAGAAGCAGAAGTAATTTTTGATGAGTCAAATCCGAAATTTATATTATTATAAGACCAACAGCCTTGCGAATTAACTTTTACTCCGGCTGGTGTGTCTGGACATTTGTCATTTGGATCGCAAACGCCATCGCCATCAATATCGCTACAACCAGCCGCTACTTTTGTATATAACATGTCTTCTACAAATCTAGCCATAGATGTACTAGAAGATATGTCAGCTACATTGACGCTCTTGCCACAGTTAGACATATTGGATAAATTTTGTAGTACAACCTGTCCAGATGTGTTGTCGCTGTTACCTACCCAAACTGTGTAGATACATAGGCGCTCGCCAAGTTTACTTTTTAGTGCTTGAGCTTCTGCTATCGTATCAGAAGGGGCTTGTTGTCCGTCACTGAGAATTAATAGGGCAATGTTACCTTGCGCTTTGTCAAGTTCAATCGCTGAATCAGCTATGCCTTTATCCAGTGGAGTACCCCCGCTGGCACACTCTACTTGATCTAAACCGGCTTGAAATTTTTTGTCTGAATGTCTGGTGATGTCCTGGTCAAGTTTGGTAAAACCCCAATCTAGACAATGGCCAGAGCCAAAGCTTTCTAGTCCGGTAGTAAGTGGAATATTTGCTGGGATGGTTTTATTAAATCGGTACAGTGTTTGTTTTTCAACATCCAGTTTTGATGCGCCTGAGTCATTGCCATCATAAGTGGTATTAGTTGATGAGGACGCATCTAATACAACAAAAATGGTATCCGTTTTTTGTTTAAACTGCGTTGTTGAAGTGCTTTGAGCAACAGGCGCAGCAGTAAAATTTGGATACGATGTTGGTGTATTGGCACAGCCCGATAACAGGACAAGGCCTGAAATTGAAACTGCGGGAATGATTATCTTCTTTAGCATGTTTTCTCTCCGGAAAAAGTAGGTGTAATGGGTGTAAATAATATTTTAACACTTTCAATGTATAAGTTAAGCATGAAATAATAGATATGCAAGAAATTTTACTAAAAGAGGCGTAAATGAAAGTAATACAAACAATGATTTTGAGCTATTTTATGATGTTTAGTATGAATAGTTTCGCGAATACATTTGCAGAAATTCAACAACAAGCGGAGCTGGGCAATGCTTTAGCGCAAGCCCAGATGGGTGCTATATATCAACTAGGTCGAAATGGGGTGACGAAAGATCCGCAGAAATCGGCAAATTGGATGTTAAAAGCAGCAAATCAAGGCCTGGTGGAAGCTGAAGTGTTTATGGCTGCACTTTATGACCGTGGTTTGGGAGTAAAGCGAGACGTTAACACGGCAACTCAGTGGTATGAAAAGGCTGCAGCTCAACAGCATGGTACGGCGTTAGCTATTCTAGGCAGAAATAATGTAGCCAAAGGCGGTATCGCATTTAATTATAAATCCATGCGTATAAGAGCTTCAAAACAAATTCCGGTAGAATATTCAAAACGATTTTTAAAACAGAAATAAACCCATGACAATAAAAACACGATTTGCCCCCAGTCCAACAGGTTATCTACATTTAGGTGGAGCGCGCACAGCTCTCTTTTCCTGGTTACATGCAAAACAAAATAATGGCACCTTTGTTCTGCGTATCGAAGATACCGATTTAGAGCGTTCCACACAGGAGTCAGTTGATGCCATTCTTGAGGGAATGCAATGGCTAGGACTCGATTATGATGAGGGGCCTTACTACCAGACTAAGCGGTTTGATCGTTATGGGGAAATTATCCAGCAGTTACTGGATCAGGGGGACGCTTACTACTGTTATTGTTCAAGGGAAGAGTTAGATGGGCTGCGTGAACAGCAAATGGTGAATAAAGAAAAACCACGTTATAACGGTAAATGTCGTGAAAATACTGAAGGTCGGGAGGGGATGAATCGGGTTATTCGCTTTCGTAATCCTGACGAAGGTGACGTTGTTTTTGATGATTTGGTTAAAGGTAAAATTACTGTTGCCAATAAAGAATTAGATGACTTGATTATTGCACGAACTGATGGAAGCCCAACTTATAATTTAACAGTTGTTGTCGACGACATGGATATGGGGATTACCCATGTGATTCGAGGTGACGACCATGTTAATAATACACCTAGGCAAATTAATATTTTAAAGGCTCTAAGTGCTGATTTACCTTATTATGCACATCTTCCTATGATTTTAGGTGATGATGGCGCCAGGTTATCAAAACGTCACGGTGCAGTCGGTGTTATGCAATATCGAGATGATGGTTTTTTACCTGAAGCCTTATTGAACTATTTAGTCAGACTAGGCTGGTCATATGGTGATCAGGAGATATTTACTCGCGAACAAATGATCAAATTATTTGATATAAGCAAGGTTAATGTTTCAGCTTCAGCTTTTAATACTGAAAAACTGATATGGCTTAATCATCAATATATCATGAACTCAGAACCTGAATTAATTGCCAGGCACCTTGAATGGCATATGCAGCAACGTGGCATTGATGTTCCTTCACAAGGTCCAGCCTTGATTGATATTGTTAAAGCACAGCGTGAACGATGCAAAACATTGGTCGAAATGGCCAATGCCAGCATATATTTTTATCAGGATTTTAGCGAATACGATGAGAAGGCTGCCAAGAAAAATTTCAAGCAAGGAACGGACAAGATTCTGCAGGATTTACTTGATGCTTTTATGGCAGTGACAGAATGGCAGGGCGACATTTTGCATGATATTGTTTTGCAGATTGCTGAAAAATTAGAATTAAAGTTGGGCAAAATTGCACAGCCTTTACGTGTTGCAGTTTGTGGTACAGGTATGTCACCCTCTATTGATGTTACTTTAAGTTTATTAGGTAGAGATAAAACCTTGAGGCGTTTGGAAAATGCAATTAATTACATCAAAGAAAATAAAAGCTAGACAGAAAATTATTATGATGTATAATTATTGGACTCAACTAAGGGGCCATAGCTCAATTGGGAGAGCGCAACACTGGCAGTGTTGAGGTCGGCGGTTCGATCCCGCCTGGCTCCACCATAACTTGGTATGAAAAAGTTCTTAGTCCCCATCGTCTAGAGGCCTAGGACACCGCCCTTTCACGGCGGTAACGGGGGTTCGAACCCCCCTGGGGACGCCAATACAAAACTCACAGGAATTGAGTTTCAGGCTTGTAAAAGCTATTTTATGTAATTCGGGAAGAGTGCGCGTTATATGTGCTTTCAATAAAGTCTTAGTCCCCATCGTCTAGAGGCCTAGGACACCGCCCTTTCACGGCGGTAACGGGGGTTCGAACCCCCCTGGGGACGCCAAACAAAAGAAAGGGTCTTCTATTTAATAGATGACCCTTTTCTGTTTCTGGCAGGCCAGTTTCCAGCTTTGTTCTTATGGAATCTACTCTTGCCTTCCAAATTCAGGTCTTTCAATTTATGGACATTAGTCTTCAATTGCCTGAACAAGTACCCAGGGTTTTATCACAACGGCCCACATCATTGCATCATTCTTAATCCATAATGCGGCTTGTTGGTCAGTTACAAGGTGTACTTGCTGATTTTTCATCCAGTTTTCAACCAGTAATTTATTGTCTTTGGAAAAAGCATCGGCTACATCTATCAGATCCAGTTCTGGAGCGATATTAACAGCCAAGCCACTGGCAAAAACGCGCTGTAATTCAATCCAGGCAATTTTTGAGGTTTCCAGGTTTACTTTTTCTTTACTTAAATCTTCTTCAGTCATGATGTTAGGGGAGGGAGGTGTGTTTGCCGTGAATTACGTCTGGCAGTGAGTGCAATACACTGTCGTTCGTTGGGCTTGTTTTATGTCGGTCAGAGTTTGTTGACAGTATTTACATGGCAAGCCGGAACGGCCATAGGCGCTAAGTTCTTGTTTGAAATAACCGGGCTTGCCATCGCTTCCAACAAAATCACGTAGTGTCGTGCCACCTTGCTCGATAGCCAGACTAAGTGTCTTTTTTATCTGGGTAACAAGGGTAATATAGCGCCTTAAGGAAATATTGCCTGCTGCGCGAACAGGGCTTATTCCAGTGTAAAACAGCACTTCTGTACAATAAATATTACCAATACCGGTGACAATGTTTTGGTTCATTAGAAATTGTTTGATACTGACTTTTTTATGTCTTGATTGTTCGTAGAGATAGAGTCCCGTTAATTGATCACTTAATGGTTCGGGTCCCAGTTTTCTTAGCAAGCCATGCTGATAGGGGTCTTTTCCTAGCCATAAGACAGTACCAAAACGTCGTGGATCTGTTAGACGAATACTTGTATTATGCTCGAAGACGATTTCGAAATGGTCATGTTTAGCGGGTGGTTCATTTTCAGTCATAACCCGAAGGCTACCTGACATGCCCAGGTGGATTAACAAAGTGCCTGCGTCAAAGTCGAATAACAGGTATTTTGCTCTGCGGCTAAGGTTTAATAGTGTTTGTTGCTCAATTAACTGTGGCAGTTCTTTGGGAATGGGCCAGCGTAATTTAGGCTGGCGTATAATCACTTTGCGTACTATTTGATTTTTAATATGTGGGCTGATACCACGTAAGGTCGTCTCAACTTCAGGTAATTCAGGCATTAATTATTGTGCTTTGTTTAGTAATGCAGTAATGCATGTATTTCGTAATCTTCCAGCTGTTTTCTACCATTGATAAAATCTAATTCGATAACAAAACCAAGCGCTTCTACTGTAGCACCTAGCTGTTCTATCAATTCGCAGCTGGCTTTAGCAGTGCCACCTGTTGCCAGTAAATCATCTATTAACAGTACTCGATCATTTGCATTTAGGGCGTCAGTATGAATTTCTAAGCTTGCTGAGCCGTATTCCAGATCATAGGAAATGCTTTGCGCATCATATGGCAGTTTTCCGGGTTTTCTTAACGGAATAAACGGGAGATTAAGTTCCCATGCAACCAGAGAGCCGAAAATAAAGCCTCTCGCTTCCATGCCTGCAACCGCTGTAATATCTCTGCCAAGAAATGGCTGTACAAGATAGTGTACTGCCAGCCGTAAGGCGGCAGGATCTTTTGCTAGTGGGGTTATGTCTTTAAATATAATTCCTGGTTTGGGGAAGTCAGGAATATCGCGAATTTTATCTTTTAGTCGTTGCATTAGAGTTGGATATTCTTTTTATAAAATGAGCTAGGGCGTAATTCATTAACAGCAAGTGGTTTAATAATACAAAAAGCATCTTTCATTACACGAAAAACATTCGTAAAATTCATTTTGTTATTCCCTGATAGATTACAGATACACAGAAATGCGACACTAAAAAAGTGCTTGATTAGTAACGTCGGGTTTCTGTTAAGGCCGGCTAATAGAGTGATAGGGCCACCTGAGTTGTCGCCACCTTTACGCAAATACTCAAATACACCCTGTTTAAGCAGGTCATTAGACATGACGCCATATAGTGCATTTGCCATGATATTGACATTGGTATTTGCGTGATAACGATCCTGATAATAAAGCTCCAGTTTTTCGTGTAACAATTTTGGGTCGTTAAAATCAGGCATTGCGAGCAAATGAGTGCTGAGTAAGTAGACGTCATTAAACACTGCGGTTAAACCGCCGCCTGTCAGAGGATGACGCATGTTAAGTGCATCACCTAAGAGCACAGCGCCTTCTTTTAGCACCGGTTTAGCGGGCATGTAGTGGTTAGGCATGACTTTAAAGTCATCATCTTCCATAGCATTGGCAAAGCACTCTTTGAACTCTTCAGGTAAAAATGGAGCAACTTTATTTAAAATATGTTCTCGAATTTCGTCTTTTTTAGGTGCTTTGTCCCCAGGGTAGTCAATCAGCAGTCGAGTTTCAGTGCTAGAAATCGGATAGCAAATAAAGGGTGTAGGTGCAGATAAAAAGACATGGCCATGGTTAGGGAACGGAAGATTGCAGTCGTTTAAAACCAGGCCAATAAAAAACGAAGTAACTGTTTTGACATTATTGCTTAAATCTTTACGGAAATTGGAGAAAAAACCGTCGCTAGTGACTGTAAGTTTTGCCTTGACTGTTTTGTATTCTCTAGTGTGCTTTTCACGGTATGTTACCCCCTTAACCACGCCTTTTTTGTCTTCAATAAGCTCGGATACAGTGCCATGAATCTGGGTGACAGTTTCATTCTTGAATACATCTTCACGGATTTTTTGTAAAAAGCGCCCGTTATGTAACCCAACTCCATGATATTCAGTGGAATCATCGGAGTTATAAGATATAGAGAACTCCTTGTCATTATTAAATAAGGCGTATCCGTAAATCGGCTGCGCATCAAAACCTTCGAGTAAGTGTTCTAATCCCATTTTTTTTAGAGTTTGTACTGCACCAGGCTGTAATAGTTCGCCTACAATACGCCTTTTTTCCGTATACTCTCTATCAATAAGCGCAATTTTGAGGCCTCTAGGGGCGAGATAGGCTGCAATTGTCGCGCCAGCCATGCCGACACCGACTATGCAAATATCAAATAAATCATTATGTTCAGGAGATGTATTCATATGGAATCTCTTTAATGGGCTTTAACTATTTAATTTTAATACGAACAACTAAACTTTAATAGCCTTTATGTTGATAGAAGCGGTTTAAGGCCCATATAGGGAAAATGTTTCGGTATGAGCTATAGGTAATCATGCAGTTATAGTTAAAAACACCCGATATATTTTCCTGTGCCCAATCGCCGTTGTCTAATTGTCTCTGTAATAGTAAGTTAATGCCGCGTTGAATAACTTCTTTTTCCTCTGAGTTTGCGACCTGTAATGCCAGTAATGCCCAGGCTGTATTTATAACTTGTGATGTTTTTGCTTGTGTATAAACCTTATTCGCGCACGACTCATAAGTTTCTCCCCATCCGCCGTCAGGCATTTGTTTGCTGATCAAAAAATCACAGGCCTTATTGATGCGTTCTGATCTTAGATCGGTGTCGATATAGTCTTTGCCCTGCACCAGAGCTTCTAATGCAAACCAGGTAGCATAGGTGAAACATACTGCCCAGCCGCCATACCAGGAGCCATCCTGTTTTTGTTGTTTAACAACAAACTGTAAACCTCTCGTAATTGCCTTGCGTATTTCCTGGCTCTTATAATCCGGATAGCACTCTAGAATTTCAAGTAGTGCAATGATGCAGGCTGAGCTACATTCAGTCCATGAATAATCAATCATAATGTCAGCAAAAACTTCAGATGGATTCAGTTTTTCTAGCCATTTGGGCGCGCGACTTAATTCGTAAGTAGGCCAGCCACCGTCTTTATTTTGAAAAGACAAGATAATATCGACAGCTTGTTTTATGCGTGCATCGCTAATACCTTGTTTAAGTATCCCAGTTTTATGAATAGCCAAGGTGGCACTTAAACCTTCAGCAGTGCAATCAGAGACTGGCCAGGCTTGTTCGGCAGTGGAAAATGGCCAGCTACCTATCATAGGATGACGGAAAAACTCTTTATGTGTCTCGTGCTCCTTTTTAACCTGCATATCATCAATAAATTGATAGCTTTTCTTGATGGTCTCAGGAAATAATTGGCCTAAGTCACTTTCCAGCATCGCGCGTGTTGTAAAAGCAACATCCCATAATTGTGAACCATTATAGCCGCTCATTTTCATGCCATCTTCAGCGATCCATAAATAGTCATACCAACGGGCAACATGTTTTTTAAATTTTTCAGAATCTTTGCCATAAGCATGCCAGACACAGATCGAGTTAATGGCTTTACTAACGGGACCTATATTCAGATATTCTGTCTGTGCATCTTCTGCATTAATATATTTTATAAGGTAGTCACTTGCTTTTGTTCTTAACCACTGAGGCCTGAATTTTTCATAGCCGTTAGTGAAAAGATTCATCCATTTTAAAACAGGCGATTGAATTGTGTAGCAATCCTTGTCACAAACTCTGTTTCTCTGTTTTGCCCAGTCGATTGATTTAAAATCTTCATTGTAGATTTCTTTTCTTAAGGACAGTATTAAATCATTCTCTGGTACTTGTATATGATGAGCCTGGCAATAAGCCATCGGTAAATAGACCATGCGGGTATGACACCAGTATCGTGAAGGATGCACTGGTAACCACTTGGGAAATAACCACATTTCCGGGAATAAACTATTAAAGCCATTCCAGTCATATAAATTTAGCAGGGCCAGATAAAACTTCCCCCATGAAGGAATACCAGTTGCCCCACCATTTGCTTTAATCCATGTGCTGGCATTAATTAACCTTGTATCGTCTTTATCGACACCCAGTAAGCGCAGTGAAACATATTGCATCACCGTTCCAAACATAGTGGGTTGTCCTTCAATATGCATACCCCATCCGCCATCTGTATGCTGATGGTTAAATAGGTATATTTTCATCATTTCCTGATGGGGCTTAGGGAAGGGCGTTGCTGAAATATAAGAGGCTATTAACAAGCCAGGTAGCAAAAATAGAGGGCCACCATAGTCGCCAGGCCAGTGCCCATCCTCGCTTTGCAATTGACTAAAGTAGTGCATTCCTTTAATCAGGCTATCTATTAATTCTTGTTCTTCAGGGGATTCTGCTGGTGGTTTCTGTGCAGAAAAGGTAGCGGCATTGTCACGTATTGCCTGTTGCCTAAAAACTTGATCAGCTGATGACGGGTTATGCTGGCGATCGAACGCGAAGTCTTTGCAAAAATTGTGTGATTCCTGCTCAGAATAGTTATCTGCATTCTTTAAATGATCGTCAATATTTTGCGAATCACTTTTAAATGCCCACACTTGGCGGCCATGTTTAGTTAAAAGTTTCCAGAGGTTCCAGCTTGATTTATTTTGCGACATGTTGGCTTGGTTTAGCGCCCCGATTTTATTAGAGAATATATAGTTACATTATTAGTCGTTGTAATTATACAACAAGCGCAACAAAATGTGATGTAATTAGCACATATAAACAATTTTATGGTTGTGGTATATGTATTAATGTATATATTTATCAGTAGGATATGTGTTTTTTTATGATAACATTTTACCATTATAAACGATTAAACTTGAATTTTTTGGCTCTGACTACTATACTTCAAACATGAAAAAATTAATTTTTGTTGTTTTTTTGCTACTTTTTACACAGGGTGTTTACGCTGACACTATGCAGGATAGTGTGTCAAAAATTGAAGCGAACTGGATTAATACTAGTGAAGCAGAGTCTACACCTGAAAAGCAAAATATGTTTTTGCAACTAGCAGAAGATATTAGCGATGTGGTCGTTGCCTTTCCTAGTCAGGCTGATCCACTTATCTTGAAGTCAGCTATTTTATTGACTATGGCTGAAGATGCCTCCAGTTTTGTAGCACTTGGTTTAGTGAAACAGGCAAAAGAATTATTAGCCAGGGCAATAGATATTGACCCGGAGGCGCGTGAAGGTTCGGCTCTAGTTACGATGGGAATTCTGTACTATAAAGTCCCAGGGTGGCCGGTCGCATTTGGGGATAATGACGCAGCTGAAACCTATCTTTTGAAAGCTTTAAAAGTCAACCCTGATGGAGTTACAAGCAATTACTTTTATGCAGAATTCTTGTTAGAGCAGGGTAAGGGCGATCAGGCCGTAAGTTATCTTAATAAGGCCATAGGCGCAACATTAGATCCTAAAAATACGTCATTTAAAATTAAAGCTAAGCATAAAGCTAAAGCAAAAGCAGCTTTAGCTAATTTATCGTAAAATTTTTGCTAACAGGCTTTTGTGCTATTTTCATTACCACGAAAGTGGTCTGTTTCAGTCACATAACTTCTTGCTACACTAACCTGAAAAGCAATTCAATCATTGACAGTCAGAAGAAGTAAATATTCACAAGAGGTGCTACTCCGATGTATTTTCTTTATTGGCCCATTTTCCTGAAGTTAATGATGCGTATGTTTACTCCGCGGTATTTTAGACCAAAATTTGTATTTTTTGTTGGTTTCATCATTATCCCCGCAATTTTGTGTTTTCGCTTAATCGTAGTATTTTTTCAGATACTGGACTTTTTTCTTTTTCCCGGATTTTGGCGTATAGAGATTAAGCAGCCTTTATTTATCTTAAGTAATCCTCGTAGTGGTTCGACATTTTTACATCGAATGCTAGAAAAAGATAAACAATACACCTACTTGTCCTTATGGCAATCGCTATTAAATTCAATAACTTTGTATAAGTTAGTAGGGTTTATCAGTGCATTAGATAAAAAAATAGGGGCCCCCATTTCACAAATAGTTGATGCAGTTGACAGGCATTTTTTCAAAGGCTGGGATGGTTTGCACAAGGCAGGACTGCGTTTTTCTGAAGAAGATGAGTTTTTATTTGTCAGTTCGTTTTTAGCACCCGGTCTTATTCTTTTTTTTCCTTACCTGCATGAGGTAGATGATGTTTTTTCGCTGGATAATCTGCCTGTTAAAGCGAGAAAATGCCTGATTAAAAACTTTCGCTTATCTGTTCAACGTCATGTCTATGCAACGGGTGGTAACACCTTTCTTGCTAAAAATGCGGTTGCAGGTGGCAGGCTAGGTATCTATCAGGAAGCTTTTCCTGATATGCGTGTTATTCATATTCAAAGTGACATACTCAGGTCCGTTGCATCCTCTTTGAGTGTGTTTTCTAAACCCTGGTCATTCCATTCACCAGCTTGCTACCAAAGAAAATACGAAAGTATGAGTGTGATAGAGATGGTGAGAACTAATCATCAGGGAATAATCAATAACAGGCAAAATTTTACGCCTGAAAATTCGATTGATATTGAATACGATGATCTGGTGATTAATCCCGAAAAAACTGTGGTATCTATTTATCAGCATTTTGGCATGCCACTAAATGCTGAATATAAGGCAAGATTAGTGCTTGATTGTATCGCAGCAAAGTCATATCAGAGTGTACATGAGTATACAATTGAAGATTACGGGTATACAAATGAAGAAATCATTCAGCACCTTGCCGATAAATCTATACAGAATCTGCTATGTGTAGCATAACTAGCGGATCTTTGGCATCATTTATTTTTACCTGAAAGTAGCTTTCACTTGCCCCTGTTTATTTAAATCAAAGGTAAAAAACTTCAGTTTTGTATGGAGTTAGCAATAGCTAAAGAGACTATGAAAGTATTCAATAACATACCTAAAAGGACAGGTTCCGTAGATACTCTATTAAAACGCAAGCGTGAATGCATAAAAATTTATATTTTTATGCATTTATAGTGATAGGTAACGTATAAAAACGAGCCCCATCGAATTTTTTGTTAGTACGTAACATGCCATGGATGGCGTGTAATAATTTACGCATCACAGCACAGACCGCTTGTACTTTCTTTAAGCCATTATCCTCAATCAAGTGATGATAATAGCCTTGAATATTCGGCTCGAATCGGCTGGCAACCAAAGCTGGCATATACAAGGCCTGACGAATATATTTATTACCCACTTTGCTAATGCGTGGCTTTTTAGATACGCTACTACCTGAATCAAATATCCTTGGATCCAACCCTGCATGAGCAACCCACTGCCGCGCAGTCATATCCTTAGGCAAGATCATCAGTTCACTCAGTATTTGTACCGCTGAGGCTTGTGCAATCCCTTTGATGCCGGTGATTAATGAATGAGCCTGCTTCAGATCTTCATTTTGATGAATGATATTAAGTGCACTGTCGCGCAAGGTTTTAATTTGTGCGTCTAAAATATCAATCAACTGCTCTGTCTGTTCAATCACCAGCACGGGTGTTTCCACTGTTGATTCCAAAGCATGAAGCTGGTTTTTAGTTTGTGTTTTTTGCTTACTTAAGGCGGCAATACGACGCGCAGTCGCTCTTAAGCTAATACATTCATCGGCTGGACGCTCCCAGGCTTCAAAAGGCATTCTTTCAGCATAAATCGCTAAATTCTCTACATCAATCGCATCGGTTTTGCTGCGCGTCATTAAGGCTTTAGCAAAGTTGTGTGCGGCTTTGGGGTTAATCACCATCACTTTAATACCGTCTGCTCGACTAAGAGCGACAGCTAAATCAAAATGATAGATGCCTGTTGCCTCGATGCAAACCTTTGTTTCTCCTTTAAGTTTTGTTAAAGACTGAATAATTGATTGATGACCTAAAGGGGTATTATCAAAGGATTTCGCTTTACGTGCCTTACCATTAACCATGACGACAACAACTAATTCCTTGCAACTCACATCAATTCCGACAGTATTCATTTTTTATCCCATATTAAGTATTATAATGATCACTGGTTTCCCAACCCTGACACTTCACCTACCGTCCTTGTGAATGCAGACTCAGAAGCATAGCTTACAGGTATCAGATACTCCACGGCATGGATGACGAGGGTGGGGAGCCAATCTACGAGCAAGCTCAAAGCTTAAGGTTGGGCCGGCTTCCCCAGAAAATCAGTTATTACTATAATTGTTTTGTGTTAAATAATCTTGTGTTTAAGAGATATGTTTAATATACAAGGTTGGGGTGAGATTGCGACCTCTAACAATCAATAGCTTATCTAGCATCAGTGTTGGGGTTCATGCTTCACCCCAACCTACGCATAATACTTTCACAGTCTCTAAAGTTATTGCACTCGAGAAATTGTGAAAACTATAAAATGAAGGATAGAAAAATCTATAAAGATTTCGAATACCCTGATTAAGACTGACTCATTAATGTCTATGTATGACATTAGTTGATGCAGTTATTAGAATTTCACTTCTCTTGCCCAAATTATCACAAGAATATGCCTGGTTATTTTATTTGTGCTGCGCAGATAAATATTTTTAGCCGTATAATATTGCTCAATCAATGAGTAATTGTAATTTCAGGCTACCCTAGTAAAAACGTATATGAGTAATCGTTCTGCATTCCTGATGGATAAATTTTTTTACTGGTGGAGTACTCGTGTGCTTCGCTTTGCATGGCTGTTTATTGTATTTTTTGTCTTTTTATGTACGGCCAGTCTGTATTACACCATCAATAATTTGGGCGTCAATACTGATACATCAACCTTATTATCTCAGGATTTACCTTTTCAGAAAAATCGAATTCGCTGGGAAAATGCCTTCCCGCAGGATGCTGCGACCATCGTATTTGTCGTGGAAGCACCCACAGCGGAACAGACGAGCATAGCTGCAAATATATTGGCAAAACGTATAACTGCAAATAAAGAGCTTTTTGAATATGTTTATATTCCTGATGATAATGCTTTCTTAGAGCAACAGGGTTTGCTCTATCTGTCACCCGAAAAACTTGGAGACTTATCAGCTAAATTAATCGATGCACAGCCTTTTATAGGATATTTATCACAAAACTATCATCTTCAGGGTTTACTCGAAATATTGGGTAAGGCATTAGACAATACAAATAATGATTTGCCGATGAATCTAAACCCTCTGCTGGAAGGTATAGACGAGTCTTTAGTTGCATTGCCGCTAGATAAACCTTATTCGCTTTCATGGCAGAAGCTACTGGCATTGAATCAAGCTAGCGATAGAAATGCATTACGCAGTATAGTCAGCGCAAGACCTATCGCTGATTTTAATAGTATGAAGCCAGTTGAACAGTCATTGAATTTTGCGCGTGAAATAGCGCGAGAGATCCAGGCACAAGACCCGCAAGTCAGTATTCGCATTACGGGGAAAAAAGCGCTGGAAGAAGATGAAATGCGAGTCCTTGCAGAAGATACTGTTTACTCTGGCCTGTTGGCATTAGCGTTAGTGATAGTTGTGCTATTCATTGCCTTACGATCAGTTAAACTGGTGCTTAGTACATTGATAGTCTTGATTATGGGGCTTATTCTGACAGCGGGGTTTGCAACAGTTGCAGTCGGCCATCTTAATGTATTATCTGTCGCATTTGCGATACTCTATATAGGCTTGGGGGTCGATTTTGCCATTCATATCTGTTTAGCCTTCCGTGAATGCTGGGAACACCACATGTCTAGCGAGGATGCGATAGAAAAGAGCGTTATCAATCTTGGTTTTTCCCTGTTCTTATGTGCTCTTACTACATCAATTGGCTTTTTTGCCTTTATTCCTACTGATTATGCAGGGGTTTCCGAGTTAGGTCTAATATCTGGCGGCGGCATGTTTATAGGCTTGTTCGTTTCTTTAACGTTACTGCCCGCTTTACTGAAAGTATTTTCCATAAAAAAACTACCGCAGCAACAGGTAACTCGTCTCCCCAACTGGATATGTACTTTTCCGTTTCGCTATGCGAGAGCTATTCGCTATACCTCCATTTTGCTTGCTATTGCAGCTTCATTTTCACTGCATTATGTTTATCTCGACTCAAATCCGGTTAACCTTAGGGATCCTAATAGTGAATCTGTAGTTGCGTTCAAAGACTTGTTACAGTCGAAAACCCGGTCTCCATTTGTGCTTATAGGCTTAAGTGATTCCCTGGAAAATGCAGAAAAATTAGCCAGTGAAATGCAGGGTTTGGAGACAGTCAATAAAACTATAACCTTAGAAAGTTTTGTCGCAAAAGATCAAGATGAAAAACTGGCCATCATCGAGGACTTAAGTCTGGTTATGGGGACAGACTTAAATAGCTTTGATCGCCCATTAGAAGCGGCAGATTCTCGTAAAGCTTTGCTAAAATTACAGACGAAAATCAATATCGCCTTAGCGAACCCTACAAGCAAGGCTACGCCAGAGTTATTAGAAAAATTGCACCAGCACATTACTGACTTTATAGTTTTTGCTGATGCCTCGGAATTATCTGCAACTAAATATCAGCAGTTTGATAATAGTGTTTTAGGATTATTTCCTTATACCATGCAGCAATTAAATATAGGTTTACAGGCATATCAGTTTGGTTTGGCTGATATTCCAGACTATATAAGTAATAACTGGGTTAGTCCATCGGGTATTTATAAAATTATCATTGACCCTAGATACGATCTTAATAAGGCTGAAAACCTGAAAGCTTTTGCTACCGAAGTACAGAGTGTAGACGACTCTGTAACCGGGCTACCTGTTTCTGATTTGGCTGCGGGTGATGTGATAGCCGAAGTCTTTATTCAGTCATTTACCACAGCAATACTGGTTATTTTTCTAGTTTTATTCATTATTTTGAAAAGTTTGCGTAATACATTGCTAGTGATTTGGCCTTTATTGCTTGCTGGACTGCTGACTGTAGCAACTAATGTGCTGTTACAAAACCCCTTCAATTTTGCCAATATTATTGCTCTGCCTTTATTAATGGGCATGGGTGTGGATAGTGGTATTCATATTATGCATCGTCTGCATGAAGGCCTGGGGGCTAATCAACACTTACTACAAACCAGTACCGCACGAGGGGTGTTTTTTAGTTCTTTAACAACACTGTTAAGTTTTACCAGCCTGGCATTTACCAATCATCAGGGAATTGCCAGTATGGGGCTTTTATTGGCTATAGGGATCACTTTTACATTAATTTGTACCTTAATAGTTTTGCCTGCATTTAGTGTAAAGCGGGTGACTCTTTAATTATTGTTGTTGAAAATACCGAGGTAATAATACATTCCGTTGGTAAGTTATAAAAACCTATTTTTAGGTAAATTTTAAAATCAATTCTATATGCATACCCGGAGAGCATGGTGAAAATCGTTTTTGTAGCAGACAATGTGGATGGTGAAAAATCAGGAGGCGTTGTCTCGACACGACGGTTTATTGATTATTTCAAAAAAACAGATGATTTAACCATTGTGAGTACAGGAGAGGCAGAAGAAAATAAAATTGTATTTCCGGATTTTTATCTGCCGTTTGCGAAAAAACAAATGCAGGAAATGGATTTTTTATTTGCCTGGCCAAATAAAAAAGTATTAAGAGCCGTGATTAAAGATGCTGATTTAGTGCATATACAGTTTCCATTCTTTTTAGGCTATCAGGCTTTAAAAATCGCCCGTAAAATGAATAAGCCGGTGGTTTTTGGTTTTCATGTGCAGCCTGAAAATCTTATGTGGAATATAGGCCTGAACTACGAATGGTTAAATGCCTTTTTATATCGTTTTTTTATTACTGTTTTTTATAATAAAGCAGATTTGATTATGTCACCCAGTATTTTTGGTAGACAAATGCTGGAGAAATTTTCTATTCAGGTTCCGGTAGAAATAATATCGAATGGTTTACCCGAACAGTTTCGGCCTAAGCATTGTGTTAAAGATCCGGAATTTGCAGATAAGTTTGTTATCTTAATGGTTGGCCGACTGGCAAAGGAAAAGCGCCATGACCTGGTTATGCAGGCGATCAAGCAATCTAAATTTAAAGAAAAAATTCAACTGGTTGTTACCGGACAAGGAGCATTACGTGCCGAGTTAATTGATCTGGGTAATACCTTGCCCAATCCTGCTTTTTTTGAATACGTCAGCCAGGAAAAATTAATTTCCCTGTTTAATACCGCAGATTTATTTATTCATGCTTCAGAAATTGAGTTAGAAGGCATGGCTGTTTTAGAAGCGATAGGCTGTGGCCTGCCAGCCTTAATCTCTGATGCTGAACACAGTGCTTCAGCGCAGTTTGCTTTAAATGATGACTTTTTATTTTCTGCAGGTGACAGTGCAAGTCTAGTCTGTAAATTAGACTACTGGATTGAGCACGAAGCTGAGTTGAAAGCATCAAAATCAGCGTATGTTGAAAAGGCCCAGACCTATGCCTTTGATGCCAGTGTGCAACATGCAAGGTTGCTATATCAGGGGCTGGTGGACAGCAAAGCAAACAAATGATTTTTTAATAAGCATAGCTTCCTCCCTCTTGTTTGATAATATGAATTCATAATTCGTAACCTAGGTATCCTGCTTAAATTTTCATGTTTTATTTTTAAATCAGCAAATGAATTTGACTTGATTATCTCCCTCAGTAGTGAAACCAGAGAAAAATTAGCATATAAAAATCGATATTGACGATGAATATAAAAGAATCAAGCAAGGCTGCGGTCATAGACGAGCTAATTGTTCCTCTCCGCGAGTAAGTCCCTATGTCAACATATCTGTCGACTATAAAATTTAATATGAGGAGACAGAAATGGCTACATTTAGCATCAGCAACTTGAAACCTCTGTCCATAGAGACGAAGCAGGAAAATGACAATCTCCGGCCTTTCTTTACCCAGTCGCTCGATCTGCTCTGCATTGCCGGTTTTGATGGCTACTTCAAGCACTTAAATCCAATATGGACAACCCGTTTGGGATGGACTGTGGAGGAGTTAGTGTCCAGGCCCTTCCTTGATTTTGTGCATCCTGATGATCGCGAGGCCACGTTGGCTGAAATTGACCGGCTCATCAAGGGCGAGAAATCGATCTGCTTCAAGAATCGCTACCGTCATCAGAATGGCTCTTACTGCTGGTTAAGATGGAGTGGGTGGTTCGCGCAGGAAAGCCAACGGTACTACGCTATAGCTCAGGACGTCACTCGGCAAAATCGGCTGGAACGGGAGATCATCGAAATTGCCGACCGAGAAAAAGAGCGATTGAGCCTAGAGCTGCACGACGGTTTGTGCCAGAGCCTGGCCGGTATTGCCGCCCTAAGTTCGACGCTTTCCAGGCAGCTGGCGGCGCATGCCGACACCACCGAGTTTGTCGCAGCTGCCGAGATCAATCAACTACTCAACGAAACCATCCGTCAGGCCCGCGACCTGACTCATGGTCTAAGTCCGATTGGACTGAACATCGTCGGTCTTCAGAGGATGCTGGAAACCTTGTCACTCAATGCTCAGCAATGGATTAACATTACTTGCACACTCACCTGCGATGACTCTTTTCCCAGACTTGATCACGAGGCCGAAGGACACCTGTTTCGCATTGCCCAGGAAGCTGTGAACAACGCAGTTAAACACGGACAAGCTGATCGAGTTGAAATCAGTCTATGCGTAAAGGGGAAGGAAGGTAAACTGAGTATCCTGGACAATGGCCTGGGTATGTCCGAGAATTCAGGCGATTCAAATGGGATTGGGCTGCACATCATGTCTTATCGGGCGCGACTGATCGGTGGCCGCTTGAGTGTGCGACAGCACAGGCGATCTGGCATGGCAGTTATCTGTGCTTTTGCGCTAACTGAAACACTCGAACCCGGCGATCAGGCCAAAAGGACGGTTCTTATCGTCGATGATCACCCCGTGCTGCGCCGTGGGCTCACCGCGTTGATCGATTTCGAGTCTGATCTTATCGTCTGTGGGGAGGCCGCAACCTATCCAGCTGCGCTTGAAGCCATACAGGCACATCAACCCCACCTGGTTATTGTCGATCTTGAACTCGGGAATAGAGACGGCCTGGATCTGGTAAAGGACATCAAGATTCGTCATCCGTTAATCCCGTTGTTGGTGCTGACGATGCACGATGAATCAATGTATGCCGAGCGTTCCCTGCGAGCTGGCGCTGCTGGCTATGTCACCAAACAGCAGCTCGATGATACGTTGTTGATTGCTATCCGTTGTGTGTTGACCGGTAAAATCTATATGAGCGATCAGTTTCAGGGTAAACTCGCTATAAAATACCTGGAGCGGCAAAATCTCACCCCCAACTCGCCTCTGGTTAACTTCACTAACCGCGAACTGCAAGTGTTTAGACTGATCGGTGAAGGCCGCGCTACTCGCCAAATCGCAGAATACTTATCCCTGAGCATTAAGACTATTGAATCCCACCGTGAGCACATTAAAAGCAAGCTGAATTTAGATTCTGCCTCGCAGCTGGCCCACCGCGCCACCCAATGGGTTGACAACGGCGGCATGGGTTGCCCCTCCGCTTTTCTCTTTTAGTTTTGACGCATAGGGAAATCCCCCATAGAAAAATCAGGGTTCCCCCGATGCGCATGGCCAGCCGGTAGCGTATTCTAAAGGTGGGTAACAGTTTCTCTCTCCATTGGCTTGCACAGAAATTCTGACTGGCGAATGTTGCGTAGCCGGACAAGTTTAAAAGCCACGTTGAAGGTGACTCAGATATGATTTGCAAATCTATCGACTCTAACCCTATTGTTTTTATTGATTCTGGAAAAACAACGTTTTTTTAAAATAACTATCGAATTCTCAATTGCTTGCCCGACGGACATTAGGTTCACAAAATAATAAATTAAATCAAAAAAAGGAATAACTAATGCTTATTACATTTCCCGTATTAATGAACTGAATTTTAATGTACTATAGCTTTCCCAGTTCTCCGTTATCAATCATATTTTTGTGCCAGCCCCTTACTCAGTCGATATTCGAAAAAAAGTGCTCAATGCTATTGAGATAGACAAACAAAGTAAACCTGATATAGCTAAACGTTTCGCTGTTTCTTATTCTTTTGTTTATACCTTATGGCAACATTACCAGGAAACTGGCATGATTGCAGCCAAAAAAGTAGGCGGGCATGTTGCACCAAAAGTAGATGAAGCGGGTGCTCTTGAGATAAAAGAATGGCTAATAAAAAAGCCTGATTTGACACTAAATGATCTTTGTGACCGATATGCTGAACACTTTGGTATTAGCATGGGGAAAAGTTCAATGGATAGAGCTCTTAAGCGTATGAATATTCGATATAAAAAAAAGTCCGTACGATCCAGCTAAATATTGTGACCGAACTAAAAAGCTAAAAATAGACTATTGCACTGAAATCGCCGATATATCGCTCGATAAGCTCATTTTTCTTGATGAAATGGGCGCAGGACTGAATCTCTCACCTCTTTATGGGCGAGCACCGTCAGATCAGCGTGTTTATGATGAAGCGCCGGTTGCTAGAGGGCAGCGTATAAGTATGGTCGGGGCAATGACATCAGCCGGTATGAAAACCGCCTTAAATTTTGAAGGAACCATGACAGGACTTGTATTCCTCTACTTTTTGAAGCATTTTCTTTGCCCCTTACTCGCTGAAGGTGACTATGTTGTGATGGATAATGCCTCAGTTCATAAAGTAGATGAGATTAAGGATCTTATTCAAAAGACAGGAGCAAAGCTTATTTATCTACCGCCTTACTCACCTGACCTTAACCCGATTGAATTAGCATGGAATAAAATTAAACAGTACTTACGCAAACAAAGACCACGAACCGTTGAAGCGTTATATCAAGCTTATGCCGAAGGGTTGAAATGCATCAGTACAGATAATGCTCTAAGCTTTGTTAATCACTCAATGAAGTTCGCTATTTAAGTGGGATATGTAATAAACTAAAAGCACTAATACTTTCAATGGCACTTACATTTTTTAATGTAGGTGTTATGGCAACTTCTGTTGTTAATGCTCCTGGAGCAGATACGGAAACTAAAGTTTCTACGAAAACATTACAAATTGACATACCTAGTTTGATCTTTGGTGCTGATAAATATAAGGCAAAATTAGGTTTTCGCGGTCGTGTTAATAATGAATATACGTTTGGCTTAGAGGAGTTAATTCGTATACCAGATACTGAAGTCAAAGGTAAGGTCTTGTATGAAAAAACATGCGCATTATGTCATACGATTGGTGGTTCTAGTAGTACAAAATCAATCAGTTCTACAGACATATTTTCTGCCATGTTGCAAAATTTAGGTGGTATGGGGCAATTGGATTTGACAGATGAAGAAATAGAAGAGATAGCAGCTTATCTGAATAGCATAACCAGCACACCTACTCCGGTTACAACGGTACAAATTGGCCAGAATCTCTATGATAAAAATTGTTTAGCTTGCCATGCAATTAATTCTAGTGCCTTTTTAGCATCTAAAAATAGTTCTTCAATTTTCTCTGCTATTTTAAATGATCTGGGCGGTATGGGAAAACTAAATAAGCTATCACCGAGTGACGAAGATGCTATTGCAGATTATGTTTCGGATTATATTCTTAATAATCCATAAGTGATTGAAAAATAAGTAATAGAAGCTTGCAAAGTGGTAAAGGTCAATATCTTCGTTTTTAGCGCGTGGATATTGAACTTTCAGGGCAGGCCTAGCCTGTGTTTATCGAATAGAGATCTTCATTCCAGTGCGAAGAAAATCAGGGTCATAGTTGCTCTGCTTTGTATTGCGAATTCAAAAGCAAAAAAAAATGGTATTAGGGCTAGGCCTAATTCTTGCCAAAATTATCAATGTAGAGCAGCCAGTCACCCAACAGCCCCCTGTGAGCTGTTGGGTCTTAATCGTTCAACGCTATATTAGCAGCCAATGCCTATGTCAGATGAGGATATACAGGTGTTGCACCTGGACCATATACTAGGAGGCTGTCCGAGAATAGGTAACTTAAGGAAATACCTAAATTAAAAATGTTTAATGTTGCCTCTTTTCTTCGCAGTTACCTCTGTATGTTGATTTTTTACATCTATTCCTTCTGTTTCAACCTATTTCACCGGATTTAATTTCATTTTTATTAATTTTGAACGGATGACTCTTCTAAATATCGCTTGTGTTATTTTTTTGAGATTATGAGTTCTCAGCTGATGTTACTCTTTGACGTTTGAATTAATTGCCCCTGCTTTCCTCTATATCCGTGATACTTTTTATAAATACATAAGCGCCGGCAATGGCTACTACAAAAAATGAGCTAAGAATAATTTCTAATAACATGATGATGCTCCACTTAAAGATGAATATGATCTCCATAGGATTTATGAAGTATATGGTCAATTAAAGCCATTATCATGCCAATTCTTTTTTATCTAATTTTTAATTATAAAATCAAATAGATAACGCCATTAAGGTTGAAAAAAATTAAATGGTAACACCAAACAGTGGTTGAAATTAACCATTAGAATGGTTTATTTCAACCTGTATAGCATTGTATAATTTAAGGCTATGTCACCGTTAAGTATTGAAAATCACCCAGAGCAGAATGTAACAATTGCTCAGGGGTTAGATTGTGGTTCCGATCCATAATTCTGCACCAAGCCAAATAATTAGGTAAATACTTGGTGGCTACACCATGAAAGCGGTCTAGCCATGATTTAAAACGGTGGTGGTATGCATTGACATTTTGTATATGATAGGCCCCTTTAGTCACCCGCTGCCCTTGACTCATGTTAACGATTTCATGAGATACTTTTTCAGCTTTACAAAATGCACCATAAGTTGGATTGCCATCACTCACAAGGAGGGCATCCTGGTCTAGTATTGGCTTTAAATGCGTATCAAGAACAATTTTGCTTATTGGGCCATTACCTGTCACAAAATCTACGGTTTGTTTTGAGCGATCACGAGCAATTAAAATGCAAATTTGCTCATCAGAAATCCCTCGCTTAGTCGCACAGCCCCCTCGTTTCCTTGGTTGACGATTGAGATGGCGTTCTCCTTTATGTGTAACTTCTCATTATCCACTGGCAGCGGCCGCACGAATGACTTCCGATAACGGAGGAATCCCTTCTAACTTCAGTAAGCGACTTTTTAAATAACCCCAAAATGACATGCCGTGCTTTCGGCAGGTCTTCTTGAGACTGGCAAAAGTATCACGGGCTTTCCGCCCTGCATCACTTCGTGTACTCCCGCTGATTTTTCGTTTCTTGACGTAATCCCTTATATCCCGTTCGCTTAAATTGTTATGAAGTGGGAGGTAGGGTTTGTCGAGTACACGGAGGAGTTCATGTTGATTTTTCCCCATTCGCCCGAGGGCCTGGTTAAGCGTTTCGTAACAGGTTTTGGTACTGCATAGGATTTGAAAGCGCTGCCTGATACTGCTCGCCTGTTCGGTAACAGGATTAAGTTTATAAGCTTTCAGGTCATGGTAAATCGACCAAAGCTAGTCGCGTGCGTCATCGACTGCCTTGGTATGGCTGTCATTTAAAGGAATCAGGCGATTAATTACTCGTTCGGCATGGATCCAGCACAAGGCATGATCAAAGACGTTAAACTGCCCTGCATCATCACTGATAATTGAAAAGTCAGAGGAAATGCCTTGGTCTAGCAGCCCTCCCATCAAAGCACCTTCCGTGACTATTTTTCTGTGCCGAGGTTTAACGATGCCTTGCTGATCCAGCCATTCGCACCAGTCAGGTGCCGTGTTAATGCAGACACTGATATTTTCCAGTGTCGCCAAGATTACAACAGACAGCTTATTTTGTGCCATGTATTCAATGGCACCTGTGTTCAATGTATAAAGCGTTGTTTTGCCTTGTGATAGACAGTTTAAAAAATTGATTCTGCTTTTACTTTCTGTACTACTGAACCAGGCAAAAAAATCATTGCCAATATGTGTGCAATAGCCATTTTGCCCTTTATGCCGTGCGCCAGTATCATCTGTATGAATATATTTAGAAACGGATAATCCCGTCTTCAGTAATTCATCTTTTTCGGCATGAAAATCGTCCAGATCTTCTGTTAGTATATAACTGAGCTTACCGCTCGAAATATCGACGCCTAAATCACGAATTTGTTCCAGTAGTAATGGCTGTGTGACATGTTGGTGATGGTATTGATAGAGAATAAAGGCAATAAGGCTTTTACCAAAGCTACCTCCCTGAATGTCTTCGGGAAGCTGACCTAAAATCGTAAGACCCTCTGGCGTTATATATTCTGCTAAACGATAACGAATGTTATGAGTTTGAAAGGTAATATCCTGAATAACACGATCCTGATACCCTTTAAAGCGTAAACCCTCCGGGATTTCATCCGGCTGAATAATTTGGGTTTCATCTATTTTGAGGTTGCCTTTTTTACTGCGCCTTGGGCCTTTTTTCCTTTTTGATGAGGAGTCATCACTTCCTGGGGCACCCTCCTTATCCATTGTACTCGGTTTGATTTTAGGCTTTGTGGTTTCACCTTTAAGCTTGAGTATCTCTTGTGCTAACTCATCAATCTGCTTTTGTTGCCAGGCAAGCATTTCCAATAACACATCGACTAGCGGTGTGCGATCTTCTTTGTTTATCTCTGGTAATTCAGGTTTAGGCGAGTTCATAGAATATATTGTAAAGCAACTTTTTAATATTTTCCCGTGGATAATGAGAAGTTACCAAACGTGGCATTAATGAAGCGGCTGTTGAAGGCATTATTAATCGTTATATTCGTCAAGAAGTGGATTGGGAGACAATAAAAAGCCTGCCATTACTTGGACTTGATGAGATTGCGTTAAAAAAAGGACATAAAGATTTTGTTGTTATCATTTCAGGGATCAATGAAGGCGGAGAAAAATGCATTTTGGCCGTATTGCCAAATCGCAAAAAGGAAACAGTAAAAATATTTCTACAAAGCATTCCCGTGGAAATTAAAAGAACAATACAACGTGCCTGCGTTGATATGTATGACGGCTACAGTAATGCAGTGTATGAGGAACTTCATGGCGTTGAGGTTGTGGTTGATCGATTCCATGTGACCAAAAGCTATCGAGCCTGTGCAGACAACGCAAGAATAAAAGAGATGAAAACACTGAAAAAGACGCTTTCTAGTGAGGATTATGCCCAACTGAAAGGCGTGATGTGGTTATTCCGAAAATCACTCTGGGACTTGAATGAAGAGCAACAAATTAAATTAATACAGCTCTTTAATTATGCGCCAGAGCTTAAGCAAATTTATATTTATCGGGAAGCATTGACGGGTATTTTTAACCGACCTTTAAGTAAAAGTCAGGCAGAAGCTGAGCTAAATTCATGGGTCGAGCAGGTTAGAAATCTGAAGTTGGACTGTTTCAGCTCATTTATAGTGACCTTACAAAACTGGCAGCATGAAATCACTAATTATTTTCTTCGCCGTGAAACCAGTGGTTTTGTAGAAGGACTGAATAACAAAATTAAGGTGATCAAAAGACGTTGCTATGGCATTTATGATATAGGGCGTTTATTTCAGCATATTTGGCTTGATGTCGAAGGCCGACGTTTATTCGGATATGCTTAACACTATATGTTGTGGTCACCCCGCGAAATCGGGAAGAGCCTAGTTTAGAAAAACTATATCTGGGCTAAGTTATAAGCAAAAATGTGCTTAAGCACGTTTAAAATTTAACAATAACTTGTGTATAAATAATCAGGTACTGTTTTACAACTATTTTATTTAGCTATTAATTTTTCGGGATAAATATGGCGCAATTCGCAGTAATAGGTCTTGGCACATTTGGCGCGGCTGCATCAATGCAGTTAATTAGTTTTGGCCATTCAGTGATGGGTGTGGATATTAATCCAATTTTAGTCAATAAACTGGCTGATACTCTGACTTATGCGGCAATTACCGATGCATCGGATGAACAAGCATTACAAGAGTTGAATATCCAGTCTTGTGATGCTGTGCTCGTTGCGATTGGCAGTGATTTAGAAGCCAGCATCTTATGTGTATTGCATTTGAAAAATATGGGCATCAAAGAAATTTGGGCCAAAGCAACCTCAAAATCTCATCATGCGATCTTGTTCAGATTAGGCGTGACACGTATTATTCACCCTGAAGAGGAAATGGGTATAAAAGTGGCTCATTCACTGAATTACCCAATGATAAAAGAATTCATGCATATAGGAGGTAATTTTTATATTATTGAAATTGAAATTGTAGGCAAGATTAGTGGTATTTCGTTAAATGAGCTATTAGGTGAAGAGAAAGACTTACTAAAAGTACTACTACTGCGGCGACAAAAAGAACTGCTATATACGATTGAATCGGATTTTGTGTTAGCAACGAATGATTCATTAATTTTAGCGGGCTCTCTAAAAACGCTGCAAAACATTGCTCCCAGACTCTAGGAACCATTTATGAAAAAATGGGATCCCCATATCTCTTTTTATCGAAATCTAGTAGGCCAGAGAGATAAGCTGATTAATTTTAGCCCTCCAGTAGTTTTGTCACTGGGTTTTTTAATTCTTATTTGTTTAGGAACTATACTGCTAAAACTGCCAATCGCCTCACATACTGCAACAGGCATTATTTACTGCAACGTCTGCAGTAACAGTCACAGGGCTTGTGGTTTTAGATACTGGAATGCATTTTACCCTGTTTGGACAAGTCGTCATTGCCTTTCTCATACAAACGGGTGGGCTTGGATTTATAACTTTTGCGGTAGTTGCCGCCATAAGCCTAGGTACTAAAATTGGTATTGGACAACAATTAGTTGCGATGGAGGCTTTTAATCAAACCAGTTTAAAAAAAACATTACTAATCGCAAAATACGTATTGCTTTACTCTCTATTCTTTGAAGTGTTAGGTATTGTGTTGTTAACTCTGTTATGGATAGAGAAAGAGGGTTTATTTCAAGCCTTATATGAAGCCTGTTTTTATTCTATTTCAGCTTTTAATAATGCTGGTTTTGCCCTGGATACTTACAATTTATCGCTCTATGCTAATGATGTATGTAGTGGTCAAGTAAATTCGTACATAACGATCGGTTTTTTAAGCGGCTTCTTTCTCCGCTTGGATTGGGGTTAAATAATTGTTATAACTATGTACACGGAAACTATTGTAATACTTGATGTATTGCATAATATCTTTCTCTGCCTGTTCATAAGATGAATAAAAAGTCTTAGGCATCCATTCAGATTTAAAGCTTCTAAAACAACGCTCCATCGGTGCATTATCCCAACAGTTACCACGCCGACTCATGCTTTGCTTGATCTCATATTCCGACAATTGCTGCTGGAATACCTTACTGGTGTAATGGCACCCCTGATCAGAATGAAACATCAAGTTCTTGGGCTCTCCTCTAGCCGCATAAGCTAATTTTAACGCTCGTGTAGTCAATACTGAGTCAGGACTAGTTGAGCAAGCCCACCCCACGATACGGCGCGCATTTAAATCAATCACCAATGCTAAATATATCCAGCCTGTACCCGACCAAATATAGGTGACATCACCACACCAAACTTGATTAGCCAGTTCGGTAGAAAATTCACGGTTTAAGTGGTTATCCGCTATGTTTGATGGCTTTTCAGCCACCTTGTAACGATGTGCGCCTGGCTGTTTACTTGTCAGCTCCGCTTCTTGCATTAAACTCCGTGTTTTGAAGCGTCCAACAGATTCACCTTGCTGTTTTAATTGAGCAGAAAGGGTACGACTCCCCGCTGAACTGCGGCTCGCTTCATGTAACGCAATAACCTTGGATTTTAACCTGTCTCGCTCAGGATCTGCCTTGTTTGCATGCTTACGGTGGTAGTTGTAACTACTACGACTCATCTCAAATGTTTGCAATAATTCGCATTGTTTGTATTGCTCTCTTAACTCATCAATTAGCATTAAAATTGATACACGTCCGATATTAAGAGAGCTGAAGCCTTTTTTAAAATCTCTTTCTCCCTCTTTAGTTTCTTTATCTGACTTTCCAAATCTTGAATCTTTTGCTGATCAGAAGTAATCGCTCGGCTTCCTTTTGGCGTAACACCATGACGCTCTTCTTTTAATTGAGTGACCCAACGGCGCATTGCTGTAGTACCAACGCCCATAGCTTCGCAAGCATCATTTATGGAATATGCCTGATCTAATACCAGACTGGCCGCTTCATGTTTAAATTCTGTTGTATAACTTTTTCGTTTACTCATTGGTCTGCATCTTTGATTAAGGGGTTATTATAAACTCCTATCGTTTAGTACAGGATTATTAGACCACTACAGTACTTGTAATTCTTATTATTACAGCATTATTGATTATAGGCGGCATAGGTTTTGTCGTGCCACTGGATATGCGTCAACAAAAAAGATGGTCTAAGTTAAGCGCTAATACCAAAATGGTTCTTTTGACGACTTTACTTCTAAATGTCCTTAGTTTTTTTCTTATCTGGGTCTTGGAAGTAGATAACCCCAATACACTCGGTTCTTTGTCTACACAGCAACAAGCCCTTTCTGCCTGACTTCAAGCGGTTAGCCCGAGAACAGCAGGGTTCAATACCTTACAAATAGAGCAATTGACCGATTCAACAACGCTACTAATGATTATGTTAATGTTTATTGGCGGGGGATCATTAAGTACTGCGGGGGGATTAAAGTAGGCACCTTCATCGTGTTAATTTTAGCGACGTATTCTTTTTTAAGGCGCAGGGATGAAGTTATCTTAATGTATAGAACCATTGCCGCTAAGCAAATTATGAAAGCGTTAGCCCTGACATTTATTTCTATGATTTTGATATTTTTAGGTGTCTTTATACTGACTGTTACTGAAAAAGCAGAATTTATTGATATTATTTTTGAAGTGGTTTCAGCGCTCAGTACAGTTGGTTTATCTCGTGGCTTAACAGCTGAATTAAGTTCATCAGGTGAGTTAGTTGTTATTTTTCTTATGATAGTTGGTCGACTTGGACCTTTAACTTTAGCATATATATTAGCCACGCCTTATCCTAAAAATGTCCGTTATGCCAATGCAAATATTCAGGTCGGGTAAATTATTATTCGGCAAGCAATTCTTGGCTTTAGGGTATTTTCCAATCACGTTAGCTGTGTTATTAAACCCTATGGTTTCGAGAGATACCAAAAAAATAATGGGCTTTTTTTGGATTCCCTAATGCCATGTACACGAGCAGGAACTGCAATTTGTTATATACTTCTGCAGGATTTTAAAAAAGGATTCTGTTAGTCTAAGCATGAAATCATAAAATAATGTCAGTTAATTACAGCTAGAAACCGCAGTTGAGCACGGATTTTGTGGGAAATCTGAGTGTAAAAGACAAGATACTGCTCGCAGGCAATGGCAGTAGCCCTCGGAAAGAGCTGTAACGCAGTATTTGGTCCTCAGATTTATCCACAAAACCGTGAAGCGGAGTAAAGTCATCCAACAGGTGACAAGCATTTACGATCATTATGTTTTATACTCAGTCACTTATAGTGTTTTATAGCGGTCAACAGAGGTTTTTAGGTTAAAGGCTAGCATCCCTTTGTTTAACAACATTTATGCTACATACAGTTAAACTTTTTTCAATGAGATATAAAGAAAGCTTTGCTAAAACCTGATTTTAGTGAGATAAAGAAGACACGAGGTTAATTGAAATTGCGCAAGTGTTTGATCCTTGTTTATATAACAATTTAATCTATAAAGATAAAACCATTTTTTTTGCTTGTCAGACTATACTAAGGGGAAGAGAGATGAGAAAAAATCAAATAGCATTGTATGGCGTTAAAACAATATTTTTTATTGTTGTTTTTTTTGGCGTGAACTCAAACGTTTATGCCAGAAACGATGACTGTTGGGTCGATTTATATGATGCTACGCAATTTGAAGGAAAGCACATTCGACTTAAAGGCCCTGTTAATTTAGCAAACTTACTTAAAGTTCAAGGGGAAAACTGGGATAAAAAAATTGAAAGTATTGTGGTCGGCCCTAAAGCAACATTGACGGTATTCGAAAATAAAAACTTTAAATTGACACTATCAGAAATGGCTAATAATCCAACTTTAATGAAATCATTAGGCATTACAGAGCAGGATATTCTTGAAGATTCTGAACTGATTTTTCACGCAAATTCTAAGGTACATGGCTTTGGAGAATTTGAGTTCTACCATAAAATTAGATCTTTGAAGGTTAACTGTATTAATTGAAGTGTAATTTTGGAAGAGATGTCAGCAGGGGTGATTTATTTCAAAATAGAGTGAGTTTAAAATGTTAAACAGAGGCACAACCTTGTGGTTTATGTTGTAACGATCTATTTGTTTCGGCTTCAAGTATAGTAATAAAGCTATTATTGCCACAAGGTAAGCCTTGCTCTCCACTAAACTAAAATCAACTCGCTATAAATTCCGCATCCGTGACCGCACGAAGTATAGTTATGCTGACGAATATTCTTGATCAATATCGCATATTGATCAGTGAATGATGCTAGTAACAAATCCTGTTTTAATCCACAATATCATACAGCACGGTGCAAGTGATAAGCTTGTGTATATTCAATTATATCTGACTGAACAAGATTTTTTCATTGAATAATATGGTGTGGAGTATTTGAAAAGTATGTCTCTGGTGGACACTTATTCGATATCATCTATCAAGTGTTGTAACCACAGGGAGGATAGCTTTTCCTGTACTGAATTTTGCCGCAGACGGTCATGAAGATTGTTGAAATCTACTCGATCAAGTTCCTGGTCCTGGTTGTAACAGGAATAGACAAAGTATTCTTCTCCGGTTTCTGGATCAATATGTTTGCACAAGCATTGGGCGCATACACCTTTCATCATGCATTGCATGGGTGAATTGATGGAACCAATAGCTTTATGATGTTTTTTCAAATAAGGCGCGAGTACTCCATGTCGAGCCTCTTTAACGGCGGCCATCATTCGGTCCGATCCGATGACGATTAGGTGATCAGCATCATCAATATGAATCGATGTTGCACCTAATTCTCCACGGGCATAAGCGAGCATGGCCTCGATTATGTTGCCAATAAAACTTTTATCCTGAGGCCGGGTAAGTGGAATGGCGTCATTTTCAGGCTGCTTATCGACAGCCCAGATAACAATGTCAGAGGCCGCCTCTATATCTTTCACTTTAAACACATCACTACTATTTCGGTAAGCAGCAAAATAGATCACCTGGTTGCCGGCTGCACGCATAGCTTTACCGATGGAAAACAGTACAGCGTTTCCGAGACCACCACCCAGCAGTAAGACCGTTTGCCCAGAAGGTATATCTGTCGCGGCTCCGGTAACCCCCATAACTACAATAGGGTCACCAGTTTTCCAGGTAGCGCAGAGTCGAGTTGAACTCCCCATTTCGAGTGTAATCAGAGAAATCAGGCCTTTATCCCTGTCTACTGAGGCACCGGTTAATGCTATACCTTCAGCAGCCAGAATCGTTCCCTCTTTAGCCGGGGCAAAGGTTTCATAATTTTGTACACGATAAAACTGTCCAGGACAAAATTTTCTGGCAGCCAGAGGTGCCCGGACTACTACTTCAATAATGGTCGGTGTCAATCGGTTTACTGCTACAATCTGTGCATTAAAGGCATTGTCTAGGTGCTGTTGTATTATATGCAGCTTCTTATTACGCCGGACTTGCATAGCGGGATCCAGAGTTGAGAGGTGTTTTTTAAACAAGTTGACTATGTAAGGGTAGCCATCCTTGGCACTGGCCATAGCTTTAACAACATTACCTGCATAGACAGGATGATTGTCGCCATAAAAAGAGATAAATTTTCCATTACGATGATAAGAAGTCAACGGTGCTGGTTTACCTACTTTTGGAATCAAATTATCATGCTGAGCAACTAAGTCAGGCTGATCAGTTTTACCTTCAGGTTCATAGCGTTGATAGAATTTACCATCCATTTCAAAACTGTCAGGATGTTCTGATTCATAGATAGTATTGGGTGAAGTCCCTGCAGCAATAAACAAGCTGCGTAAGTTGATTTGTAAGTCGGTCAGCTTTTGCCATTTACCATCACGATTTTCTAACCGTTCAAAGGTCATGGTTTGTAAATGGCCATATTGGTCAGCGATGGCTTCGGCTGGGCTCATGCCTTCCGCTAACTGAATGCCTTCTGCTAAAGCCTGGTATATTTCCTCATGATTTTGCCGATAGGCAGGGGAGTCTGTAATGCCTTTCCGGTAGAATAGTGTGACACCTCCCCACTCCTGTAATAACGGCAAGAAATATGGGGCTTCATTAGCAAGCTTAGCTCGGTCACGCTCTTTTTGTATAATCCGTCCATGTGCCAGAAACTCATCCAGAATTTGTAATTCTTCTTCATCATAAGCCTGGCGCACTGTCTCTTCACCATAAACATCCAGTAGTTTGTTATAACGATGCAAAATTTTGCTGACCTGGACGGGGTAGTATGCTAAAAGCTCTGTTGCGGTATCAATGGCTGTTAAGCCGCCACCAATGACACCCGCAGGTAAACGGACCTGAAGATTGGCCAGCGAGGATTCCTTGGCTGCCCCCGATAATTGCAGCGCCATTAGAAAATCGGAAGCTTTACGGATGCCGCGAATTAGATTGTTTCTAATGTCAATAACAGTTGGCTTTCCGGCACCGCTGGCGATAGCTATATGATCAAAGCCAAGATCCCAGGCTTCGTTAATCGTCAGCGTACCACCAAACCGGACACCACCGTAACAACGGAATGCCTGATTGCGCAGTAGATTAAGGTATATGACTTTAAGGAAGTTTTTATCCCAGCGTACGGTAATTCCATATTCAGCAACACCGCCAAAACCTAACATAACCCGCTTATCCAGATCATCGTAAAGCGTATTGAAATCCCGGATTGGTAAAGGTGCAGTTTCGTTGTCGCCGGTCAGGGCTATAGGTAGTGGTTCAACTTTTAAGCCATCGATACCCACCACTGCGAAACCTTCATTTAACAGATAATGTGACAGTGTATAACCGGAGGGCCCCATACCAGCCACCAGTATATTTTTCCCATTATAGGGCAGGGCATGGGGCTGTTTAATATTTAACGGATTCCAGCGTGACAACAGGCTATATATTTCGAATCCCCAGGGCATAAACAGCACATCGGTTAATACATTGGTTTCGATTTGTGGTATGTCAACCGGTTCGGTTTTCTGATAAATGCAGCCTTTCATACAGTCATTGCAAATTCGGTGACCAGTGCCAGGGCACATTGGGTTATCGAGCATGATGATAGCCAGAGCGCCAATATTGTCACCTTGGCGTTTGAGAATATGCATTTCTGAAATTTTCTCTTCCAGCGGGCAACCAGTAATTGTGACTCCCAGTGGATTAACCTTGAAGCTACTGTCCTTTTTGTTTGTCATTCCCTTAGAGCAAGAATCCGTGTCACGGTCGTGACAGTAGATGCAGTGATCAACTTCATACAGCACCTGGCGTTGATTAAATCGTTTATCGGTTAAGGTAAAACCATCGCGGCGACGTAGGTGGTTTTTGTGTGCAGCCCAAACCGGATATTGATTCTCTACATGGATTACATGTTCAACCAGATTGTTAAAATCTTTTTTAGTGGGTGTCTTAAAACTGACCCAATCGACTACCTGAACCTGTAGCTTCGGGATATGCTGTGCAGCAAAACTCCAGCGCCGGACTATGTTTAATAAAGATTCTATAAAGTCGACAGAATTTGGTATTGCCAACTGTTCTGTCAATAAAGACCTAATCTGTTGATTTTTACTTAATTGATTTTTAATCAATAGTGCTTTTGATTGGAGTCCATCGGCGTTACGCTGATTTTCGGGGCGATCATTTGATACCTGCCATAATTCGCTGCCCAGTTCACTGATGGCCATTTCCGGATCTTGAAGCAATAAGTCGGATCGTCCAGTACCTGTTAATAGTGCTTCAAGCTGCAATTGTAATTTCTGGATATCCCAGCTGGTGATGCTTTCCAGTTTAAAATGCTTATTTAGTTTACTGATAATTTCATTGCGATATACAAATATGTGGTCAAATTCATGCTGAATTCTGTTGATCTGTTTTATTCTGCTTTTTTCAATGTTAAACAATTTAGCAATAAATGAACCGACCAGCGGTGCCATTCTGATCAGTAGTTCAGAAATCTGTACCGCGCTCATGTCTTTACCCTGACTGTTCCGGTAGTTAATGAATTCTGTGTACAGCACTGAATCAACTGTTTTTAATGAATGTTCAAATTCCTTAAGGAGTTCAGATAATTTTTCAGGTTTATGCAGGTCGGCATAATGATATCCAGATATGCCAAGTATTAAAGGTTTGAAACTTTCAGCTTGATTATTCATGAAATTAGCATTACTCGCTTGTTACTTGAAGAAGGTCTCTTGAATATCTATCGTACTTCAAGTATCAGTTCAGTGTAGCATCGCATTCAGTTGATCAACTATTTCAGCCCAATCAGCATCTTCTTCTTTTGCCTGTTTTAAAAAAATAGCTTGTGAGTTGTTCCAGAAATCTGCCTGGTACAAGTCGATATTTTCTGGCAAGTATCTATTGCTATTGATGAAATCCTCAATTGCCTGGGCTGAGCTGTCTAGCCCCAGCTGATCAAAAAGTGAGGCTAGAGAATGAGTAGGTGTTTCCATTATTTCTCCTTATTAACTATGTATTTAAGTGAGAATGACGGTAATTTAGTGCATTACAAATTACTATTTTTAACTAGATAACTTCTACTCGCTTTACCGTCAGATGACAAGAACATATTTCCATAATATTTTTTCTAAGTTCGATAAAAGAAATTAACGGTATAAGTATTAATGGTTAAAGTGAGTATACGATGATGTTGCTTTGCAGCGAAATAGATTGTATTAGTCAGGAAAGCTAAACCTATGTTTTTAGAGGCTTGGGAACAGTTATTTGTTATAAATTTGTGCTATAAACCTCAAAATTTTTTTTCATTAAGGAATCATTAGAGTTGAGTGCATCCGGGCATTAACTAAGTGTGTTGCATCCTTGTAACACACTGATTAAAATTAATATATTGATCCTACATTCCAGTAGAGTCACCTGCCATTTTAGAATGATTTGCTGCATCATTAGCGGCTTTATGAGCAGAAGTCCAGGATTTTCTAGCCATTTCAGCATGCTTTTCCCCTTCTTTCTTATCGCCTTTGGTAAATGCCTTAGCTGCAGCTTGGTGATGTTTAGCAGCTTCTTTGTTTTCTTTAGCTGCCGTTTTATGAGATTCAATGGCCATTTCATGGTGCATCGCTGCATTATCATGATGTTTTGCCATCATCTCGTGCTGTGCAGCATCGACATTTTCTGCCGCCACTACTACAGGCATTTGACCTGCAGATAAAGCAGTTACCGAAGAAATCAACAGCGCTCTTAATAAAATAGACCTGTTCATAATTAATTCCTCATTATCAGATGATTTAACCTAAGTGTTCTTAGTCCATGTGCAAATATTGATATGTAGTAATTATTTACCTCCCCTTGTTCGCCTATATGAATAAAGCTTTATTGACTAGCCTAAACTCTCTTGCGTTACAAAGTTTGTGTTGACTTAAACTTATAATAGTACTGTTTGGATGTTTTTTAAAGCCTATTGCCAATAATACTGTTGTGCGGGTAGCCGCTAAATAGACTTTTTTAGCCTATAGTGCTTGACATCATTGCTTTGTTAGGTGCTTTACTTTTGCAATTCTCGCGAATTCAAGCAATTAATGCAACACCCTGTGATTTATTTATATCAACCCCCGTTATTTGGCAAAATACTTCCCATGGAGTTCTGTAATTTAACCCTTTTCTTGGACGATGATTAAGTGCTGTAATTGCACTATCAACCTCATCTTGAGTTACCTTATCCAAAGGTTCTTTTTTAGGGAAGTATTGCCTTAATAAGCCATTGTGGTTTTCATTTAAACCTCGTTGCCACGAATGATACGGTTTGGCAAAATAAGTGCCGCAGTCGAGTGTTTTTGCAATGGCTTCATGCCCACAAAACTCACGTCCATTATCAAAGGTAATCGTGTGAACCCAACGTTTAAAAGGCTCAAGAGCATTGATAATCGCCTCTTTCGTTAATTCAGATTCTTTACGCTCAATTGAGATGGCGAAGTTGAGCCTTGAGACCCGTTCAGTCAGCGTCACCAATACGCCTTTATGTCCTTTACCGATAACAGTATCTGCTTCCCAATCACCTAAACGCGTTTTATCATCAACCACTTTTGGTCGCTCATCAATATCAACACGGCTGGGTATCGTTCCGCGATAATCATTTTTTCCATATCGCTTACGATAAGGTTTGGCTTGATGCCTCAAATAAGTATACAAATCGCCACCGGCTGCTTTGTTAGCTAAAATATAACGGTAAATAGTCTCATGACTGACGGAGTCCTTACCTTGTTGTTTTAAGCGTCCTGAAATACAGTCAGGACTCCATTTCTCTTTGATTAAAGGCGTTATTATCTGTTGTAACTCAGCCGTCATCTTGATGTTTTTGGGCTTATCAATATGGCGTTGTTTAGCTATTCTCTCAGCTTGCTTGTAACGATAACCACACTGACCTGTATTACGCGTAATTTCACGTCCAATAGTCGATTTATGACGCCCCAATGTGATGGCTATTTGATTCTTAGAAACGCCTTGTTTTAGTTGCGTATAAATGTAAAATCTTTCCTCTTGGGTTAGATGGTTAAACGTGTTCATTGAGCACCTCTTTTTAGTTTCAGGTTTTAGTCGACGGAAACTATACCATCTAACCCTTTAAAGAGGTGTTGCAGTTATTATATGAATTCGGGTCTTATAGCAAGTTTGTAAATATAAATGTGGGATGATTCATGTAGAAAATATAGTTAAATGTTTAATTTAGTGGGGAAGCAATAATATGAGCCAAAATAACAGTAAAATTTGTGTTTATTATGATGGTGCCTGTCCAAAATGTATCAGGGATAGGAAAACTTACGAAAAGCTAGCGGGTAAAATGGGTGAAAATGTTTGCTGGATAGATATTACGGGCCAAGATCAGCATCTGCGTGACTTAGGCATCGATCCAGTAAAAGCTTTAAAGGAACTTCATATTAAAGATGAACATGGTAAGGTTCTTTCTGAGTTGGATGCCTATAGTTTGTTAATGAGTAAAGTACCTGTATTACGACCTTTGTCATGGCTGATTGCATTGCCTTTGATTCGCCCTGTACTTGCCAGACTGTATCATAGGCTGGTAAATCGCCGGCTTCGAAAGAGCGGGCGAATATAAAGGATAATTAAAGATAGTATAAACTAGCTATCTTTTATCGGCTTTAGGCAATGAAGCAGCAGATTTTTTATGTGGCCAATATATCTTTCCTAACAAAGTTTTATTTTCAAATCAAGAAAAAACAGTTATAGTCAAACTTCAATCATTTTGATCTGGGAGGCTATCATGTCAAACAAAGGAATTGATAAAACTGCAGTAATAGACGTACTCAATGAAATTATGGAAACCGAATTAGCGGGAGTCGTCCGCTATACTCACTATTCGCTAATGGTTTTTGGTTACAATCGTATCCCTATCGTATCGTGGATGCGAAGCCAGGCAACAGAATCGCTGAGTCATGCAACTGAAGCTGGGGAATTGATTACTTACTTAAATGCTCATCCATCTTTAGGTATTGGGGCATTATTAGAAACACACCGGCATGATATTGGCGATATTATGAAAGAATCGCTGGAGCATGAGGCCCTTGCCATAATTGCGTATAACAAGTTATTAATGCTGGTTAATAATAAGCATATCATGCTCGAAGAATATGCACGGCGCATGATAGCGCTTGAGGAATTGCACCTGGGTGAAGTGAAAAAGATGTTACGTAAGCCTGGAGAGTAAGTGTCGGATATGAGCGATTAAGATAGGGCGGGAGAAGAAATAGTGTAAAGACTGTATAGCAAGACTATTTTTACCATGAAGAGAATGAAGAGAATGAAGGGGGTGAAGCCCTAACTCTTTTCTCTTCATATTCTTCATGGTAAAGACCCATTCCGTTCTATGTTAGTCACTCAGATACACACCTTATAGCAAGTATAATACAGCTACATTTTGAGGAAAATAAATATGAATGAAGATACCTTAAATATGGAAGTAAGAAAGTTTCTTAAGCAAGTCGGCGTTACGTCACAGCGAGAAATAGAACACGCTATTCTTAAAGCAGTAGAAGAAGGGCGATTACAAGGAACGGAAAATCTGGATGTGAAAATGACTCTGGAATTACCTCAACTCGATTTAAAACATTGTATTGATGGGAAGCTAGCACTGGAATAACCTGGTTTAAATAGTTATTCTTTATATTCTGAAGAGATAATAGTTATTATTGTCATGCCTGAAAAGCCAGGCTTTCAACACGGATAGGCTTTTGGGGCGTTTATCGCCTTCTATGCATTTATCGGTTTTGAAGGTATGGTCAATGCAGCTGAAGAAGTCATAGAACCGGAGAAAAATTTGCCAAGGGGCATTATCATAGCCTTACTAATCTCTATTAAAAAAAATTAATTTTTCTATCACTGAAACAGAATTAATTCGTAATTCCGGACCGATCCCTTTGCTTTCCTGGCTACATATATCTTGTGTTCTTTATGTAAAAGGAGTAGTGTCAAAACTGATATGGAACTGTGTTATACAGATCTTTTTATCATGCTTTAACCCCGTGTTATCCATAAGACTTTAGATTTAGGAGATTGAAATGAGTTCATTAATATTAATCAACAGAGTAAAAATCAGCACACTGGTTATTATACTATTAGGCTTCTTTGCAATGCCAAGTTTTGCCGCTTCATTCACTTTGAATTTAGTACGTACTAGCACTTTGACTAACGTTGATGATGCAGAAGGTCGTTGGCAATTTGAAGGCGGGGAAGTTTACTTAGGTAAAACTTTAATTGGTTACTTCGTGAGTAAAAAAAGGGTTAGCTTTGGCGCACTATTGAATAAAGCAGCACTGGAAACAACAATTATATTGTCATCTGGCGACAACAATATTACTTTTCAAGGAGAACATAGTTTTACTACAGGAAATCAAGAAGGCGCTGTTAGCGCTGCTTCAGCCGGGTTATCAGGTTTTCGAAATGCCACCGTCAGTGGGACAAGTTCAGAACTCACATTTACATATTAACGATCAAGAGGTGCACCTCGCGTGCGGGTAAATAAAAAATTTTAGCACGCCACATTTTAGCGATAGTTGTTGCGGGGTTCGTCTGGTCTCCGCAGCGAAAAATAGTGGCGTGATTATTGTTTTTTTGCATTGTGAATACCGTCCTGCAGCTCTAAAAAAGACTTTTTAAACGGGCTTTCCACCTTCTTATTATAAAAAAGCGATGATGGCATTGACTGTTTGTTTGAACTATACTCTTCGAATAGCAAAGAAATATTTAGAGAGATAGTTATAAAAATCAAAGATTTTTATCCTTGGCTAGTTTAGACAGCGCAACTGACAAACCATCAAAAATTACAAGTCTCAAACGAGCTTTCAGGCAATGCTTCAGGAGACGTTGGGCTGTGCTTCCTCTTAATCCTGTCACTGGGTTTAATTAAATGATTTGGTTGGCGAGGATGGCTAGACACGCAATTCAAAAACGATAACTCCTCAATAATTTATAACTAATGTTGTGGGTGCTAATGAATGATATCATCAGCTAATGTAGACATAACCTAAAAAAATCTCTGATACAAATCTAGTTTTTCACAGTTAATATCTATTTATTAGCCTGTCCATAAATGTTTTTAGGTCAGATAAGAAGCTTTCCCATGACACAAAAAAATATTTTATATTTAATTTTCGCTATTTTTGTTTTCAGTGTCGGAATTATAGTTGGAAAAATAGGTATGATTTCAACAGAAAAGGTAAATGTACTTGAAGAGCGAATAGCAGCTTTGGAGAGAATGAATGATTCAGGTTTTTTATTAGCAGAGCAAAAACCTGAGAACTACCAATTTGGAATTGATATGTTGGAAGAGAAGCTAAAGCATATCGAGAACAATATTTATCCCCGCTTGAAACTAATTGAGCAAGAACTTCGAGAATATTCTTATGCCAGACAAGAGCAGCAAGTGGACGATGATGAAAAAGTCTTAAGTGCTAATGATGAACTCGAATCCAGTATTGGTTTATTGGAACAGGCCGCTGCAATTGGTGTTTTGGATAAATCGACACAGGTCAAACTGGATGAAATAATCAAGAAAATGGATCCGGAAACAAACAAACGATTTTGGGAGCGAATGTTTTCTGACTTGGAAACTGGAAAATTTGAATTGCCTGAAGATGATGTATCAAATGAGCCAGTATTTCCATAAGAGACAAGGTTTATTTTTTTAAAATGAATCTGATCCTGATTATGTCAATCAAAAAAATGACTTCCAAAAACGGACAGCGCTTCCTATCACTTTGGATAAATATTAAGCTTCGCAGGTGAAATTGTCTGAACTCTTGTACATGCTTAATAATACCGAAAACTGTTTCAACAGTTGATTTTCTTTTGGCGTAGAGTTGTCCCTTATTTTATTTTTAATCGATGCCGCATTGCTTCAACCGGGGAGAGTTTGGATAGGTCCTTTTCTGGCTCATGTTTATTCCTTTGTTTCAGTGTCTGGTTATGAGATTATCGTTTTTCTGTGATATAGGGGATATATTCGATTCGTCACAGGCAGTCACATTGGACTCACTGCAATGCCCTGTATCCGCTAATATATTGTCTATTCTCCCTAAGCTCTGTCAGGGAGTTGACTGAATTTGTTTATGCCGGGAACTATTTCGTGTTTATCATTGGCGTGTTGTGCCACAGCATGCGCAAACAATTAAGTGTGTGTCAATATCTGTCTGGGCATTATAAGCTTGTTCAAAGCCCGTTTTTGTACATTGGACTAGGGATAAAAAACCAGCCGATATTTTTGCGTTAATCATGGGGTAGCATTATACCTGCATGGTAAGGGGGAATGCTTTCATAGTCTCTGAAACCATGCCCCTAACCAGGTTATATATTTTTAGTGAAGAAGTTTTTTATTCGGTTGCTTCTGTAACAGGCTTTAGCATGGAAGTGCGCCCCACCATAATATCAACAGCCTTTTTTAATCTTTTAAATACTGAGTCCTGGCGATAAGGTATACCGTATTTTTTACACACCTCGACAACTTTTGGTTGTACATATTGATATTGACTTAATGGTATATCAGGCCATAAATGATGTTCTATCTGGTAATTTAACCAGCCATAAAAAAAATCATTAAAGTCTGACCCCGTTGGGTAATTGACCGAGCCTAGAATCTGACGCAGAAAAAATTCCCCTCGACCCTTGCCTTTGTCCTCAAACATCATGACATCATCACCCGCATGATTAGGCACGATGACTAGAAATGAATGTATATTTGTAAATGCCTCTGCCAAAAGGGTGGTCAGAAAAACATTGATAACAGCAAAGGTACCCAGCGGTAAAAACAGCAGCGGTAACAAGATAAAACGAAAGCCAACATATGGCAGTATACTTTCGAACCATAATGCTCGCCCCTGTTTGGTAAACAGGCTCCAGGCACCTGATCGCGTCATTTCAGGTAAAACTTCTCTCTTTTGCCTGGTCTGACTTATACGTAACTCTTTGTGTGTTCTGGGGGTGTAATACAAAATTTTCCATGCAGCTGTAAACAGAGCGACGATAACATAACGTAAGCCCATTGGAATGCTGGATTGTCTTAGCCATTCCATATTATGCTGTAAATGGTCCGGGTCCAGTTTTTCGCCGAGATTATAATGATGTAATATATCGTGTTCCTGATGCCATCCTGCAGGTGTGATCCAGTCCGGCCAGTCCAAAAAGCGTCGCCATCCCTGAGCAAATTTTTGACTGGTATAGCTTTCTGGAATATTAGCTATTTTGTCATAGCCTTTATGCACGATGGGGTGAGTCATTTGAGTCCAGCGTGTGAAACTGCCCTGGCTGATTAGTAACGCTGAAATCGGGTTAGGAAAAATCCATGCTGTTGCATAACCCAATATTGAACACAACTGTCCCCAGCGCTCCATTTTTTTTAAATGTTGAAAATCCTGCTCGCCAACGCGAGCCAAAACTTCTTGATGAATTTCATTAAGATCTTTTGCCAGTGCTTCTCTATCTACGTTTTGGTAACTGTTTAAACTCATTTTCTTTAAATTATTTGGTCGGGTAAAGGCTGGCCTGAAAAATAGGCTTGCAGATTACTTAATACTTTTTCACCCATCGCTGTTCTAGTGGTAAGTGTGGCGCTGCCTAGATGAGGTAAAAGTGAGACATTATCCAGTGTTAATAATTCGCCCGGCACATTTGGCTCAGCTTCATAAACATCTAGTCCTGCTCCGGCAATATGCTTGCTTTTCAGTACGTCAATCAATGCCTGAGTATCAACAATATCTCCGCGAGCTGTATTTATAAGATGGGCTGTTGGTTTCATTAGCTTAAACCTGTCTGCATTTCATCAAATGTCGAGTTTCATATCCTCCAGGACAATGCAAAGAGACAAAATCAGACATTTGTAGTAATTCTTCTATAGTTTCGCAGCGTGTCGCATGTAAGTCATCGATAACATATTCATCTGCAGGGCTGGGTTTGAAATAAACAATATTCATATCAAAACCGTGATGAGCTTTTCTGGCCATCGCTTGAGCGATCCTGCCAAAGCCGATTAACCCCAGTGTCGCGCCGGTAACATTGCTGCTTAACATATGCGTCGGGCACCAGCCCTGCCATTGTTTACTGCGTACCAGTCTATCGCCTTCAACACCTCGCCGAGCGGACATCAGTAATAAGGTCATAGCAATGTCAGCAGTGCTATGGGTTAAAACTCCCGGTGTGTTAGTAATAATTAGGCCTTGTTGCCTGGCAGCCGTGACATCAATATGGTTATAACCGACACCGAAGTTAGCCAGAATTTTACAGCGTTTATTGGCAACATTTAAAACCTCAGCGGGAAACGAATCACATACAGTAGGGCAGACGGCATCATATTCTTGCAGGGCAGATTTAAACTCTTCTTGACTTAGAGGTCGGTCGTCTTTATTGAATGTAACCTGATAGCGAGCTTGTAATTTAGCCTCGACAGATTCAGGCCATTTTCGTGTAATAAAAACTTTGGGTTTATTCATAATGTAGAAGTGAACTTTCGTCCGGTGCAAGCTTGTCTAAAGACGTAATTGGTGATGCCTGCAATAAAAAAGGCACTACTGTTATGACTGTAATAACAGTAGTGCCTTGCATTATCGAGAAGGCATTAATTTATGCTGTTACAGTTGCACGATAATATTCAATCGCTGCTGCAACACCGCTACCAGGCACGATATCAATGCCGCAATCCAATAGTGCCATTTCTACGCCGGCGATTGCACCTAGCATAGACACGTCATTCATATCGCCAATATGACCGATACGGAATACTTTGCCCATCACTTCTGATAGGCCGCCGCCTAATGAAATATCATATTTATTAAAAGCCTTTGCAATCACATCGCGAGCATCTTTGTCTTCTGGTACGACAATGGCAGAAACTGTGTCTGACTCAAAGCCGGGTTGAGCGCAAAGTTTTAAACCCCAGGCAGTAACAGCTCTACGAGTACCTTCAGCTAAACGGTGGTGACGTGCGTATACATTTTCCATACCTTCTTCCAATAGGATATCTAATGATGCACGTAAGCCGTGTAGCATCGGAGTAGAAGGTGTGTAAGGCGTGTAGCCATCTTTATTGGAGTTCATTTGATCTTTTAGATCTAAGAAGCAACGAGGAAATTTTGCAGAGTCTAAACACGCTAATGCTTTTTGGCTGAAAGCCAGGATAGCTAATCCAGCGGGCAACATAAAACCTTTTTGTGAACCACTGATTGAAGCATCAATACCCCATTCATCCATGCGGTAATCAAGGCTGGCAATAGAACTTACGCCATCAACAAACAATAAAGCAGGGTGCTTTGCTGCATCCATGGCTTTACGTACGCCACTAATATCACTGGTTACGCCGGTTGCTGTTTCGTTGTGTGTGGCTAAAACGGCTTTAATTTCATGTGCAGTATCTTCTTTTAGGCGTGCTTCCATGTCATCTAAAGGAATACCTTTGCCCCATTGAACTTCGTGCATTTCTACATCTAAACCTAGACGTTGCGCCATGTTCATCCATAAATGGCTGAATTGACCAAAACGGTAGATAAGTACTTTATCGCCTGGGCTTAAAGTGTTTGTTAGAGCAATTTCCCAGCCCGCTGTTCCTGTAGCAGGGAAGACAAATGCCTGCCCGGTTTCTGTTCTAAATACTTTTTTTAGGTCTTCTAAAATAGGCTTAAGTAACAGTGGAAACGTTGGTGCGCGGTGATCTTCCATAGGAAGATGCATTGCACTTAATACTTCATGTGGAGAGTTAGTAGGGCCTGGGATATAAAGGTGGTTACGACCAGCCATTGAAATGCCTCATAAAAGATTAAAATTATAGGAAAATTTGTCAATCATGACATAGATAGTGATTGACATCAAGTTGTGAAAATACAAGCTTCTAAGAAGAATGTACAAGTATGAAAACTCTGCCCTGAGAAGTATATACACTGCAAATAAAATATTTTTCTGAATGCCTGCACAGTGCAGACAAGTTGTCCACGCTTCCAAACAAAGTTGCTCAAGTTATTTGCTGTATATTCCTTAAAAGCTTTACACAAGTAGGCACAGAGAACATTAAGTTACTTTTCTCTGTGAGCTTAGTGACAGGTACTTTCGTCTGCTAAGCTACCGTGTTATTATGAGTTTTTCTTAGAAAATAATGGTTAGCGCAATGAAAAAAATTATAACAGGCCTATTACCTGCTTTGTTGGCTTTAGCAGTATTTGATGTAAATGCAAGATATGTTCCTTATGAAGGCCAGGCACAAAAGAGTTCATCTAATGAGTATGACCAGAATAAGGATGGATATATTACTGCAGATGAAGTTGAAGTAGAACTGCGTGAAGATGCGATAGATATAGCGATTGAAATGCAGCAAAAAGGCAAGTCTCAAGAAGAAATTGATCAGGTGATTATGAATATGGAAGATAGTATTGAGCAAGATGCTGAAAAAATCATTGATAAAATGGACAAAGATGATGACGAGTTAGTTGAGCCTGAAGAGCAATAAATAATATTGCTCTAAATCTTAATGTAGCTTTATTTAATAAAGCTACATTAAGTCGAACACATCGAATCCCCTGTTAAATCTCAGTTTCACTCAAATAACATCCTGGATCTTCAGCCCAGGCATCATCGTATACCTGCTGTGCTCTAACTCTGGTATTGCCATTGCAAATATTTTGATAACTGCAAGTACCACAACGTCCTTTCAATGGACGCGGCGATTGTTTTAATCCAGCCATCAACGGGTCTGAGATATCTTGCCAGATTTCCGAAAAAGGGCGTTGCTGAACATTGCCTAAATCATAATGCCACCAGAAAGTATCTGGATGAACATTACCCAGGTTATCAATATTGGCCACATTAACCCCGGATGCATTACCGCCCCATTGTTCCAGTTTGGCTTGCAGGTGTGCCGCTTGTTGAGGGAAATTTTTATGGACCCAATGTAAAAAATATACTGCATCAGCATCATTGTTGCCGGTAACAATTTCTCTATGTATTCCTTGCTGTTCCCATTGCAGGCACTTTTCAAATAGCAAATCCATTGCTGTACGAGTCATGCTAAAAAAGGCATCGCTTTTACGGTTTTTATTACCCCGTCCTCCATAATTAAGATGTGATAAATAAAATTTATCAATATCTTTTTCGTCCATTAAAGCAAGCATGGCCGGGAAATCTAGCACATTATCCTGAGTAAGAGTAAAACGAATGCCGGCTTTAATACCTTGTTTACGGCAAAGTTCTATGCCGCGTACTGATGCATCAAACGAGCCCTGCTGTTGACGAAAATTATCATGGGTTGCCCCTATGCCGTCTAAACTAACGCCAACATATTGATAATTGATAGCGGCTATTTGCCGGATATTTTGTTCAGTAATCAGCGTGCCGTTACTGGACAGGGCGACATAAAATCCCATATCCCTGGCGCGTTTTGAAATACTAAAAATATCGGGGTGTAATAGAGGTTCTCCGCCAGACAGGATAAGTACAGGTACTTGAAATGCTTTCAAGTCGTCCATGACCTTATATATCGACTCGGTGCTTAGCTCACCTGGAAAATCAATATCCGCAGAGGTGGTATAGCAATGTTTGCAGGTAAGATTGCAACGCCTAATCAGGTTCCAAATGACTACTGGCGCGGCTGGTTTTCTAACGGCTTTGAGCGGTGTTGGATGCAATACTTCACGCATAAATTGGCTAAGACGGAACATTATTTTTAATCCTTAATCCGGTTTTTTTCAGAATACGGGTGCTGTATAGCACTTCATGCGCGCGACAGTGGTCGCCAAGTAAGTCCGCTATTTGCTGGATTTGTAATTCGGCAGCTGCTGCAGATTTGCCATGAACCATGGCAAATAAATTGTAGGGCCAGTCTGGTAAGTGACGTGGACGATGGTAACAATGACTAACAAAATCCAAAGCCCCGATTTTTTTTCCTAACTCATCAATATACGCATCCTCGATATCCCATACGGTCATGCCATTATGTTTATAGCCTAATTTATAATGATTAGGAATCGCACCAATACGGCGAATTATTCCTTGCTCTTGCATGTGTATTAAGCGCTGCATTAACTCATCGGTGCTAATGCCGATTTGTTCAGCAAGGCTTTGGTAAGGCTCGGGTGTTAGTGGCAATCCGGCTTGGCTGGCGCTGATAATTGCCCGGTCAATTTGATCCATCAGGCTTCCAGTTTTAAGCCGACAAAGTATTCTTGTATTTTTGGCATATTGTAGACAGTTAATTTGGTTTGGGTCTCAATTTGAGTAATTACTTGCTGAATTTGTACCGGCGTTTCGGTGGCGAGTACAAACCACATATTTAACAGGTGTTTACGAGCATAATTATGGGCAACTTCAGGAAATGCGTTAATAGTTTCAGCAATTGTATCGTAGTTATCTTCGGGCACTTTGAGTGCAGCCAAGGTCAGTGCGCCACCCATATGTTCAGCATGAAACATGGGGCCAAAGCGTGATAATATGCCACTATCTAGTAATATCTGTAAGCGCTCAAGCAATTCCTGTTCGCTAATGTTCAACGTCTCGGCGACTCGCTGATAAGGCGCAGGGCAGATAGGGAATCCTTCTTGTAATCTGTTGATAATCGTGCGGTCTATATCGTCCATTTTTACTTATTTGCTGTGACTGGGGTGGGAAAATAAACGGCCCCGCGTTGCTTAAAACAACGACGGCTAAATAAAATATCATGCGCATAATTTTCTAAAGCGCAGCTTTCAATTAAATAGCTTAGTTGTTGTTGTACTTTTTCGCGGGATTTGCCGTGGATCATGCAAAACAGGTTATACGGCCAATGTTCACCGTGGCGCGGGCGTTGATAGCATAAGTTAATAAACTGAAACTGGCTGACCTGCTGCCCCATTTGATTAACTAGCGCATCAGGGATATTGAATACCACCATGGCATTTGACTGATAACCTAAACGTCGGTGTTTAACAATCACACCGAGTCGTTTAATTAAGCCTTGTTGTTTGAGCTTAGCCAGGCGCGAGATGACTTCGGCTTCGTCTAAATTCAATTGTTCAGCAATTAGCGCATAAGGGCGCGAGGCAATCGGCAAACCCTCTTGCACAGCAGCAACTAATTGTAAGTCAATGGCTTCGATCATGCGCTAAAGAGAAGAGGAGTGGCTTGACTTTCTACTTGCGATTCTAAATCCAGTTGAAAGCCTAAGTTTATAAAATAATCTTCCAGCAATGGCAGTTGCATCGTTTTAAATTGAGTTTGCCTTTCGATTTGTTTAATAACAGCCGATAAATGTATTTGATCACTGGCGATTAGCACAAACCAAAGATTAAAATGGTGCTCGCGCTCATAATTGTGATTAACTTCGGGGAAGCCACTGATTATACCGGCTACTTTAGCCAGTTGTTGCTGTGGGATTGCCATGGCAACTAAGGTGCTGATACCGATATGATTAGGCTGGATAATAGGTCCAATACGACTAATGAAATCTTGCTCTGATAAAACAGAAAATGCGGTGAGAACTTCATCTTCGGTTACGCCTAAGGTATTCGCAATATCTAAGTAAGGCGTAGGCGATAGTGGGAAGTCCTGCTGATATTCATTGAGCAGTTGTTTGTGTAGTGGGCTGAGCATTGTAATTCAATGATGTATTATTGTTATATGGCGTTGTTATTGAATTTTAGATAATTTTTTTTCTGGTTGTGAGAATATCATCATGCCAATCGGCATATTTCAGTTCATATTCATTATCTACTAGTGAGTTCCATACTGCTTGCTTGGTTAGAATGCGTTTGGTATCACTCATTTTTGTAGCTCTACTGTATATATAAATAGCAAATAACTTTTTGCTGGTTTACTTATTAGGCATTGCATTTACAACCCCATCTTATGCGCCCGCGAACTAAAAAATATACCGCTAGGCTTATTAGCTGGTAAACGCGCAATTTCTTTAAAGCTGCTGGTGTCGTAAACAATGACTTGATTATCATCGCGCGCTGAAACCCAGACGTGTTCACCACGCGGGGTAAATTCCATATGTAATACCGCTTTTCCAGGTGTTAAAGACTGTATTATTTGTAAATTTTTAGTATCAATTATTTGCACCTGTGCATTGTCGGGGAACGCAAAATTTACCCAGATATGCCGACCATCAGGGCGCGCCATAACAAATACTGGCTGACCGATAACCGGGATACGTTTAATTAATTGCCAGGTGTTTTGATTAACCACTAAAACTTCATGTTGGCCGACAGCGGGAACGAACATTAAATTCCCTGCCATAGCCCATCCTTCAAGATGCGGCATTTTATATACCGGCATTTTTTCATCATTTTTACCATAATCGGGCAGGATGCGTTTTACACCTTGTTCTGGCGACCACAGATCTAATAAGGCTAAACCACGATCACCAAATAAACCGGCAATATAATAACGCCCATCAGGCGAGAGCAGGGCATCATAAGGTTGTTTACCAATATTTTTGAATTTTTGAATTTGAGGTCGGGCGGGTTCTTTGAGATCAGCTACCCAGATTTCACCGGCATCGAATAAGCTAAAAATAAATTTCTGATTTGGTGCATCGACTAAACCAACCACTTTTGATAACTGCTGGTCGCCATACAGCGCAGGAATATCTGCGATTAATTCCAATGTTTCTGTGGAAAAAACTTTTACACCACCAGGCGTGTAATTAGAAACGGCAATCAACCTGCCATCTTGGGAAATAGCGCCGCCGATGCTGTTGCCCGCCTGAATAATTCGCTTGGCTACTTTATTTTCTAATAAATCAATTTTAGTCAGGCCACCATCACGCCCAAAGATAAAAGCGTATCGGGCATCTCGGGAGAATACAACAGAAGCATGGGACAAGTCACCTAAGTCTGAAATTCTACTTAAGGCGTTTTTATAAGTGGTATTTACAATTTGTATCGCAGCTGGTTCTCTTTCAATAACGACACCCAAGTCACCTGTGCCAAGTAACTCAGCAAATATGCCTGGAGAAAATAGTAGTAAGCTGAGCAAAGGTATTAGATGCTTCATATAGTATTTAATAATGCGCTGTGTTAACGGGCTAATTTCTGACTCTTTCATTTGTTTTACCTTAAAGGGCATGAAGATATTGGTATTATTACGCGATTATCTTTATGAGCCTCAGGGCGATAAATACAGTTAAGCGGATTATTTTGACCACGGCATAATAGGGACAGTTGATATACTATTAGCGGGTGCTCCATCAATCAATTTCCGGCTGATAGCGAGGTAAATAAGGGTATTGCGCTTTTTATCAAATACCCGCATTACACGTGTTTCCTTAAAAAAAAGCGAAGTATCTTCACTGAAAGCGACTTCTTGCTCAGGTAGTTTGGAATCTATAATAATCTCACCTATCTGACGACAATCCAGCGAAAATTGGGCGGGATCTTCGGCTAAACCAAAAGTGCCTTTAAGCCCGCCTTTTTTAGCCTGGCTCATATAGCAACTAACGCCTTTAACTTTTGGATCATCATAAGCTTGTACACATACTTTATGATTTGAGCCAATTAGTTTCCAGGACGTAGTTACGCAGTCAACTTCTTCAGCGTGAATATTAACAGTCGTTAGACTAGATAGAAGTGCTAAAAATGTGGTAATTTTTTTCATAATTGTTCGCTGCTTATGTCAATAATTTTGAGAACTAGTGGACCAGAGTCCGTTCTACAGGTTTCTTTAGTAATTCTTGTACTAACCAGCGTGTTTCGTCTACTGAAATAAACGATTTCCACGGCGGCATTGCTGTTCCTTTGCGGCCATTTTGTATCGTTGCAATTAAATAATCATTAGTTTTGTTAACTAGCCTTGAGGCTAATAAAGGCGGTCCCAAACCGCCTTTTAATGTGAGTCCATGGCAAGAGCCGCAATCATGCTTAAGCATGTTGCGTAACTCTTTTTGCCTATCCTGAGGAGGATTAATCGAAAAAGCAGGGGCTGAGCAGAGTAAACTCAGGCATATAAATAGATAACGAATCATTGTTTAGCGTTGTCGGTCGGTTTAGTGATGTACCCGATTCTGTTATGCGCCAAAGGTTAAGGCTTCAAGCGACTATAATAAGAGGCAATATTATTAATATCCCGATCCGATAAAGACCCTGCGATATTATTCATAATATCAGACACGCGCGTTTTATCACGATACTGCTTTAAAGCGCTTTCCAGATAAGCTTCATCACGTCCAGCCAAGGGAGGAAAGGGTGCTTCGGCGCTGGTTTTGCGTATGCCGTGACATTGCGAACAAACCGCAGCCGCTTTAGATTCTCCGGCATAAATACTGGCCGCCTGACTTGTTGCATTAAAACTAAAAGCGAATAACGCAGCAAGGGAATAAGTAAATAGTTTCATTAGTTTTACTCCATTTCGTCAGGTGATAGTCCACGTGTCATATATTTCACTCGGCCGCGAGAAAAAATGCCTGCGGGGCTTTCCATTTGAATAGAACCGGTTTTTTTCATTGAAGTTGAATCGTATACTACAACTTCATCACCCGCATAACCGGCACTGACATATAAAGATTTACCATCAGCACTGTATTCAGGAAAATAAGCATGTCCCCCGACATCCAGGGTTTTTACTACTTCCAGCGATTTTTTGTCAATTAATTGAATGGTACGTGCGCGTCTATCTTTGGTAATAATATCCACCGCAACATAAGGTGCATTGGCATGGGCTGCTGGTGATTCAGTGCCGCCAGAAACAGGAACTTGTTTAACCAGTTCCATGGTATCTAAATCCCAAACACTGACCACGGTTTTATCACATGTACCGAAGTTAGTGCCAAACCCCAAGGTACGGCCATCAACCTTAACCGCTGCGCCACCGCCTACATGTGGTACACAGCCCGCCGGTAATTTTTTAATAATTTCGCGTTTTTCTAAATCAATAGCCGCCACGATGCTGTCGTCATAAGAGGCAATCATTAATTTTTTACCTTTATGGGTCAAGAAAGCATCATGTAAATGACGACCCACATTTTTGATTTTAGTGACCGGGAAATCATCTTTTAAATCTACTACCCAAACTTGACCGGCATTTTCTAAAGCGATGGCAAAAATATCAGCATAAGGGGTGCCAATGATCATACCTGAATCAGAGCTAACCATTTTACCGTCGGGATCGATACCTTCTAATTCAAATTGCTTTAAAGGCTCTAAGGTTTCCGCATCTAATATAACAGCATTATGCGGCACAAACGAACCGGCCATCAGGTACTTACCATCGCGCGAAATGCCTATGCCCGGGCCATTCCAGCCGGTTTTAATGCTGCGTACCGCTTGCATAGTATATAAATCAACTTTATAAATTTCCGCCGTATCGGTTTTTACATAAGCCCAGCGTTCATTTGCGGGGCTAAACTCGATTATATGCGCTGCGGTCACTGTGGGCACGACGCCGATTTGTTGGTGTGTTTTGCTATTGATAAATACTGCTTCAGAGCCATCCCCACGACCATACTTTCCACGCGCAGCAACACCGATAATATCGTCCATGCTGTCGATTTTAAAAGTGGGTTTATTAGGTAATTTTGATTCGTCTTTAACGTAGACTTTTAAAGATGCTTGCATATCTTTAATAGTGAAGGCCGGATTAGCTAATTTTGGTGTGCTTTGTAAATGTTTGACCATGTCGCGGATATCGTTATCGGATAAGCGACCGAAGAACGGAGGCATTAAAGTTTCAAAACTACCGGTCATAATTAAGGTACGTAAAGCCGTCGGACTACGACCTTTTAAAGTTTCGGAATTCAACGCCGGAGCTAAATAACCGCCATGATCTGAGCCATGACAACTGGCGCAGTTATCTTGATACAGCTGATGCATTTTATGACTGTCATCTGATGCCGCATATGCGTTAGCTGATGTGAAAAGTACGCTGATGCTAATGGCTAAAATGGATTTTTTAAGGGTTTTTATTTTTAGTTCCATGTGTATTCCTGTTGCCTGTAAAGATAATGTTGATTCGATATTTATTTTTCGTAATTAAACCATGGAAGTAGATTATACGCACCTTTTAATGTTAAATAAAATAACGCTTATCATGATAGTCCTTCCTGTTTTGTTATTTAACATACTCTGATTTTGCTACTAAATCAAGCCAACAAATATCGGATCGATATTTGTTTGACTTGATCGATTTGTTTGTTTATAGTATCGATTCAATATCAATAAAAAGAGGACTTGATAATTATGAGTACTGCAATTTTTTACCATGCGGGGTGTCCTGTATGTTTAGGTGCTGAACAAATGCTAGCGAATGCTATTGATAGCAAAAAATATACTATCGAAAATGTACACTTAGGTACGCATGCGAAGCGTATAAAAGAAGCAGAAGAAGCGGGTGTTAAATCTGTCCCCGCTCTTGTGCTAGACGGAGAGGTATTTCATATTAACTTTGGCGCAGCTATTGCTGACTTGAAAAATTAGAGGCTAACGAAAATGACTGAAGAAACACAAGAAAAAGATTATTCTGTTTATTACATTGCATTGGTCGCGATTATTGCTGTTAGTGTCCTGTTGACAGTAAAAAGTAGTGAATCAGATAAATTTGCCCCCATCAAAGATCAAATCAACGAAGAGCACCGTCTCATGAACATTCGTGTATTAAATTAATCTTTCACATAAAATGATAACAAGAGTGGAGAACAGCTTATGAAACTAAAACTTATCGGAACCCTACTTGCATTGACCTATTTTTCTAGTCCGGCCTTTGCAACTGAATATATTTATCGAGACTTAATGGGAAATACTTTACCTTCTGCAAAATGTGAGTCATTAGCGGATGCTAAAGCGAGCGCAGTAAAGCCTTACAAGTTCAAAAGTTATTCAAAAAAATTCTGTCAAACTCAAGGATATGGATGGCATGTTGATGAAATAAAAGATAATGGTGAGGTGGCATGTAATGAATGTTCAGATGAAAAAGGTCTGCAAAAATGCTATGTAAAAGATATTACTGTTACCTGCAAACGTATTAAGCCGGGGACAGTAGGAATGCTTCCAGGGAAAGGCTAAGTAATATGCATCAAACACTTAGGCAATTTATTTTATTGAAAGTGTGGACCGATGGCCCGTCCGCGTTTCGCAGAAAATCTGCAGGAAATCATAAGATAAATAGTGTTATGCATATTCCCAAGCTGTAGTTATGAAAAGAGGCCTTTAAGGCCTCTTGTCTTTATTAAGGGCATTGATATTTATAAAGCACTCCAAGTGAAATTTCTGGAAGCGGAACCTAAGCAAAGTGAATATTTTTAGTCTGTGATAGTGATAGAGCCAGATGTTATCTCGAAGCACTTTTTTTTGCGTAGAGAAAATACAAGGCTTTGCGATATCGCTTTAAGCCATTTGAGGCAACAAAATAAAAACCTATGCAGGGTTTTTATGAATGGACGCAGGGCAAATCATGGCAATGCATTTTATTAGTCACGTTAAGTTTTTGCTGCGTTGTGGGATAGGATAACCAAAATGAGTTTGCATAAACGTAGGGATTCCCCCCGCTTCGTTGTGAGTTAAGTATCGTTAATAGGTTTTATACAGACATTCTAAAGATTAGAATTCTGGAAGAGCATGGTATGATGAAAAAATAAACAAATTCATCATTAATCAAAAGCGTGAAGATATAAAAAAATTATTTTTAGTCTTTATCGACGTGATGACCACTTTCTTATTACATAGCCCAGGCGCATTGCTTTAAACATTTGCAAATCAACAAAAAAGTTATACAAAAAACAGAAATCTTCGAGTTTGTAAGGTGCATGTCTGCATTAATTCGCTCTGAGCAACGTAAAAAATGTACAGAACTTAGATTACAACTTGTGCATTTTGAAACATTAGATTATTTATCACATTCTAGCCAATATACTGATACGCCGGCTGCTACAGCCTCTTATTTTGGTATGACACGAGGAACCGTTTCTCAGTCCTTGATTGTTCTGGAAAAAAAGGGATATATAGAAAAAAATAAGGATGCAATAGATAAACGTATCATTCATGTGAATTTGCTTCCTGCAGGGCTGGTTATTTTAAAAAAGGCTCGTACAACTGAATTATTAACTAAAGCAACAGCTTTACTTAAACAAAATGGGGCTGCTCCAATCGATAATAACATTTTTGTATCTACACTCAATGCCTTAAAAAAAGCATCACGCTCTCAACCTTTCATAGTAGGTAATAACCATAAATTTAATACCATGAGAAAGCCGAATGTATTTGATTTGATTGAATGTATGGCTGCATTAATTCGTTCTGAGGAGCGTAAAAAATGTACTGAGATGAAGTTGCAGCTGGTGCATTTTCAGGTTTTGGAATATTTATCTTTTTGTAATAAATACAGTGATACTCCGGCTGCTATTGCAAATTATTTAGGGATGACCCGGGGAACGATTTCTCAGACGCTGATTATTCTTGAGAAAAGGGCATTTATTAAAAAAAATCAGGATATTTCAGATAAGCGGGTATTTCATGTTCAGTTACTGCCTAAAGGCTTAAATACCTTAAATAAAGCAAAACCAACAGAGTTATTTCAAAGAGCGGCGAAAATTCTACAAGAAAGTTCACCGGTAGAGGGAGGGGAAGAGATTTTTATTGAGGCTCTTACCGCATTGCAAAAAGCCAACGATTCAAACTCTTTTGGTGTCTGTAAAACATGTAAAAATTTTAGCAGAACACCAAAAGGCTTTTTCTGTGAATTAACACAGGAAAAATTAAGCAAAAAGGATAGTGAGAAGATTTGTCAGGAGCATGTACCTATTTAATAGGATGGATATAGCAATGCCTTTTGCTATTCTGAATTCATCTAACTAGTACAATTCATTTTTTTGCCTGGAACGTATAATATTTTATTTGAAATAGTTCAGTATATGATTTGAATTCAGGAAACATAATGAAACTCATTATCGCAATTATAAAACTTTTCAAAGTAAAGGATGTTCGTGAGCAGTTAAACCAAATAGGTGTCAAAAAAATGACAATTATTGATGTAAAAGGCTTTGGTTAACAAAAAGGGCATATTGAATGATATCGAGGTGCAGAATATAACATTGATTTTATTGCACAAATAAGATTAGAGGTGGTTGTGTCAGACGTTAGAGTTGATGCAACTATAGACGCTATCTTGCAAGAATCGAGAACTGAAAAAAATAGGCGATGGTAAGATTTTTGTTATTAATCAGGAATCAGTTATTCGTATAAGAACGGATGAAATGGGCGATGAAGCCTGATAATTTGCTGAGTTGTTTATAGTTAAAATAACAGCGTTTTATCTGATGGGTAATTTAAGTTACATGACTATTTAAAGAGAAAATATAATAATAATGATAATAAATAAATCTTCTTTAACAGATAATGACTTGCTGTTGAATTATAAAACAAGCCTGCGTTATGACTTACCCGCAAGTATTATTGTTTTTCTGGTAGCATTACCATTGTGTCTGGGTATTGCACTTGCCTCAGGGGCTCCTCTGTCTGCTGGTTTAATAGCTGGGGTAGTCGGGGGAATCATAGTGACTAGTTTTAGCGGCTCAGCATTGGGTATAACTGGTCCATCAGCGGGTTTGGCTGTGATAGTCTTTGCGGCTATTCAAGAATTAAGTTTTGATGCAGTACTGCTTGCCGTTGTTTTAGCAGGAATTATTCAGTTCATTTTAGGGAATTTAGGGGCGGGTATTATTGGTTATTATTTTCCTTCGGCTGTAATTAACGGCATGTTAGCAGGTATTGGTATTATTATTTTTCTGAAGCAAATTCCTCATGCAATGGGCTATGATAAGGATTATGAGGGGGATATCACGTTCTTTCAGATGGATGACTATACAACCTTGTCAGAATTGCAGCATATGTTTGATTTTATTGCTCCTGGAGCGGTTGTTATCAGTTTAATTTGCCTGGGGATTTTACTCTTATGGGAAACTGACTGGATTAAACAGTACCGTTTTAGACAATGGATACATGGTGCAGTATTAGTGGGCATCGCAGGTGTGTTATTAAATCAGCTGTTTATATCTGTTTACCCGGAATGGGCTTTGAGTGGCAATCACCTGGTCAGATTACCCGTTGCTGAATCGCTGAAAGATGTGTTTGGTTTATTTACACTGCCTGATTTTAGTCAAATCAATAATCCTGCAATTTATCCAGTTGCTATTACTATTGCTATTGTGGCAAGTCTGGAAACTTTATTGTGCGTTGAAGCGGTTGACAAACTTGACCCTTATAAGCGTGTAACCTCAAATAACCGAGAGCTTAGAGCGCAAGGTATCGGTAATATTTGTTCAGGTTTAATCGGTGGTTTACCAATGACTCAATTGATTGTGCGCAGTTCCACTAATATCCAATCGGGTGGGCGTACTAAAATGTCTGCTTTTCTTCATGGCATTTTCCTGTTGATAGTGGTGTTATTGATTCCTGATGCGGCTAATAAAATTCCCTTAGCTAGTTTAGCGGTTATTTTATTGATGGTAGGTTATAAATTAGCCAGGCCAGCGCTGTTTAAAAGCATGTACCAGGTTGGTTACTTTCACTTTATTCCGTTTATTGCAACTATTTTGGGGCTGATTTTTTCTGATATGTTGACAGGTATCAGCATAGGAATGATTTTTGCGCTGTCGTTTATTTTGCTAGAAAATTTGCAAGTCGGATTTTATTTGCATGAACAAAACAAGTTAAATAAAACCATTATTACGTTATCTGATAATGTCTCTTTTCTGAACAAGGCTAATATACTTCGGGTATTGAGTAATTTTCCGAACAAATCAGATGTTGTTATTGATGCCACTTATGCAAAATATATTGATTATGATGTTTATGAAGTAATTCAAAATTTTACAGTGGATGCTCGGCGCAAGGGAATTAAACTGGTAATACAAAACTTGCGCGGGTTTGGCTTTTTAAAACCTGTAGAACGTGCTTTACCGGTTACTAAAGAATCCCAGCAGGCATTACTACCGGCAGACGTACTGACTATACTGAAGGCTGGTAACAGTCGTTTTGTCAATAATCTTAAAAATAATCGTAATCTACTGGAGCAGGCTAATGAGAGTGTTGAAGGCCAGTTTCCTATTGCTATTATCTTAAGCTGCATCGATTCACGGACATCTGCTGAATTGATTTTTGATCAGGGATTGGGCGATGTCTTTAGTGTTAGAGTCGCCGGAAATGTAGTGAATGATGATATTCTGGGCAGTATGGAGTATGCCTGTAAAGTGTCTGGATCCAAGCTGGTTGTAGTTTTGGGACATACCCACTGCGGCGCTATTAGAGGTGCTTGTTCGGGAGCCGAACTAGGGCATTTGACTGGTCTGCTGGAAAAAATTCGGCCTGCAGTTGAATCAGTTAAAATAGGCAGGATTGCTAAAAATGGCACGCTAGATTGCTCCTTGGAAGAGAAAGTGGCTGAGCGCAATGTCGAAATAATGGTCGAGCAAATTAAACAGAGGAGCGAAGTATTGGCTGAAATGGCAGTAGCGGGTGAAATTGATATCGTTGGCGCAATTTATAATATAGAAACAGGAATAGTCGAGTTTTATCAGTAAATATACATGGTTTTGATACGGTGTAATTTGATAAGTGTATTAAGTAAAAGTATTGGCCTTAACGCGCCACTATTTTTCGCGAAAGCAGCAAAGCGACGGGGCCCGTCCGGTCTTCGCCCTGGGCTTAGGGTTCATTACGTACCCTGATAAAAACCGCAAATCTTGGGATCCCGCTATCTGTGAACCCCTGATAACGAAAACTAATAGTACTGCCTATGGCTGGAGGCCTTTCTCTGTCTTTGTGGCTAAAGCCACTGCCGATAAAAAATATTTTACCCGTACTGGATCTAACTTTAATGGCTCCCATTTTACCTGCAAATTGCCCTTTTCCAGCACGATAACCAATAACGCTGGCTTCTGCATCAGTAAATAGCTTTAGCTTCAGTAAGTCATTACTCCTGCCACTACGATAAATCCCTGTTTTATGATGAAGCATGATTCCCTCGCCACCCTTGTTTGTAATGATTTTAAGGTGATGCATAAGTTCTTCATTAGTAGATAACTGATATTGAGGAATAATGCTAAGGTAGGGCGTCTGGATTTGCTCATCAATATTTCGCATAACAGCAAGCCTATTTGAAAAAGATCCTTGATGATCTGGCAGATCAAATATCATAAACTTGATTTTCTTCCAGCCTGAGTGTGGCTTTTGTTTTTTGATAATCGACACTGTTTGCTGGTATTCTCCTCTCGCCATCCATAATTCCCCGTCTAAAGGCATGTCAGGAAATCCATCTATAAACCAATTTGGAGCAGCAAGTGCTATACCTCCGCGGGAAATTAGCTGATGTCCATTCCAGCGGGCACGAACTCCATCAAGTTTTTCGCTCACCCAGTAATCCGTTATAACAACAGATGGCTGAAAAGTTCTAGCCAGCATAAGCTTGGGTTTTTCAATTGCCAGTGCTGGTGATGAAGCTAATAGGATACTTACAAAAAATGCACTATAAGGATAAATTAATTGAATAATCAAACTTCTAAAAAAATTGATATATCACCGTAAAGTGCAGGATTTAATGCAGAAAAAAGTACATATAAGCTAATTTAGCGTATTCAATACAGGAGATAGACACGAAAGCCATCGAGTTTTTAGAATTCATCAACTTGACGACCATTAGTTATAGTGAACCCCGTGAAATTATAATGACATGGGCTGCTTCCGTTTTATCGTTGTCCTGTAATGCTCTGAATTAAGTAAGCAGAAAAGTGGAATCTAAGATGGATAACAGATTACAACCTTAATTGGATAAGTTGAGTTAAAAAATACAGTAGCTGAGCAGGAAGTTAACATCTTTATCTGCTTGTTTAGGTCTGACATTACCAGAAGATGAGCTCATAAAGCGTGTTGTGAAGCGATGTTTTCCACCACTAATTTCAACAAAATAAGGAGTGTTTCTTAAGACTTTGATGATAACTATCTGGTAGGGTTGAGTCTGGTCCAGAGTTGCCTGATAAAAACCCTGGTGTGCAATTTCATTCGTTGTGTCGCTACTTAATCTAATGAAATTAAGGATTAAATCGACTGCTGTCCGAATGGGAGAAAATATGCTTATCCACATATTTAAATCTTTATTTTGTAATTCTTTTTCTTGTTCTAGCCAATAGTGATAAGACGGCAGGTCGAATGAACAAGTTCCACCAGGAATGTTACTGCGTTGGCAAATAGTTTGAAACAAGTCACTTTTCATGCTGGAGATATCAATTTTTCCATTGGTTGCATAGAGGATTTTACTGGTTGAGTCTAGGTCATCCAGTATTTTACGTAACATTTTGGTATCTACGCCTTCGTGGTTTGAAAGTTGGTTTAGTCTATTTGAATGGCGTTCCAATTCTTTAAGCGTTTCGGCTTTTAAATCATGGCGACTAAGAACTTGTAAAATTTCAACTAGCGTATTGATTGTTGCCTTTTTATCCCATATGCCAGAGCCTGCAATAAAATGGTCTAGTTGTAAAAAAAGTTGTTCCAGACGAATGAACACACGCATGCGTTCATTAAAAGGAAATTCGTAGCTGATATATTCAGTAGTCACTGTGCTTGTTTAAGGAATTGGTTATGTAAGGTTTTAACTTGTTGGCTTAGGTAGCTTAAATCTTGAGTATTATAAATAATACTGTCTGCATGTGCTAAGCGCTCTGTTCTACTCACTTGACTGTTTATAATAGAGGTAATTAGCGAGTCACTGAGTTTATCGCGTAATTTTACTCTATTAACCTGCATTTCCATAGGGCAGTCAATGACTAAAATATGATCAACTAGAGATTGCATTCCAGTCTCTATTAACAGAGGGACAGAAATAATGACATAAGGGGTAGTCAGTTTACTTACTTGCTGGTCGATTTCTGCATAAACCAAAGGATGTATAATATTTTCTAGTAGGCGTTTTTTTTTCGCGTCCTGGAAAATACAATCACGCAGTTTACTTCTATTCATGCTGCCATCAGGGTTGATACAGTGAGTTCCAAAATCAGTTTTAATTTGCTCTAATGCTTTTTGACCAGGAGTAACAAGCTCATGAGCGATTTTATCAGCATCAATCACAGGAATGGCATGTTGCTTAAATAAATCAGAGACGGTTGATTTGCCACAGCCAATACCCCCGGTAAGACCTACTTTATACATAGGTATACTTACATTAAGCCGGTGCTTGATAAATACAGCTTATTTATTTGTTCACCCCATAATAAGGCGATCCAGCCCGCAATCGCGAGATAAGGTCCAAAAGGTATAGGGATGTTTTTATCACGTTGTACGAAAATAATCATTGAAGTGCCGATAATGGCACCGACTAAAGATGATAACAGGGTAATTAATGGCAGATATTGCCAGCCTAGCCAGGCGCCAAATAATGCGAGTAATTTGAAATCACCATAACCCATGCCTTCTTTACCGGTGAGTAGTTTAAATAACTGATAAATAGTCCACAAGAATAAGTATCCAGCTATCGCTCCAATAATACTGGAAACTGGATCGGTGAAAATATTAAACAGGCTTAAAAATAAGCCTAGCCATAATACTGGTAATGTAATGTTGTCAGGTAATAATTGATGATCAAAATCAATACCGCTCAGTGCGATTAAGGTCCAGGTGAGAATGAGAGCAAACAAGGTTTCTATTTGACCTCCTAGCTTGTAGGCAACAACGACAGATAAAACGCCAGTCAGTGCTTCAATGATGGGATAACGTATCGAAATGCTTGTTTGACAATTAGCGCATTTACCTTTTAACAATAGATAACTCAGTACAGGAATATTTTGCCACGCTTGTATTTTTGCATTACATGCAGGGCATTGGGAGCCAGGCAGGGCAAGATTAAAAGTTCCCTTAACTGTTTCGGAAACCGGAAGATCTAGAAATTCCTGACATTCCTGTTTCCAGCCACGCTGCATCATGATAGGGAGACGGTAAATAACAACATTAAGAAAACTACCCACCATTAATCCTATGATGCCAATCATCGGACAAAGTAAAGCAGGTGAATTTAAAATAATAGAATATGACGACATATAGTTTTATAAAATAAGAAGTACTTTACAGGGTGATCGTTAGTTGGTGAAATCAATGTTGTTTGCATGTCAGCTAGGGCACAATTTCTGCTCCACGCTCAACAATATAAACGTGCATAAACAATGAAACTGAGCCTTGTCGAATATTAAGATAAGAAATCAATTAATTAAAAAAGCCACAAAGTTCAAGTCAATATGTATCATGTTTCAGTGAGTTCAGTGCTGAAAAAATATATCAATAGATTCTCAAATATTAAATTTCCATTCTAAATCTTTGCAGTCCTTATGAATCTGGAATTCTTGTTTGGGTATGTGGAAGTTATTTATCTGAAAAAGTCTATATGCTGTTTTTAACCTACAGCAGCTCCAAGTTTGAAGATCGGTAAATACATCGCGACAAGTAATCCGCCGACTAAAATACCTAGAATAACCATGATAAAAGGTTCCATTAAACTGCTCAGGTTATCGACCAGATTGTCAACTTCTTCTTCATAAAAATCAGCGACTTTATTTAGCATTTTATCGATAGAACCTGACTCTTCGCCAATCGCAAGCATTTGTACCACCATATGAGGAAATAAATTTGTCTGAGTCATTGAATATTGTAAACTCTGTCCAGTAGTAACATTTTCTCGCATTTGCATAACAGCGTTATAGTAAATAATATTACCCGTTGCACCGGCAACAGATTCTAAAGCTTCTACTAAGGGAACCCCTGCAGCTGACATGGTCGCTAAGGTTCTTGCAAAACGAGCAATGGCAGATTTATGCAGAATCATCCCTATAATGGGCAGTTTTAATAGCGCGCGATCAAGAAAATAATTGAATTTTTTGGAGCGTTTTTTGAAATACATAAAGATGTATACCGTCGCAACGATGCTGCCGACGACATAATAATAATTGGCAACCATCCACTCAGAAAGGCCCATCACCCATAATGTAAAGCCAGGTAAATCAGCACCAAAACTGTCAAATAGATCTTTAAAAACGGGGACAACAAAAATCAACATGATAGCGGTTACGATAAAAGCAACGACAACGACCGCAATCGGGTAAGTTAAGGCTTTTTTAATTTTTGCCTTGATAGTTTCAGTTTTTTCTTTATAAGTCGCAATTTTATCCAGAAGGCCTTCTAGAATCCCTGCATGTTCACCTGCTTCGACTAAGTTACAGTATAAGTCATCAAAATAGACAGGTCGTTTTCTAAGTGCCTGGGCTAACGTGTCTCCTTCTTCAATATCTTCTTTAATTGTCTGTAACATTTCTGTCATTGCTGGATTTTCATGGCCTTTAGCAATAATATCAAGAGATTGTACCATCGGGATGCCAGACTCCAGCATAGTCGCAAGCTGCCTGGAAAAAACGGCAATATCTTTTGCACCTATTGACCTTTTGGCTTTAGCAAAAAGATCCTTTGGTTTTTTCTTTATAGCAATTACACGGATGCCTTGGCGGCGTAATTCTGCACGTGCAACTGCTTCACTAACGGCGACTTGTTCACCTTTAATGACTTTGCCACTTTTATCTTTGCCTTTCCAGCTAAAATCTATTTGGGCTATGTATTGTGCCATAATTACTCTCTTGTTACTCGATCAATTTCTTCTATAGAAGTTACACCTTGCATGACTTTTAGTAAGCCTGATCGACGTAAGTCATTGACTCCTTCCGAAGTTGCTTGCTCTGCAAGTTGCATGGCATTGCAACCCTCCAAGATACGGCCACGCATTTGTTCAGTGATGGGCATCACCTGATAAATCCCTACGCGACCTTTATACCCAGCATTACAGTGCTCACAGCCCACAGCTTTATATGCGGTAAAGGTGCCCACTTCTTGTTTTTTGAATCCAGCCTCCAGTAAAATTTTGTCTGGATATTTTGCATTGGTTTTGCATTTTTCACATAGACGTCTAGTCAGCCTTTGCGCCATAATCAGTAATACTGAAGATACGATATTAAAAGCCGGAACGCCCATTTGCATTAAACGGTTCAGGGATTGAGGCGCATCATTAGTATGCAATGTGGATAATACCAAATGACCTGTTTGTGCGGCTTTTACAGCAATGTCTGCTGTTTCAAGATCTCGAATCTCACCCACCATAATGACATCAGGATCCTGGCGCAGGAAGGCTCTTAATGCAACAGGAAAGGTTAGGCCTGCTTTAACATTCATATTCACCTGATTAATACCTTCAACAGTAATCTCAACCGGGTCTTCAGCCGTTGATATGTTGCGTTCCATCGTGTTAAGAATATGCAAACCGGTATACAATGATACGGTTTTACCACTACCTGTAGGCCCGGTAACCAAAATCATGCCATATGGCTTCTGAATGGCATCAAGAAAGTGCTTTTTTTGCTCAGGTTCAAAACCAAGTTCTTCAATGCCCATCTCGGCGCTAGCAGGGTCTAATATACGTAAGACTACTTTTTCACCAAATAGGGTTGGACAGGTACTAACACGAAAATCAATGGATCTGTTTTTTGAAATTTTCATTTTAATACGCCCATCCTGAGGGATACGGCGTTCTGCTATGTCCATTTTGGCCATAACTTTTATACGTGAAATAATTCGATGAGATATATTAGAAGGAGGGCTGGCAATTTCAGATAACATGCCATCGCTTCTAAAGCGGATACGGAAGCTTTTTTCATACGGCTCTAAATGGATATCAGAAGCGCCTTTTTTAATAGCATCCAGAAAAACTTTATTGACAAAACGAACGATGGGAGCATCATCAATATCACTAGTATCTTCTTCTATTACCTGGCTATTGCCATCAGTAATAATAATATTTTCAAGGTCGGTATCAATCAAGTCACTTATAGAGGTATCACCAGCTTCTATAAATGATTCTATATATCTAGTAAGCTTGTCTTCTTCAACCAGGATAGTTTCAGTATTTAAGCGAGTATGAAATTTAATATCATCCAGCGCCTGAACATTAGTCGGGTCTGATAAACCAATAAATAAGCGATTACCTCTCTGGAAAAGAGGTAAGACATGATGTTGGCGGATGAGTCTTTCGCTGACTAGGTTGTAGGGCAGGGCAGACTTATCTATTGCAGATAAATCAAAGAAAGGTACACCAAATTTAGTGGAAACATGTTGTGCTGCTACTTTTGCATCAATAAGCTTATTTTTAACTAAATAACTAATTAGCGGCACATTATTTTTTTGTGCCTCAATCTCATGCGTCGCAGCTTCAGCTTCAGTCAATAAGCCTTCTTTTACGATGCATTTTAGTAAGCCACTAAATTGTATCTCTGATGAATTTTCCGCCATAAAATTATTATAGATATTGTCTTTCATCCATTAAATATAGATGAAACTTCATCATTAGCCAAGTTATTCATTAATATTGATTAAGTAGAAGTTTTATTAAGGATAAGTATTAAAAGCAATTCTCTTGCTACCTGGATTAATCATTCTGGAAATTTTGTTTTGCAATTTTTGATGCAAGGAGAAATCGAATTCGGTATCCCTTGCATCTTTAAAGAGTAAAAATACTGATATCAATGTTTACAATAGTCTAATTTTTTGTAATTGCTGATTAAAATTAGTCAGTGAGCTTTGTATATTGACCAATTTTTCTTTTTCTTTGTCAATAACATTTGCGGGTGCTTTATCGACAAATTTAGGGTTATTCAATTTCCCTTCAATACGCGGTAAATCTTTTTCTAGTCTGGCAATTTCTTTTTCCAGACGGTTCATTTCTGCTACTTTATCAATTAAACCGGCCATGGGGATAAGAATACGTAGTTCGCCAACTAAAGCAATGGCAGACTCGGGAGCAGTTTCATGGGTTTCTAAACAGGTAATTGATTCAATACGGCCAAGTTTTTGTAAATAAATCCGAGCATGTGGCAGGTATTGCTGGTCTAATATACTGATGTTTTCCAGTAAAACTGGTAAAGGTTTGCCTGGCGCAATATTCATTTCTCCACGAATTCGTCGGACACCTAAAATAAATTGTTTAGTCCATTCAGTAGTGGCAATAGCTTGCTGGTCTATTTGTGCCGTATCTGATTCAGGATATGCCTGTAACATTATCGTTGCAGCGTTTACCCCAGCCAATGGCGCTACACGTTGCCAGATTTCTTCGGTAATAAAAGGCATGATCGGATGCGCAAGACGCAATACTGTTTCTAAAACAGTTAATAATGTTTTGCGGGTGCCACGTTGTAGTGCTTCATTATCTGATTGCAATGAAATTTTTGACAATTCTAAATACCAGTCACAATAGTCATTCCAGATAAATTCATAAATTTCTTGGGCGGCGTGGTCAAAACGGTAATTTTCAATAGCATCGCTCGTGGTGGCAATAACCTGATTTAAACGCGATACGATCCATTTGTCTGTCTGGCTGCACTCCAGAACACCTCCAGTTACTCCACAATCCTGCTCTTCAGTATTCATCAGTACAAAACGTGCAGCATTCCATAATTTGTTACAGAAATTACGGTAACCTTCTATCCGGCCACTGTCCAGACGAATATCTCGACCTGTTGACGCAAGTGAAGCAAAGGTAAAGCGGAGTGCATCAGTTCCATAAGAAGGAATACCAGCCGGAAATGCTTTACGGGTCGCTTTTTCGATTTTTTCTGCCAGGTGCGGTTGCATCATTCCTGAGACACGCTTGGTTACTAAATCTTCTAAACAAATGCCATCAATTAAATCAATAGGGTCTAAGACATTACCTTTAGATTTAGACATTTTTTGGCCTTCCGCATCGCGTACTAGCCCATGTATATAAACCTTTTTGAAAGGTACATCACCCATGAATTTTTTGCCCATCATAATCATGCGAGCTACCCAGAAAAAGATAATATCAAAGCCTGTGACTAAAACAGCACCAGGATAATGCTGCTCTAGTTCAGGTGTCTTTTCAGGCCAGCCTAAGGTTGAAAAAGGCCACAGTGCTGAAGAAAACCAGGTGTCTAATACATCTTCATCTTGTTTTAATGCATAGCCATCAGTTAGATTATGTTTTTCACGAACGTCTTGCTCAGTGCGTCCAACATAAATATTACCCAATTCATCATACCAGGCAGGGATACGGTGCCCCCACCAAATCTGCCGCGAAATACACCAATCCTGTATATTATTCATCCAGTCGTAATAGGTATTTTTCCAGTTATCAGGAACAAATTGAATCTCGCCACTTTTAACTGCCTCTAAAGCGGGTTCAGCAAGTGGTGCAACTTTGACATACCATTGGTCAGTTAGTAACGGTTCTATGATGCTGCCCGAACGATCGCCGCGTGGCACCATTAATTTATGGTCGTCAATTTTTTCTAATAGACCCAGGGAGTCCAGATCGGCCACGATTTGTTTACGAGCCGCGACACGGTCCAAGCCTATATATTGTGCAGGAATTAAGTCTTGTTCCTCTTCTTCATTAGCGCGAATTGCTGCATCAACGGTAAAAATATTAATTAGACCACCATGAATTTGGTTTTGAATGGCAGAGATTTCTTTGTGCCGTGTCCAGACCTCGTAGTCATTAAAGTCATGTGCAGGGGTAATTTTAACGCAACCTGTACCAAATTCAGGATCCACATACTCATCGGCAATAATCGGAATTAATCGACCTGAAAGCGGTAACTTAATAAATTCACCAAGCAAGTGTTTGTAACGCTCGTCATTTGGATGAATCGCTACAGCCGCATCACCGAGCATGGTTTCAGGGCGCGTTGTGGCGACGATTAAATGCCCGGATCCATTAGACAGTGGATAACGCATATGCCACATAGAGCCGTTTTCTTCTTCGGATAACACTTCTAAATCCGATACTGCGGTATGTAATACGGGGTCCCAGTTAACCAGGCGTTTACCACGATAAATCAAGCCTTCTTCATACAGGCTGATAAACACTTCTTTAACTGCTTCAGATAATCCATCATCCATCGTAAAGCGTTCGCGTGACCAGTCCAGTGATGCCCCCATGCGGCGTAATTGCTTGGTAATCGTGCCGCCTGATTCCTCTTTCCAGTCCCATATACGCTCAATAAATTTTTCGCGTCCATAGTCATGCCGGGTTTTACCTTCCTGGTTAATTAAACGTTCAACCACCATTTGTGTAGCTATCCCGGCATGATCAGTTCCCGGTTGCCACAAAGTGTTATAGCCTTTCATGCGATGGTAACGGGTAAGCGCATCCATAATAGTATCCTGGAAAGCGTGCCCCATATGCAAACTGCCCGTGACATTAGGAGGTGGAATCATAATACAGAATGATTTACCTTCCTGCCTGGGAGCGAAGTAATTTTTTTCTTCCCAAGTGGTGTACCAATGTTGTTCGATAGCAGCGGGGTTGTATGTTTTTTCCATGAATGCGGTTTAGATATAGATTGAAAAGTTTTTATTAAGAGTGATGTAAGCTGAATTATGTTATCTGGCGAAGCATAGATAACATAATCCGACACTGCTTTTTAAACAGTCTATTGTCGGGTTGAGTTTATCTTGCTTGGCAATAAAAATTTAATCCAGACTACGTTACATTGTATGGGTATTAGGTGTTATACCTTGCTGTTGATACTGGCGGTAACGCAACCTGCCTGCTTGTTTTTGGGTTTCATCATTATCTAATAACTCAAGGATTTGTTCTGATAGCATGAAATTTTCAGGACATTTTGTCGATAAATTAATCAGTGTATGTTGCCAGGGTGCAGGGGCTTGTTGTGTGCCAATTATAACGGTATTAGCAATGCTCGGTAAGTCATTCTGGTAAATTTCGTGTGCCACAAAACTGTTGGCACGAAAAGTCCAAAGCTGTTTATCCATTTGTTGCGCCTGGATTAAATTATCAGTCAGTATATAAGTTTTAAATCCCAGGCGAAAAGCCTTTTCAGCTAATTTGCAGGCAAATAGTTGTCGTCCCTGTTCCGACTGGGACGACAAGATATAAAAATTAACCTTAGGCGGCATTCGAGCGGTCTAGTAAATATTGTACTAATAGCGGCACAGGGCGACCTGTTGCACCTTTTGCATCTCCAGTTTTCCAGGCTGTCCCTGCTATATCCAGATGCGCCCATTGGTAGTCTTCGGTAAATCGCGATAGAAAACAAGCAGCTGTAATGGTTCCGGCATCACGCCCGCCGATATTGGCTATATCGGCAAAGTTAGATTTTAACTGATCCTGATATTCATCCCATAAAGGTAAACGCCAGACACTATCCAAAGCGGTTTCACTTGCGCTATATAGGTCATTGCAAAGTGCATCGTCATTACCCAGCAAGCCACTAGGTACACGTCCTAAGGCAACCAAACACGCACCTGTCAGCGTTGCCATATCAATCACTACATCGGGGTTGAATTTTTTGGCGTAAGTGAGTGCATCACACAGAATTAGACGACCTTCAGCATCGGTATTTAATATTTCGATAGTCAGCCCAGCCATGCTGGTGACAATATCTCCAGGTTTATTGGCATCGCCATCAGGCATATTTTCGGAAGAGGGGATAATGCCGATAATATTCAATGGCAGTTCTAATTGCGCTGCTGCCTGCAATGCACCAAGAACGGCTGCACTACCGCACATATCATATTTCATTTCATCCATGCCAGCACCCGGTTTTAAAGAAATACCACCGGCATCAAAGGTTAAACCTTTGCCAACAAATACAATCGGCTGAACATTTTTATCGGCCCCTTTATATTCCAGAGTAATTAGTTTAGCCGGTTGACGGCTACCGCGACTGACTGAAAGAAAAGAGCCCATACCGAGTTTTTCCATATCGGCTTCTTCCAGAATTTCAGCTGTTAAATTTTTATTTTGCTTGGCTATCTCAAGTGCTTGTCCAGCCAGATACGTTGGTGTACAAATATTTCCTGGTAAATCAGAGACGCGTTTTGCCAGTGCAACGCCTTGTGCAATTGCTTTGCCTTGATTAATGCCTGTTTGAATAGCATCTGTATCTGTCAGGCTATTCAGGCTTAAAGCTTTTAGAGCCAGTATGTCTGCTGGTTTACTTTTGCAATCATTAAATTGATAGAATGATGTATCAAAAGCTTCAATAATCTGCCGTGCGTTCCAGGTGATACTGTGTTTAGCCAGCTTAATTTCGGTTAAATAACAGTCAGCGCTGCTGATTTGGGTTGATTTTAGTGTATTAGCGGCAGCATTTATTGCTTTACGATAATCCTTCGGCGTTAATTTGTCGGCATCGCCAAAGCCCACTAGTAACGTACGTTTAATTGCAGCATAGGGTAAATAATTTATCAGCAAGGTATCAGCAACTTTACCCTTGATATCACCGCGTTGGAGAGTATCCGTAATTAAACCATCGGTCAATAAATCCAGTTTTTGCGCTGCTGGGCTTAGCTGTTTATTTTCAAAAACTGCTACGATAAGGCATTCAGTTTTCAGTGTTTCTATAGGGGTGTTGGCTAATAAATAATCCATAAAGCTCATTAGGAGGTTGGGTTGATAATGTAAATGATTATACAATATATTTGGCCTGTATAAGTTTGCTGTGCAGTATTATCGGAAAAACAGTCGACACAAAGTCTCAATCATGAGTGTGTAAAGCTCACAGAGGGTAGTCTATTTTTTCAACAGGGCGTCCACGGGTCGTTAAATAAGCAATTTTTTTATTGACTGTGTCCGCTAATTATTGCTTATATGTGCATAGTTTTTTAACAATAGGTTTTTCATTGGATCAATGTACGTTTCAACTTTCATCAACTGAAGGCAAAATAAGTAAAGCGCATATTCAGGGCGACTGGGTCATGGGTAATATTGTGCCCAGTTTCAAGTCAGTTAAGCCTCAACTGGAAAAACAGAGCTGTGTGCAGCTTGACTTAAAGATTCAGCAACTAGGCCGCTGGGATAGCCGTTTCGTGCTTTTTTTATTTCAGTTAGATGCGTATTGTAAAGAACAGGGTATTGTCCTTAATATGGCGGATGTGCCCGCTGCAGCACAAGGCTTATTACATCAAGCCTCTGCTTTTCCAGTGCGTGACAGTGGGCAAAAGATTCTACATGAAGCATCATTCCTTGCGCGGTTAGGACAGCAAACGTTGGCTTTTTATCAGCAAACTCAGGCTATGCTAACGTTTGTTGGTGAAGCATGTCTGAGCAGTTTACGTTTATTACAAGGTAAGGCCTGTTTTCGACAAAGAGATTTATGGCTGATTATGCAAGAATGCGGCCCCGGCGCATTAGCTATTGTCACATTAATTAGCCTGCTAGTGGGATTGATACTCGCATTTGTCGGTGCCATGCAGCTTAAGATTTTTGGGGCGCAAATTTATGTAGCCAATCTGGTAGGTTTAGGCATGGCCAGGGAAATGGGGGCGATGATGACGGCTATTATTATGGCAGGGCGCACGGGGGCTGCATTTGCTTCGCAGCTAGGCTCCATGCAGGTGAATGAGGAAATTGATGCTCTGGAAACCTTAGGAATTTCACCGATTGATTTTCTCGTTTTACCGCGTATGTTAGCGCTGATTATTATGCTGCCGCTATTATGTTTATATGCTGATTTGATGGGGATTCTGGGGGGATTATTAGTTAGTGTGACTTTGCTGGATATTTCAGTGGTCGAGTATTTAATACAGACCAAATCCGCACTCGATCTGAATGACTTTTTTGCAGGATTAATTAAAAGCAGTGTCTTTGGCGTATTGGTAGCATTATCCGGGTGTTTAAGTGGTATGCAATGTGGACGCAGTTCTTCTTCCGTTGGAGATGCGGCAACAGCCGCCGTAGTAGCTGGAATAGTGAGTATTGTAGTCGCAGATGCTACTTTGACAGTGGTTTATCAGATTATAGATTTTTAATATGAAACAAGTACATATTGAGGTTAAAAACTTAACGATGGCTTATGGTGATTTTATTATCCAGCAGGATCTTAATTTCAGTATCTATAAAGGCGATATTTTTATCGTAATGGGCGGTAATGGCTGTGGGAAAAGTACCTTACTCAGGCATCTATTAGGTTTAAAGGCACCTGCTGCAGGTGATATTTATTATCAGGATGCAAATTTATGGAAAATTTCTGAAACAGAGCGTAAGAAAATCATGCGTGCTAATGGTGTAATGTATCAAAGCGGTGCATTATGGAGTTCATTGACCCTGGCGGAAAACATAGAGTTGCCCTTAAAAGAATATACGGATTTAAGTTATGATGAAATTCAAGGTCTGGCTTACTTTAAGCTGGCATTAGTCGGTCTGGTGGGATTTGAGGAATATTATCCGGCAGAAATTAGTGGTGGCATGAAAAAAAGAGCGGGCCTTGCAAGGGCTTTGGCATTGGATCCGGATATTTTGTTTTTTGACGAACCTTCCGCTGGCTTAGATCCTTTGAGTGCCAAATTATTAGATGACTTGATTATTAGTATTCAGGCAAGTCTAGGCACGACAATTGTTGTCGTAACTCATGATTTGCCTAGCCTGTTTGCCATTGGTACGGATAGTGTTTTTCTGGATTCGATCAGTAAAACACAAATTGCCCAAGGCCCACCTAAAGATTTATTAAATAAATGTCCAAACCCTGTTGTACAACAGTTTTTAAGTAGAGGGATGCATGAGTAAACAAGCTAATCCGACTATTATTGGTGTTTTTGTGATGGGAGCAGTGTTGATTGCTCTTTTGGGCATTACAGTGTTTACCAGTGGTCAATGGTTCACGGCGAAATCCAGATATGTTATTTATTTTAATGAATCAGTGAATGGTTTATCTATTGGTGCTTTGGTAAAAATGCAGGGTGTCCCGATAGGGAAGGTAACCGATATTCAAGTACAACTAGATCCAAACACTAAACGTATATTGACGCCGGTATTTATTGAAATAGATCATCAAAAATGTAAACAAATACTGGATCTAAAGGATCCTCATAGCGACAAGATGGTTATGGAGCAATTGATAAGTGATGGTTTGCGTATGCAATTGCAATATACCAGTTTAGTCACTGGGCAATTATATATAGAATCTTTATTAAACCCCAAGTTACCAGTTAAGTTAACCGGTTTAAATCATGATTTTGTAGAATTGCCTGCGATTACCTCCAGTAGTCAGGAGGTGCAAAAAAATATAACTGATGTAATTAGAGAGTTTCAGAATCTTGATATTCAGGAGTTGTTTACAGAGTTGTTGTTAACGGTTAAAAATATTAAGCAAATTACGGGTTCTGATGAAACCAAACAGGCGATTCATGCTTTATCAGCTTCTTTAACTGAATTAGAAGGTATTCTAACTACTTTTAATAAGCATTCAGTGGCGATTGCTGTTAATGCTGAAACAACTTTGAAGCATAGCAGTACGACTATGCAAAAACTGGATAATGCAACTGCGCCTTTATTGGCGGATATTCAACAAACGATTGCAAATACCAATTTAACGCTTGATCAATTTAAAGTGAGTGCAGACAATATAAGTGAAGTATTCAATGGAGATGCTCAGTTACAACGCAATTTAAATAGCACTTTAATAGAGTTAAGCCGTTCTGCAAAATCCTTACGCTTATTAGCGGATTATTTAGAGCGTCACCCTGAAGCGATTATTCAAGGAAAAAAACGCTAAGATGAGTAGCAATGGATAAACCAGGTTTTTGCCCATAGTATGTTTTTCGTTTTTTTAGTAAATTTTTGTTAACAAATAAGTTCAGTAAACAAACCATACTATTGCTGGTTTCAAAAACGATTTTTTCTTAGCCGGAGTTCAGTAAATACAGCTAGTTCAGAAGCTCCTTGCATAGCCAGTGTTTGTTGTATGTCAGGACTGTCAGTACGTAAAAACGGGTTAGTGGTCTGTTCCTGTTCCAGGGTTGTTGGAACGGTCGGTAGGTTATTTTCCCTGAGTTGCTTAATACGCTCAACTGCTTTAAGTAAGTTAGTATTCTCAGGTTCTACTGAAAGTGCAAATTGTGCATTCGCAGCCGTATATTCATGCGCGCAGTAGACTTTTGTATCTAAAGGAAGGCTGGAAAATTTTTTTAACGATTGCAGCATTTGTTCGGCTGAACCTTCAAATAAACGACCGCAACCGATTGCAAATAAGGTATCACCACAGAAAAGTGCCTTAGCTTCAGGCTGATAAAAGGCGATATGGCCGATAGTATGTCCTGAACAACTAATTACCTGAAACTCGTAGTTGCCCAGTTTAAAGATGTCACCTTCACTTAATGATATATCAATACCAGGGATACGTTGCTGGTCTGTTGCAGATCCGACAATTTTACACTGAGTTTTCTTTTTTAACGCCAGGTTTCCACCAATATGATCTCCATGATGATGGGTGTTAAGAATATAGTTAAGTTGCCAGTTTTTTTGTTTAAGTACATCTAATACTGGTTCTGCTAACGCTGGATCAACGACGGCTGTTTCTTGCGATTCAGGGTCATGAATAAGGTAAATGTAATTATCATTAAGAACTGGAATTTGTTGTATATCTAACATCATAATTACTCAATCTAGTAGTGAAGGGTGGACAACGCTAATGTCCACCCCTGATTAATTTGTCCCTGCTATTTAATCACAAAATATAGAAAACTTTGTCCGCGTTGCAAATGCAGAAGGAGTTGATCATGTGATAAGCTTGCTGCTTGCTTTAAATCTGCGAGTGTCGCGACCTCTTTTTTATTGACTGCCAAAATAATATCGCCGTCCATCAAACCCACTTGGGCAGCAGGACTATTTGCTTGTACACCCGTAATCAATAAGCCTTTGCTAACACCTTGATAGGGTTGCTTCGTGCTCAGTTCTTTTAAAGTTGCGCCTTTTAATAAAGGCAATTCAGTAGACGAGGCAGTTAGTCGCCCTGGAGAAGCGCCACCTATTTTCGCTGTTACTGTCATAAGTTGCTTGTCGCGGTATAAATCAACACTTACTTCTTCATCGACACGTTTCATGCCGATATTAGTGCGTAATGAACTAGCGCCGGTTATTTTTTTTCCATTGATAGCAACAATCACATCGCCTGCCTTAATACCTGCTTTTTCAGCGGCACTATTAGGCGATACTTTTGATACCAATGCGCCACGTTTGCCTTTTAAATCCATGGCATCAGCAAGGTCAGAGTTTAAATCCTGAATTTGTACACCTAACAAGCCACGTTTAATCTCCCCATGTTCCAGTAACTGATTCATGACTTTTTTTGTCATGTTAATAGGAATCGAAAAACCAATACCTACATTACCACCTGAGGGAGCGAGTATCGCAGAATTGATACCGATCAAGCGTCCACGTAAATCAATTAATGCACCACCTGAATTACCCGGATTGATAGAGGCATCTGTCTGGATAAAGTTCTCATAGCCTTCAATACCTAGATTGGTTCGTCCCAACGCACTAATCATGCCTGAAGTTACGGTATGGCTAAGGCCAAATGGATTACCAATTGCCACAGCAAAATCCCCGACCTGTAATTCATCAGAATCACCCAGAGGAATACTGGTCAAGTCCTTGGCCTCTACTTGTAAAACAGCAATATCTGTTTCTGCGTCTGTGCCAATTAATTTGGCTTTTAATTTTTGCTTGTTATGTAAAGTAACAAAGATAGTGTCAGCGTTAGCGATTACGTGGTTATTAGTAATGATATAACCCTTATTTGCATCGACAATGACGCCTGAGCCTATGCCCTGAGTTTGCCTTTGTGTAGGCATTTGCGGCACAAAACGACGAAAATAGGGATCATTCATCATCGGGTGCTGTTGGACAGCAACAGTACCTTGCGTAGAAATGTTAACAACACTGGGTAATACATTTTTTAGCATAGGAGCCAGCGTAGGAATAGTTTGCTGAGGCGATAATGGGTAGCTACTATCAGGTGAATCACTAAAGGCCGAGACTTGGCTAGCCGCCATGGTTATGCTTAAAGTTAAACTAAATAATAGGTGTTTTTTTATGTTCATAATAAATACGTAATGGCTAAAAAGCGTTAGATTATCAAATGCCAGGGTATGAATCTTGAGCCTGAAAACAAAGTCAATAATGTTTATTTCAATATGTAGTATGACTCTCAGATCTATCTTATAGGCAAAATAATAAAATACAAGGGTAGGATGAACGACCCGTTAATTTGTATTAAATTTTATAAATCATTGAAATATAAGTATATATTTATTTTACGGGAAAAATATAGTAAATTAGTCGGGAAATATTTGACATGTTTTCCTGTTACAATATAATAAATTACTAATATATATTTACTCGAAACTATTTAATAATAATAATTTTTGAAAGCTGTTTAATGGGCTTTTTATAAACCGGGGAAGAATAAAATGAAACTAAAATTACTTATGTCTAGCGCGTTAATCGTTCTGGTAAGTGGCTGTTCAAAATCTGAACAAGCACCTGTTGTCGTAGAAAAAGCAGCGGTATACAACGAAACCTTGAATCCTCGCCAAAAAGAATATCCAAATCATTTGGGCTTTAACGATTTACATATTCAAGCGATCCGACATATAAAACCTGATACCCATGATGTCAACGATCCCAAATTACAAACAATAGTGCATCATCATTGTAAAGCCTATGACGACGGTACTTTTATTTGCTTAATGTTCCACTCAGGTATGAAAGATCAGGATAAGCCAATTGGTTTTGAGTACATTATTACTACAGCGCAATATAATTCATTGCCAGAAGAAGAAAAACATTACTGGCATTATCATCTGGTAGAAGTGCCAAGAGCTCATGCAACATTTCCGGATTTAACAGCTGAAGAAGCTGCAAAAATATTACCTGCAGTTAACGAGACCTACGGTAAAGTTATTTATTTTAAAAATATGGATGATGAATTTCCGTTGGGTGAACCTTACGTCCTGATTGTTCAGGATATGCCTGAGCAAGACTAAATATCTATTTAAATTTTCCATGATAAATTGTTGAGGGCTAAAGGCTGCTTTGCTAATACTGGAGATTATTGGTTAAAGTAGCTTTAACCCTTTTTTCTGAGCCCTTTCATTAAAGGGCTTTTTTTTCGAAAATCTATAAAGCATTCGATGCAACATAAAGATATGTAATGCAGACTCTGAATGTTCGTGTTTTGGAGCAAGATATGCAAAAAGTTAGCATGGGTTTCTTACTGTGTTTACAGGTTTCATTGGTTTTAGCAGATAACTTACTTGGCCTGCCAGGGCTTTCTATACCAGTAAATAACCAGCAAACACTTAAAAAAATCGCCTTGGGTAAAAAGCTTTTTAATGATAAACGTCTAAGCCAGGATGAAACAATTAGCTGTGCTAGTTGTCATGATAAAAACAGGGCCTTTACTGACGGACAAAAAGTTGCTGTTGGTATTAGACAACAAGTCGGTTTTAGAAATGCACCAACAGTTATCAATGCAGCTTATTACCAGACTTTATTTTTAGATGGCAGAGCAGCCAGTCTAGAAGAGCAGGCACTTGGTCCTTTTTTGAATCCTATCGAGCATGGCTTAAAAAGTCATCGGCAAATCGTTGAGGTAGTTGCTCAAGACCCTTATTATCAGCAACAGTTTACAGTAGTATTTAATTCGGCAGAAATAACGGTACAGCAGATAGCTCAAGCTATAGCGAGTTTTGAGCGTACATTGATTGCAGGCAACTCAGCTTTCGATCGCTATTTATTCGGTCGTGATAGGCTGGCGTTAACTCCAAGCGAAGCGCGTGGAATGCGCCTTTTTAGACGCAAAGGCAACTGTGCCAACTGCCACGAGATAAGCGGCAAAGATGCCTTGTTTATGGATAATCGATTTTATAATCTAGGTGTAGGTTTTGATAAAGTGAATCCACAAATAGATGTGTTTGTTCAAGCTATAAGAACAGGGGAGAATGCAGATGAATTTTCTTTTACCGAGGCACAGAGGGCAGAATTAGGTCGATTTAACGTAACTCATGCCATTGCCGATTTAGGTAAATTTAAAACCCCTACGCTGCGAAATGTCGCCTTAACGGCACCCTATATGCATGATGGCAGTATTCATACCTTAGCAGAGGTTGTTGAATACTATGATAAAGGCGGCGATAAAAATGCATTTCAGGATCCCGCTATTTTCCCTTTGCATTTAACAAATCAGGAAAAAAAAGATTTAGTGGCTTTTCTTAACGCTTTGACCAGTGAGCAGTATTTGTCTAAATGAAGTGTAAAAGGCTTAGAGGACCTGTAGGAAAATGGGATACTGGCCATTCTAGCAACCTTGGTAGAGTATCTTTCAAGGCTTCATAATGAGTCTATGCAGGTACATTGACCATCTAGAGAGCCAGTATTTTTTTAATTATTTAACCGCTTATTAATGCTTTCGCGTGTAACACCAGTTTCATTAACAATTGTGTGTTCTGAATTCAGATGTTAATTATGTGTGAATTTTGATTTTATATCTCGCAGCAAAAAATTAATCAAATATATTACCGTGATGGTAGCGTTCGTCAGCGCCTGCAGCCTGGGTTAGAGCGGCTACATTGTCTTTGGTGAAAAAACCATCAAAGCCATGGCAGCGTTCAACATATTCAGTGATCAAAAGTGAGTATTCAGAATGTTTAGAAAAAATCTGCTTGAGATTAGGCTTATCTGTACATTCACCAACGACATTTGCAAGAAAAGGGAGGCCGTAACTTTTCAGGGTATCCACAACAAAATCAATGTTCTTTTCTCCGCCCATATGATCTCCGTCTTTTACTTCATAGGCGATATGATGCATACGTCTGCCATAATTTCTGACAAAATCTTCTGTAGGCATGGGTAAGTTCTCGAATGAATTCACAAATGAAGGTATATTATTCGCGGTAAAGACCTTGGCTGGAGAAAATTTATCATCATCGACACCGGGATGTCTATTGACATTAGTTGATGAATTTTGGTCGGCAATATTATAGGCACCCCAGAAGTAATAGTTTGACATGGTGAGAAACTCGAGAATAGCATCTTCTCTTTCACCCGACAAGATTCGCGTCGCCATATGATCGACACCCAGTAATAATTCATTTGTCTCTTTTGCTGCGGCTCTGTCTGCTGCTTGTGCGAGTGCTTCTATTTCATTTTTACGTAATAAAATACGTTGCCCCAACTCAATTTTATCCATTTCAAATGCCTCTATAGGCATATAACCTACACGATTGCCTGTCAGTGAAGAAGGCTGAGTGAAGTTGAAATGGCGGTTGGAGAAGAACTTGTTTTCGGTTTCATCGGGGTAATGAAAACGAATATTATGCGATTCAAGAATATTTCGCGTTTCTGCCAAGTCACGAGTATTGAATACTTCACCCACATAACGCGCGTTAGGTTTTTTACGTGCCAGTGGATAAAGCAGGTTTAGACGTGTTAAATCATCTCTGAAGGTTTTATCCAGAGGTTCCAGAACGATGTAGCGGGGCCATTCAGGTCTGGCTTGCATAATATAGATCTTGTGCGTTTCATTAAGATAAGCATCCTGAAAGCGGAATGGTGTAAGTAGGTATAATTCTTCCATATAGGCCAGAGCGTCTCCGGTTTCTACCTGAACGACAAGTGCGCAAATATTTTCCAGTAAATCATCAATCCCACTCGATTTTCGGCGTTGAAATATTTTCAGACGATAGTCGTTGAAAAAATCCGAGTTTTTTTTGTCACCTACGGGTTGGTAAGTCATGATGGACAAACTCATTTTTAGCTCCTGATATGTGATAGTTATTCAGACTGGAATAACAGGCGTTGAGTATCAAGCCTTATGTTAATCTTGTCCTGAAATGGCATTCATGGCCTAGGTTCAGATAATTATAATTGATGCTTAATGGGATGATAATTAGGTTCCCAGAAAGTCTCATTAATTTTATCCTGTAATATTTCAATGGATGTCTTAGACGCAACACCGTCGCTCTGAGCTTGCAAACCGACTGCAAGTGCAATATTCTTGCTCACCTTACGGATATCCTCTAGAGGAGGAAGCAAACCGGATTCGGAAGAGCCGGTATCGTTTTCCGCACTTTCACTAAGCGCAATGGCGGCAGCCATTAACATGCCATCAGTTACTCGGCTGGCTTCGGAAGCAAGTATACCCAGGCCTATCCCAGGAAAGATATAACTGTTATTGCATTGAGCTATGGGGTAATTTTGCCCCTTATAATTGACCGGTGAGAATGGACTTCCGGTAGCTATCAATGCCTTGCCGTCGGACCATTTTATCACATCAGCAGGTTCTGCTTCGATACGTGCAGTAGGATTAGATAAAGGAAAAATGATCGGTGTTGCAGTACCGCGAGTCATTTCACGGATAATTTCTTCTGTAAAAAGCCCTGGTTGTCCTGAGACGCCAATCAAAATAGCTGGGCGTGCCTGTTTTATCACCTCTAACAAACTGATGCTTTGAGAGCTGTCTGCTGACCAGTTTGCTACCCGGGTATAAGATTGTGCCAGGCGCTGTTGAAACGGGAATTTTGCTTCCATGCCATCATGCACCAGGCCGTGACGGTCAACCATGAATATATGCCGGCGCGCATCTGCTTCTGTTAGCCCTAGCATCACCATAGCAGCAATAATTTGTTCGGCTATGCCGCAACCTGCAGAACCTGCTCCGAGAAAAACAACATTTTGCTCACATAGACTGACATTGGCAGCTTTAACCGCTGCTAGTAAGGTGCCAACCGTCACTGCTGCCGTGCCTTGTATATCATCATTGAAGGTACATAGTTGATCGCGATATTTCTCCAGTAAAGGTGTTGCATGGATCAGAGCAAAATCCTCAAATTGTAATACCACTTGCGGCCATTTGCGTATTACGGCCTGTACAAATAAATCCAGAAATTCGTAATATTGTTCACCATTTATGCGCGAATGACGCCAGCCTATGTATAAGGGGTCTTTGATGCGTTCTTCATTATTGGTGCCCACATCCAGGGTAATAGGTAGAGTCGTTGCCGGATCTATGCCTCCGCATACGCTATAAAGAGAAAGTTTGCCAATTGGAATTCCCATTCCACCCGCTCCCTGATCGCCTAAGCCGAGAATGCGCTCACCATCAGTTACTACAATGACGCGAATATTTTTGCCGATAGCATTGTCTAAAATAGTCTCAATATATTGACGTTCGGGATAACTGATAAAAAGCCCTCTGGAACGCCGGTAGATTTCACTAAATTTTTGACAGGCTTCACCGACTACAGGTGTATAGATAATGGGCATCATTTCTGTCAGGTGGTCATGCACCATGCGGTAAAAAAGTATTTCATTATTATCCTGAAGAGCACGCAAATAAATATGTTTTTCCAGTTCAGTTTCAAACATGGAAAATGCTTCGTAGGCGCGTAGAGCCTGATCATCGAGACTCTCAATATGTGGGGGTAATAAGCCGAGCAAGCCCAATTCAATGCGTTCTTCTTCACTAAATGCGGTGCCTTTATTTAGTAATGGATTTTCCAGTATGGCATTGCCCGATAATGACGTGGGGGCCAATATATCTAGCTGTGTTTTTGCTGTATTAAATTCTTCGGTCATAGGTGCTCTCCATTCAAATCGTTGTTCAGTGTGCGGAGTAAAAAATTTTACTGGTACTTAATAATCTTGCCAAGGGCATCATTACGATAAATTGGTAGAATACTGTTATATCGGTTGTGTGGAATTATTAAAAATACTCCGGTGATGCTTTTTGCCAATCGGCAAAATATGTTTTTGGAACATCATTTGACAGTAATTGACCTGGCTGCAATGGTGTGTAGATTTCATCAAAGTGCAATAAGCCTTGATCAAAACGGCGGTAAATATCTGATGGACGAAGCATATCAGGATGTTCATAGCCAATAGCTCCGCATAGCTGCAAAAACGAAGAGACGGTTTGATCCTGGAAATTAGCCACTCGTACATGTTTGTTTTCGACATTCACTGCTTTTCCCCGGTTTGGATTTTGGGTGGCAATGCCGGTTGGACATTTGTTGGTATTGCAGGCTTGTGATTGAACACATCCCAACGCCAGCATCATGGTCCGCGCAGCATTAACAGTATCGGCACCCAGAGCAACTTTTGCCAGCAGGTCAAACCCTGATGCAGTTTTTCCTGAAGCAATAATCCGTATCTGGTCTTTAATATTGAGCCCAATCAGAACCTGATTCACATAATAAATCGCTTCCAGGCACGGAGTACCTAGACGGTTGGAGAATTCTAACGGAGCTGCACCTGTTCCACCTTCTGCTCCATCAATAGTAATAAAATCCGGGAAAATTTGAGATTCAAGCATCGCTTTGCAAATTGAGAGAAATTCACTTTTCTTGCCCAGGCACAATTTAAAGCCAACAGGCTTGCCACCACTTAGCTCACGTAGTTGTTGAACAAATTGCAGTAAACCTTTAGGTGTACTGAAAGCGCTGTGTGCAGGGGGAGAGACAACATCCTTTCCTGCCTCAACCAGACGGATTTTGGCAATTTCCTTGCTTACTTTAGCGGCAGGTAATATACCACCATGAGAAGGTTTAGCTCCTTGTGATAGTTTGATTTCTATCATTTTTACAACGTCAAGAGATGCACGCTCCTGAAAGGCATCGGCATTAAAACTCCCATCCTGATTACGACAACCAAAATACCCGGTACCAATTTGCCAGATAATATCTCCACCAAATTTTAAATGATAGGGACTAAGACCTCCTTCCCCAGTATTATGGGCAAACCCGCCTATTTTGGCGCCTTTATTCAAAGCTAATATGGCATTTGCACTTAAGGCCCCAAAGCTCATTGCTGAGATATTTAATCGAGAAGCACTATATGGCTGAGTACATTGCGTACCACCGAATAATACTCTAGTATCCTGTTTAGCAATTTCTTTTGGATTCAGAGAATGCTCTGCAGATAGATAACCATCTTCCAGAATATCCACCTCGGTTCCAAAGGGTAAAGTATCAGGAAATAATCGGGCGCGTCGATAAACCAGGTTCCTTTGTTCACGGTTAAAGGGTCTTTCTTCTATATTATTGGCAATAAAATACTGGTGAATTTCGGGGCGTATATATTCAAGAATATAACGCAGATAACAAACCACAGGGTAATTACGGCGTAAGTTGCTGCGGCTAAAGTATATATCGTAGCCCCCGATAATTGCCCATAGCAGGCAAAATCCGGTCAGATAATAGGCATCTGGATAATTTGTCGCCAGAGTAATGCTGGCAGGAACCCCGAGCAGGGTGATCAGCCAATATACTTTTACCATAAAGGTCATAGTTGGTCCTGTGATTTCAGTGAACATTCATAGTAGGGCGTGGCTTTAGCCCGCCAAAGTCTGTTTGCGGGCTAAAGCCACGCCCTACGTGCTTTTATTTCAGTTTTAAATCCAGTAAAAAAATATAAATAACATGAGCCAGACGACATCAACAAAGTGCCAGTACCAGGCGGTCGCACTGAAGGCAAAATGATTCTCTGGAGAAAAATCTCCCTGAATACTGCGTATCAACATAACGATTAACATCGTCGAGCCGATGGTAACATGCGCGCCATGAAACCCGGTTAAAAGAAAAAACAGGCTACCGTAGCTACCTGCATTGAGCGTTAGACCATGCTGTTGATAAGCAGCATAATATTCCGAAGCCTGGCAGCCGAGAAAAGTTGCTCCCAGCAGTATGGTAAAAAACAGTCCGCCGATTAATACAGCTCGCCTTTTCAGGCATAGGCCCCAATGAGCAATGGTTAAGGTGACACCACTGGATAATAGCAATAAAGTATTCAGCGCCGGGATTCCCCAGATATTGCCTACTGAATTAGCGCCGAGAAATTGTCTGTTATCTGGATTATGTAATAAAGGCCAGCCCCCAGAAAAATCCGGCCATAATAAGATATGTGTCAATGGGCGAATAGCCCCACTTAATTCAGGCACACTGAACACCCGGGTATAAAAAAGCGCGCCAAAGAAACTAGCAAAAAAAAGAACTTCAGAAAAAATGAACCAGGTCATTCCCCAGCGAAACGAATAACCCACTTGCGTATTATAGTTTGACGCTTTATTCTCGCGTATGACATTAGTAAACCAGGCACACATTGCTCCCAGAATACAGAGTAAGCCAAGATATAGCAGGTAGGGGCCAAACCAGCGATCATGTAACCAATTCGCGGCACCAATAAAGAAAAGAATAATACTTGCACATAAAGATACCGGCCAGACAGAAGGTCCCGGTATGAAATATTGGCTATTACGGCTATGTTTTATTGGCTGTACGTTCATTACTTAATGTCCGGAGGCGTCTGAAAACTATGGTGCGGAGGTGGTGATGACAGCGTCCACTCCAATCCATCAGCTCCATCCCATACCTGAGCAGTCGTGCGCGGTCCTCTTTTTATAGTGCGCACCACATTATAAAGAAATATAAGCTGGGAGAATCCGAAGATAAAGGCTCCTACTGTCACAATCATATTGAAATTAGTAAATTGCAGCGCATAATCAGGTATTCTTCTGGGCATACCCGCCAGACCAAGAAAATGCATGGGAAAAAAAGTTAGATTGGTCGCAAAAACCATCAGCCAGAAATGCCATTGACCTAAAGTTTCGCTGTACATCCTGCCACACCATTTAGGTAGCCAGTAATAGATACCGGCAATATAGGCAAATACGGCACCAGGTACCAGCACATAATGGAAATGGCCAACAATAAAATAACTGTCTTGATACTGAAAATCACTCGGTGCAATCGACATCATGATGCCGGTAAAACCTCCGAAGGTAAACATCACAATAAACCCGACGGCAAATAACATCGGTGTTTCGAAAGTTATTGAACCCTGATACATGGTCGCTAGCCAATTAAATATTTTTATGCCGGTTGGAATTGCAATTAACATGGTGGCATACATAAAATAAATTTCTGCTGCCAGAGGCAAACCACTGGTAAACATATGGTGTGCCCAAACCGTAAGGGATAAAAACGCAATGGCAAGGGTCGCGACAACCATACGGTTATAACCAAACAACTTTTTACGACTAAAGGTAGGGATAACCTGGCTGATAACGCCAAATGCCGGCAAAATCAGTACGTAGACTTCCG